>JBJEBS010000121.1:0-5772 GCA_051870275.1 Candidatus Cryptobacteroides sp.
TGTACCGGGTCGGCAAAATCTACGGATAGCAAACCCGGAACTTTGCAAGTGAGCCCTTATGGTCCGAAGGTAGTTTGGTGTATAGAATGTTTCCGATTTCCATTAGGAAGATTTTTACTTGACTTTCCACCATTTTACTATACCACAAGTGTTCTTTGTTTTTTATGGTTTTTATGAGCTCCAGAATGCGGTTCTCCAGAATGTGGCTGTCTTCTGAGGAAAGCTGATCATAGGGGGAGTGGGTCTTGTACATCGCCGTGTCGGGAGTCAAGTGTCTGCCTTCTTTGAAAATATCGTCGTAATAACTGTTTTTGACTATAATGTGGTAGCCTCTGTAGTCTTCAGTGAAAGTAACGTTCTGAAGGACTTTGGGCCCTATAAGATTCAGGCTAGAATCGGCTTTCAATTCATAACATTCCGTGTCCACCTCAAAATGAGCGGAACCAGCCACTGTCAGAATGATGTTCCAGGCATTGGTCTTTATAGGGATGGAGATGTCTCGGTCCGTGATTTCATTAAGAATAGTACCTTTTAAAATCAGAATCTCTAAAAGGTCCCCGTATTCGTAGGAAGGAATCTGCTGCTCGGACAGCAGTGGGAGGGTGCCTATCTCCAAGTTTATAATCTTATTCATATGACGGACTGTTTTTCTCTGTTAAGTTACTAATTCCAGGCCGCATTCCCTCAATTATATTCAGATTCTTCAAAAACGGTATATTTTTCAGCGGATTGGGTCTAAGAATAATGGCATTGTGTGCTCTATTTTTGCAAAGCAGTTCGGCAAAGTTTTTTTTTTTTACGATGAGAAGAGAATTGATTAAATGTGCAGGCGCTTGGGTATGTATGAGCCTGCTTATTACAGCTTGTAAGAATTCAGTCTCGGATAATCCTCAGCTTCAGGCAGAGGCTTATCCCACGATGACAATCAGCCTGTCTGACAAGACATTGTCACGAAACTATTCGGCATCTATCAGGGGCAAACAGGATGTCGAGATAAGGGCTCAGATCTCAGCGCTGATTACTGGAATACATGTTCAGGAAGGTCAGACAGTAAAGACAGGACAGCCACTGTTTACTTTAGATCAGGTATCCTATAAAGCCGCAGTTGAGACTGCCAAGGCCAATCTGGCTCTTGCCGAGGCAGAAGTGGAAACTGCAAGTCAGACTTTTGAGGCTAAGAAAGCCCTCTATGCCAAATCGGTCATCTCTGAATATGACTTGAATCTTTCTGCCATTAATTTGAAAAGTGCTCAGGCTTCTTTGCTTCAGGCTGAAGCGCAGCTCAGGAGTGCGAAGAATGATTACTCATATACTGTAATCAAAAGCCCGTCGGATGGAGTGGTGGGTACTTTGCCTTTCAGAGTGGGTTCTCTGGTAGGGCCATCCACGGCCACGGCATTGACTACGGTATCAGACAATACCCAGATGTATGTCTATTTTTCTCTTTCCGAGAATCAGTTGCTTCAGTTAACTCAAAGCTCCGGATCCCTGGAAGCTGCCATCAAGGCTATGCCTGAACTGAGTCTTAGTCTTAGCACGGGAGATATCTACCAGTATAAGGGAAAGGTGGAAAGCATCAGCGGGGTTATAGATAAGAAGACAGGTGCGGTGAGCGTGCGTTCCATATTTCCGAATGGAGAGAAGATATTGCTTAGTGGAGGTTCAGGCAGTGTAATCTTCCCTTTTGAGTTGAAAGACGTAATTGTTATTCCTCAGGGAGCGACTTACGAGTTACAGGATAAAAAATTTGTGTATAAAGTGGTGGATGGAATCGCCCAATCACAGGAGATAGGAGTGTATCCTGTTAACGACGGTTCGACTTATGTGGTTACTTCTGGATTGTCCGTAGGAGATGTGATAATATCAGAAGGTGCTGGACTCGTAAAAAATGGAACCAAGGTAAAATGCTTATGAATTTCAAGACTTTTATAGACAGACCCATTCTGTCTTCAGTAATATCCATAGTCATCGTTCTGCTTGGCATTATAGCTCTGACGTCTCTGCCTGTGGAGCAGTATCCTGATATCTCTACGCCTACGGTAATGGTGGAGGCTTCTTACACGGGAGCTGATGCTCAGACCATTCAGAAGAGTGTGATTATCCCTCTTGAGGAAAAGATTAACGGAGTGGAGAACATGATCTATATGACTTCTGATGCCGATAATAACGGAAATGCTTCCATAAAGGTATATTTCAAGCAGGGCACTAATGCGGATATGGCGACTGTGAACGTTCAGAACAGAGTATCTGAAGCAAGCGGACAGCTTCCCGCTGAAGTTACCAAGAGTGGAGTGAAGGTGAGCAAGCAGCAGAGCAGTCAGGTGATGATCTTTAATCTCGATAGCAGCGACGATGCTTTCGATGATCTCTTTTTGAGTAATTACTTGAAGATTAACATAGTACCACGTATTCTAAGAATACAGGGAGTAGGAGGTGTGGATGTCATAGGCTCAGATTATGCCATAAGGATCTGGCTGAACCCTGAGAAGATGGCTCAGTATGAACTGACGCCCTCGGATATATCTGCGGCTGTCGGAGCACAGAATCTGGAGTATCCTGCGGGAAATTTCGGGGAAAGTTCGGACAATACTTTCCAATACGCCTTGAAATATAGGGGTCGCTATGAGACGCCTGAAGAATTCGGGGAGATAGCCATCAGGGCACTTTCTGACGGGGAGGTGTTAAGGCTGAAGGATGTCGCAGACATAAAGCTCGGAGCTCAGGATTATTCCATGAGCGGAGAAGCAGACGGACATCCGGGGACTACCTGTATGATTACCCAGATCGCCGGTTCCAATGCCAGTGAGATAGTAAGTGAAGTGGAGGCTCTTTTCGAAGAACTGGAGCCATCTTTCCCTCCAGGGGTAAAGATTAGCATCACTCAGAATGTGAAGGACTTTCTGGATGCCTCCATCAAGAATGTACTGATGACTTTGCTGGAAGCTATGTTGCTGGTAATTCTGGTTGTATATATCTTTCTTCAGAACGGACGCCTGACTTTGATTCCGACCATAAGTATGCTTGTGTCCATGATAGGTACATTCTTTGTTCTTTCCCTTTTGGGATTCACTATTAATCTTCTGACACTTTTCGCTTTAGTGCTGTCCATAGGAACTGTGGTGGACAATGCCATAATAGTGGTGGAGGCGGTTCAGGCTAAGATAGACTCGGGGGAACAGTCGGCATATAAGGCGACCGTGGAGGGTATGAGTGGAGTAACGACGGCCATATTGATTAGTACACTTGTCTTTATGGCGGTGTTTATCCCCGTGTCTTTCATCTCCGGCACTTCCGGAAAATTCTTTCAGCAGTTCGGTCTGACTATGGCTGTGGCAGTGGGCTTCTCGGCTCTGAATGCCTTGACTTTAAGTCCTGCTCTATGTGCTTTGCTTTTAAAACCGGCTACGGGCTCTAAGGAGAAACGGAGTTGGCAGGACAGGTTCAGAAAGTCTTTCAACACTTCTTTCGAAGCTCTGAAACTTCATTATGGAAGGGGAGTGAAATTTTTGTTAAAACATAAGTTGATAGCCTGCTTTCTTCTGCTTTTGGCTCTGGTGCTTCTGGTGGTGTCTATGAAGAATACTAAGACCGGCTTGGTTCCGAATGAGGATCAGGGTATGTTTTTCGTGAATGTTACCACAGCTCCTGGCAGTTCCCTGCATCAGACTAAGGCTGTTATGGATGAAGTGGAAGCTGCCATAAAGGATATTCCTCAGATTCAGACTTATGCGAAGAATCCTGGCTTTGGCGTTATCTCCGGAAAGAGTTCTTCTTCCGGACTTCTGATCGTGCGCTTGAAGCCTTGGTCAGAACGAAAGGGCAAGGGAGACAGTGTGGATGAGGTTATCGCTGAAGTGTATAGAAGAACTACTGATATAAAAGGAGCTGAGATATTTGCTTATTCACCTCCTATGGTCGTGGGTTTCGGTATGACTGATGGCTTCGAGATGTACACCCAGGACAAGACTGGCGGAGATGTGGCAGATTTTTATGCCGTGACTCAGAATTTTGTGGAGGAGTTGAACAAACGTCCTGAGATAGGGATGGCATATACTTCCTTCAATATCAACTATCCTCAGTACAGGGTGGAAGTGGATGCGGCCAAGTGCCTTAGGTCTGGAATCTCCCCGGAGGATGTGCTCTCCGTTCTGTCCGGATACTATGGAGGCCTGTATTCCTCGGATATTAACCGTTTCTCTAAAGTGTATAGAGTGATGTTGCAGGCTTCTGCAGAGTATCGCTTGGAACCGGAGTCTCTGGATAATGTATTCGTCCGTACCGATTCGGGCATGGCTCCGATAGCCCAGTTTATCAGTCTCGAAAAGGTCTATGGACCGGAAGTTTTGAACCGTTTCAATATGTTCGGCTCCATAGCAGTAAACGGCTCTCCTGCAGAAGGCTATAGTTCCGGAGATGCCATTAAAGCAGTCCGGCAGACGGCTGATAATTATCTGCCTACCGGATATGGTTATGAATTCAGCGGAATGACTCGTGAAGAGTCTGGCAGTCAGAATAATACAGTTCTTATTATGCTTTTGTGCATAGTCTTGGTATATCTGATTCTTTCCGCTCTTTATGAGAGTTTTATCATTCCTCTGGCTGTGATTCTGTCTGTGCCTGTAGGACTTATGGGCAGTTTCCTCTTCACCTGGCTCTTAGGCTTGGAAAACAACATATATCTTCAGACCGGTGTCATTATGCTTATCGGTCTTTTAGCTAAGACGGCCATACTTATTACTGAACTTGCCCAACATTACCGTCAGCAAGGTATGAGCATTAACGAAGCGGCTTTAAGAGCTGCCAAGGAGCGTCTTCGTCCTATTCTTATGACTGCCCTTACTATGATCGTGGGTCTGCTTCCTCTGATCTTCTCCACAGGCGCTGGTAAGAATGGGAACATTTCTCTGGGAGTGGGAACGGCTGCCGGAATGACTCTCGGAACCTTTGCCCTCCTGTTCATAACGCCTGTGCTCTTTACTATTATGCAGAGATTGCAGGAAAAGATACACCGCAGACCTAAACTTTTGTCCTTTGCTGTTTTGCTTTTCATGCTTTGCAGTTGCGGTGTATATTCTGATTACCAGCGGCCAGAGCAACTGCCTATTGACGGGCTGTATCGGGATTCTATATCCACTGACAGCGACTCTACTTTTCTTGCATCTCTTTCCTGGAAGGATCTTTTTACTGATCCACTGCTCGTAGAATGGATTGAAGTTGGCCTGGAGAATAATTCGGATATGGGAATTGCCCGATTGAAGCTCGAAGAGGCTATGGCTGCTTTAAATGCATCAAAATTGGCCTTCTTACCTTCCTTGGAACTCGAAATGGAGAGCGGGGTGAGCAGTACGGGTGGGGGAGGGCTGACAAACAAATTGGCCTTGAGCTCAGAGTGGGAAATCGATTTGTTCGGGCGGCTTTCTAATGCGAAAAAGCAGAATGCCGAGGAGCTTGAAAGGAGTGAAGCGTATGTGCAAGCAGTTCAGACTCAGCTAATTGCACACGTGGCGGAGATGTATTATTCCCTGATTCTTCTGGACAAGCAGCTGAATGTCACGAAGCAGACTGTGGCGAATTGGGAGGAGACGGTGAATATATTGTCTGCTTTGATGGTGGCTGGAGAGTCCGATCTCGTCGCGGTGTCTATGGCAAGGGCGAGTCTGCTGAAGGCTCAGCAGTCGATGGTCTCGCTGGAGAAAGAGATTTTCTCTCTGGAGAATTTCTTCTCGGCTTTGCTCGGGATAGTGCCTCAGCGTATCAAAAGAGGCGAGTGTT
>JBJEBS010000122.1:0-5740 GCA_051870275.1 Candidatus Cryptobacteroides sp.
CCCTTGAACTATCCATTTAGCAAAAATCTAGACCCGGAAGTTTGCTGGTGTCCCACCATAAGGCTAAACTATCTAACAGTGACCACATCTTTCACCGCTTTATGCAGCTCATCTTCGAAAACACGAAAGAAAGAAGGGAAGTTAACTATTATGCCGACAAACTCTGTCTTTCTCCGGAATATCTGGCACACATCATCAAATCCTTTTCAGACAAACCGATTTCTTACTGGATTAACAAAGCCCTGATAATCCAAGCCAAACTTTATCTCCTGGACGAAACACTTAGCATTCAACAGATCAGTTCCCTGATGAACTTCTCCGACCAATCCTCTTTCGGACGTTTTTTCAAAAAACATAACGGGACCTCTCCCGCCCAGTACCGTAAAAAAATTAAATTGTAATATAGGAAAAAACTCAAAAGTTATATAGATTTGTACGTTATTTAAACATTAGACTAATGGACACTAAGTATTCAGGAACCCAGACCGAGAAAAATCTGGAAACTGCTTTTGCGGGAGAATCGCAGGCAAGAAACAAGTACACTTATTTCGCATCAAAGGCTAAGAAGGAAGGCTTCGAACAGATAGCTGCCCTCTTCCTCGAGACAGCTCAGAACGAACAGGAGCACGCTAAGCTCTGGTTCAAGGAGCTTCAGGGCATTGGAGATACTGCACAGAACCTGGCAGCTGCAGCTGAGGGTGAGAACTACGAATGGACCGACATGTACGACGGTTTCGCTAAGACCGCCGACGAGGAAGGCTTCCACGAACTCGCAGCCAAATTCCGCGCAGTCGCTGCTATCGAGAAGAGACATGAGGAGCGCTATCGCGCACTTCTTAAGAATGTCGAGACCGCTCAGGTATTCGAGAAGAGCGAAGTTAAAGTATGGGAATGCCGTAACTGCGGTCACATCGTAGTGGGAACCAAAGCCCCTGAGATCTGCCCTGTATGCCAGCACCCTAAGGCTTACTTCGAGGTTCACAAAGAGAACTATTAATGGATCAACCGAAATTGGAGAGGATGCTTCGGCTTATGAAGCTCCTCTCCAGTAACGTAGATTACAGTGTAGATGAATTGGCCCAGAAAATGGGCCTTTCTTTTAAGACCATATACCGCTACCTGGACAGTTTCAAGGAGGCGGGTTTTGTCGTAAACAAACTTTACGGCAGTGTCTATAAGCTGGGTCTGATGCCCGTTCACGGAGTAGATTTGGAAAGACTGATCTACTTCTCCGAGGAGGAGGCCTATCTGGTTAATTCCCTCATCGACCAGCTCACTCCCAGTAACAGCCTGAAGTCGAACTTGAAAAGCAAGCTCTCAGCCATCTACGGCTGCACCTCCATCGCCGACTATGTAGATAAGAGAAGTAACGCCGCCCACGTGGAAGCCCTGGGCAAGGCCATAGCTGACAAACAGAAAGTCATACTGAAGAGCTATGAATCCGGTAACACCCACAGTATCAGGGACAGATATGTAGAGCCCTTCGCCTTTACCACTGACTACATAGAAGTCTGGGCCTACGACCTGGAAGACCATAAGAACAAGAGTTTCAAAGTAAACAGGATAGGTGAAGTCCAGATATTAGAGGAAGGATGGAGCGAGGAAGCCTCCCACCATAAGGACGGAATGGACATCTTCCACCTGAGCGGAAAGACTTTCCACAGGGTCAGGCTGAAGATGTCGCACTACGCTAAAAACCTGCTCATAGAAGAATATCCATTGGCAGAGAAAGATCTGAAAAAAGAGGGTGAGCACTGGCTGCTGGACACGCAGGTCTATAATTATGCCGGAGCCTGCCGCTTCTATGCAGGCCTGATGCAGGAAATCAGCATCGTGGACTCTCCCGAGTTCCAAGACTATGTCAGAGCTTATCTGACGAAGTTTCTTCCTTCCGTTTGATCTGAAATCATTATTTCTTGTCTAACTCAAGTTTCGCAAGTAACTAATTAATTGTAATTTAGAGATTTGTGCTGCTTGCGAAACTTAAATTATCTAATTTCAAAGTATTTTACGATATTTGTCCCTATGAAAAGTAAAAGACAGCACACACATCCTTTAGTGTGGATAAGAAGAGTGCTCGCCCTGCTCTTCTTCCTGGGAATTATCCTGCTCTTCCTCGACTCTACAGGAATACTTCACAAGTATCTGGGCTGGATGGCGAAAATCCAACTCCTTCCTGCCATGCTCTCCCTGAACTTTATAATAGTGGGAGTGCTTGTCATCCTGACCTTGGTTTTCGGAAGAGTGTATTGCTCTGTTATCTGCCCTATGGGTGTCCTGCAAGATGGAATCTCACACCTGAGCGGCATGCGCAAGGGCAAGAAATTCCGTTTCAGCTACACTCCTGAGAAAAAATGGCTCAGATACACGGTGCTGCTGCTTTTCATAATAGCCCTGGTAGCAGGGGCTACACCATTGGCCTCACTCATAGCCCCTTACAGTGCTTTCGGCAGGATGATAAGCAGCGTGCACGCTAAAAGTGTCCTGACCGCGATAGTGGCCGTGGTGACCTTTCTGATCATCTTCCTTTTCGCCTGGACAGGTGGCAGGGCTTATTGTAACAACATCTGTCCAGTGGGCACTATCCTGGGCTTCCTTTCCAGATTTTCCTTACTGAAGATTCATATAGATGAGAGCAAGTGTAACGCCTGCGGGCTTTGCTCCCGCAAATGCAAATCCTCCTGTATCAACGGAAAGGAACACAAGGTGGACTATAGCCGCTGCGTTGCCTGTATGGACTGCGTGGACACCTGCAAGCACGGAGCCATCTCTTATTCCCTTGGAAAGAAAAAGTCAGGGAAAGCAGAAGGCGACAAAGGCCGCAGGGCCTTCCTGGCCGCAGGGACATTGGCATTGGCATCAAGTACAGTGAAAGCCCAGCAGAGGAAGGTGGACGGGGGCTTCGCAGTGATAGAGGATAAGAAGATTCCGCAGCGGGACTGCCCTATCGTGCCGGCTGGGGCGCAGGGGCTCAAGCATCTGGCTCAGCACTGCACCGCCTGTCAGCTCTGCGTGTCGGCCTGTCCGAACGATGTGCTGAGGCCTTCCACCAGGCTTGAGAGCCTAATGCAGCCGGAGTCCTCCTACGAGAAAGGTTACTGCCGGCCAGAGTGCACAGTATGCTCGGAAGTGTGCCCGATCGGAGCCATTAGGAAGATTACAAAGGAGGAGAAATCCTCCATTCAGATAGGTCACGCGGTGTGGATCAGGGAGAACTGCCTGCCGCTGAGAGACGGAGTGAAATGTGGAAATTGTGCCAGACACTGTCCTGTAGGGGCCATCAGAATGGTGAAATCGGACCCTTCACAGGAGAATTCTCCTAGGATTCCGGTGGTAGATACGGAGCGTTGCATAGGCTGCGGAGCCTGCGAGAACCTCTGTCCGTCCAGGCCGTTTAGCGCCATATATGTAGAAGGTCACCAAAGACACAGAATTATTTGATTATGGGAAAGATTAACAGACGGGATTTCCTCAAGATATTCGGGGCTTCGGCCGCAGCCGGCACCCTCGGGGCCTGCGCGCCTAAGAGCGGCAAGAGCACTGGAAGCGCCCCTGAAGGCACTATGACTTATCGCCTGAACCCTAAAAGTGGAGACAAAGTCTCCCTTCTGGGCTATGGCTGTATGAGATGGCCTTTCACCTCTGGGCCTGAGGGGGATGTCATAGACCAGGAGAGCGTGAACGAACTTATCGACTATGCCCTCTCCCACGGAGTCAATTACTTCGACACCGCCCCGCCATATTGCCGTGGACTTAGTGAGACCGCTACGGGTATAGCTCTGAAAAGGCATCCTCGGGAGTCTTACTACATAGCCACCAAACTCTCTAACCAGAGCATGATAGGCCAAGGGCTTTCCCCTAAGGAGATCTTCGATCGCTCAGTGCAGATGTACAAGCACTCCTTCGAAGCTCTACATACTGACTATATCGACTATTATCTGCTGCATATCATAGGAATAGGTGAAGGTCTTCCGAGCCTTATGGAGAGGTTCATAGACAATGGCCTGCTGGATTATCTGCTGGAAGAAAGGCGCCTGGGGCATATCCGGAACCTGGGTTTCTCCTATCACGGCGACCTCAAGGCTTTCGACTACCTGCTCTCCCGTCACGAGGAATTCCAGTGGGATTTCGTGCAGATTCAGATGAATTATGTGGATTGGAAGCACGCCTCGGGCATTAACCATAATGCCGACTACCTCTACGCCGAATTGGAGAAAAGAGATATTCCGGTAGTAGTAATGGAGCCTCTTCTGGGCGGGCGTCTTGCGAACTTGGCTGAGCACCTGAACCTTCGTCTTAAGGAGCATCGTCCCGAGGACAGCATAGCCTCCTGGGCCTTCCGCTTCGCGGGCTCCTTCCCTAAGGTGCTCACGGTGCTGAGCGGAATGACTTATATGGAGCATCTGCAGGACAACCTCAAGTCTTTCTCCCCACTGGAGCCTTGCAGCGAGGAAGAATTCGCTCTTCTGGAGGACACTGCGCTTATGATGCTGCGCTACCCTTCCGTCCCTTGTACTGGATGCCAATACTGTATGCCATGCCCTTACGGCATAGACATTCCTGGCATCTTCGCCCACTATAACAAGTGCTTGAACGAGGGTCAGATCACTGCCTCCTCCCAGGACGAGAACTACAGGGAAGCCCGCAGGGCCTTCCTCACGGGCTACAAGCGCTCTGTAGAGCGTCTGCGTCAGGCCGACCACTGCATAGGCTGTGGCCAATGTGTCTCCCACTGTCCTCAGAGCATCAAGATTCCTCAACAACTCCACCGCATAGACCGCTATGTAGAACAGTTGAAACAGGAGAAACTTTAGTCTCCTGAGGATGAGGATTTTAAAGAAGTGTCAGTAAACAGAGAACTGTACGTGGGATTAAGTTTTACTGGCAGCACCGGTTGCTTAATAATTAATAGTCACTGGCGAAACTTCAGTAATTTAATCTATAATGAATTGGAATGTATTGTGGACTATCCTTCTGCTGATAGGATCAAATATCTGTATGACTTTCGCCTGGTACGGACACCTGAAACTGCAGGAGATGCATATCTCCGACGGCTGGCCGCTGATCCTGGTAATTCTGCTTTCCTGGGGGATAGCCTTTTTCGAGTATTGCCTTCAGGTTCCTGCTAACCGCATAGGGTCGGACATCAACGGAGGACCTTTCAGCCTGATTCAGTTGAAAGTGATTCAGGAAGTTATCAGTCTCACGGTCTTCACCGTGATAGTCACCCTCTGCTTTAAGGGAGAAAGCTTCCACTGGAACCACCTCGCCGCCTTCATCTGCCTCATCCTCGCCGTCTTCTTCAGCTTTTTGAAATAATCCGCCCCAAGCAAGGGCCACAGCTCCTTTATTTCGGCTGCGGTGCTGGTTCCTCCCTCCTCCCTCTATCTCTTTATATCTGTTATCATTCCTCCATAACACTTCGGCTATCATCCTTCGTGAAATTCACCTGGTAAGCGTCTCGCAGTGAGCAAATAGGCCGAATTGCTTATATGCAGTAGTTCCTGATGTCATAAGTGCCGGCAGCTCCTCTTCAAGATGTCTCCCGTAAGCAAATTGCCTGAATTACTTACGGAAAATGGAGTTCAGCAACGGCCACAGCGAGGAGAGCCGCTACGGATCAACAACGTCATCTCCTGTGAAATTGTATCAGACGGCGGCTATGTCCACTTTGCGATGAACGGGTTCGCAGCGGAACGCGACCACCTCAGACAGCCAGAAGACGGTGAAGTCAAACAGG
>JBJEBS010000123.1:0-1520 GCA_051870275.1 Candidatus Cryptobacteroides sp.
TAGCTGCAATGTGGGTTAATATTAAAGAATTAGTTGCTTGCGAAACTTGAGTTACTTATAAAAAGATATGTATTTAGGGGACCTTATGAAAAGAAGATTTATTACTTTGATTTATGGACTGTTGCTGAGCGTTTTGAGTTATGCCCAGTTGTCGATGAGTGTAGAGAAAGGAATCGAATATCAGCCGACTGACCAGGAACAGAAAGTATATCTGCAGGTAAAAGATATGAACGACCACCTCTGCGCCTTGATAAAGGTGACTCCGACAAGACCACTTCCATATCCACTGTCACTGGAAGTAGGAGGACTCGGTGTAATCAAGAGAGAGGAGCAGGAGAACGGAGAGATCTGGTTCTTCGTCCCATATCAGGTAAAGAATCTCGAATTCAAATGCAAAGGCTACACCCCTATTCCAAAGATTCCTGTCACTTTAAAGGAAGGCGGAGTCTATACCCTCACCATAAGAGTCGATGCCTCTTCGACTATAGTAATCAATGACGAAGCCACCTCCGGCTATCTGAAGATCAAGTCGAACCCTACAGATGCCTTCATCAGCGTAGGCAAGACCAAAGACTATGAACTTGGCTTTATGACAGCACACGAAGGCGGACTTTTCACTGAGACCCTGGATTATGGCACATTGTATTATAAGGTCGAGGCAGACATGTATAAGACTTATGAGGGAGTGCTGCAGTTTAATTCCGATACCCCCACCATCAAGGTAAATCTCGAACCCGACTACGCCTATCTGAACATCGTAACCGAGCCGTCAGGGGCCGATGTCTATGTGAATAACAAATTCATAGGAAAAAGTCCAGTAAATTCAGAGCAGAAATTCAAGAACGGCAATTATTCCCTCAGACTCATCAAGGAAGATTATTATTCCGAAAGTAAGACTATTACTCTAAAAGGCAAGGGCGACAAGCAGAGTTTCAGTTACTCCCTCAAACCCCGCTTCGGAGTCGTAGAATGCATCTGCGACGACCCCCAGGCAGAGATCTGGATAGACGAGCAGTATAAAGGCGTAGGCAGATGGAAAGGCAATGTCGGGAGTAAAAGTAGCCATATCCTCGAATCCAGAAGGGCCGGACACATGTCCCAGAGTAGCAGCTTCAGCCTAAGCGACGGAGAAAGCATACAGGTAAAAGTCGGCTCCCCAGTACCTCTTTACGCCACTCTGAATGTGGAGACCAGTCCTATGGAGTGTGAGGTCTATGTGGACGGGAAGAAGGTAGGCGAAAGCCCGCTCCAGCTCAAACTCCTCGCCTGTGAGCACAGCATCAAGCTCATTAAGGACGATTATATGCCAATCGAGGACAAAATCCTGCTTTCCCATAACCAACAGCTCCTTTACCAGCACACTTTTACGGAGAAGAAATACAAAGAGCTCCCCGCCTCCAACTGCTTCATCGTCTCCCAGAGCGGCACTTACAGTTTCGCTCCGGTCAAGGGTAATAGCGACGAGTCTGTAGGCCAAGTATCATCTGTAGAAGTGCTTTGGGAGACCTTCGGCACGGATG
>JBJEBS010000124.1:0-22161 GCA_051870275.1 Candidatus Cryptobacteroides sp.
AGACCCTCCCTCAAAATCAGGTGGTTAGATCTCTATTAGCTGCAATGTGGGTTAATGTCTATATGAACATTTTCATAATATAGACAAGTGATAAAGCAGTCTTTTTCGTTGTATGTATTAATTTCAACTGGGATACCTTTAATGCTGGTATCAGGATAAACGACAAGACGGTTCAGAAGTGTTCCATCCAGGTCTGGAACCTTCATGACGACAGGTTTACCATTTTCATGGTAAGTATATGCTTTCTGTGCATTAATGTTCGTGCAACACAAAAGAACAGCAATTACTAAAGCATATATTTTTTGTTTGTTTGAAGACATAGTATAATAGTTACTGAATAATAAATTCATCTATTAAATCAAGATGACCTAACATTTTAAATTCCTTTTTGTCAACTATCCAATAATATAATTTCCCATCCTCGGGATCATAATTATTTCTAGAATTATATTTTTGTTTAACCACAATAAAAGATTCATCATTATAATATTCCACTACATCATAATCAATTATTTCCTCACAAGCAAATGTGATGTTACCTATCCTATGGCTCCTTGTATTATATATTCTATTATTGTCCAATATAAAATTTGATCCCAAATTAACATATGCTTCTGATGGGGATTGAAATACGATAGGTCCCTTTATGAAAAAGTCCTTTTTATTTATAGGTTCAAGATATTTATATAAGTCAAAGGGAATATTATTGATTCTACAAATTTCAATGTAGTTTTCATATTCAAGTGGACCGACAAATACATTAGCTAATTTAAAGATTATCCAGTAGTGATAATTTTTTTTGCTTTCATCAAATTCTTTTGCCACAATATAATTCTTATCATATGCATAATAGCATATGTCTGGCCCCGCTGTTCCGACATCGGCTTTCTCGATAAGCCTTTGATATGCGTTGCAGTAAGTATAATTGAAGCCCCTTCCTAAAGAGATGGAATAATCTCCCAATCCTGCTGCAGGCAATATCAACAGTGAAGATATTAAGAGTAATGTGATATGAACATTATAATTCTTGTTTGCCATAAAAATAAATCTTATATGAAATACCTTTTCCAGCATATATTTTGCCAACGGCGGTTAATAAATTTCTAATTAAAACATCTTTAAATTTTCCAGAATGTTTATCGAAATCATAAATATCAGGATTCGAAAGTATCATGTTATTGTCAATATAAATTGTAATATTGCCATAAACAAGTGCTTCTTCTATTTTACCCATTTTGAATAAATTTATGGATTGCTTCTCTTTTAAGTGATCGATTTTATCTTTGTTAATGTATATTTTTTCGAAATCGGCAAATAGAGCTTGACCTTTTCCATTTCTATACCAATCATTTGCTTCTATTAAAGTAATATATCCATCGTAGTCTGGTCTCTTATTTAGTTGAAAATAATGAGAGTTAATAATTTCCAATATTGAAGGATCAACTTCATTTTTTATGTTGAATTGGAGTGCATCATAGTGATTCATACTTTGAGTAAATTGATTATCTTTGATAATGTAAAAATCTCCAGTTAGTCCTAGATTATCAGTGCCTAAAAATTTGCCAGAAGGAGAATATATTGGGTTTAGTCCACTTGGATCCTTGAAGTTGATTGGGTCGGCTCCGCAGAAACTATATGGACTTAAGTGCGGGTATAGGTAGGCTTTCCCGTCTGGGGACATCCAGCGACTATCGTTTGGAGAGTACCATCTTGGTCCGTAATTGATATATGGAGTTTGAAGGGTAGGATTCTTGACAATTTCTTTTCCTGCATACCGATAACGATTGGAAGATAAGGATTGACAGTCAGTGTCAGGCAGGTTTCGTCCGTAATCGGTAAATAGATTTTGTTCCCTGATTTGAGCATTTGATGCATTCAAAAGGACCAGATTGCTTTCAGATTGGTCTTTTGAGTAATATATGTAGTTAGGTCCAGCATCTTCTGAACAGATTCTGCCGTGTAATGCCGAGATGCTTTCGATGGTGTCGCTTCCGGAAGAAGAATGAGTATAAACAAAGGATCCACGATATATTCTTCCGTTTCCGTTGCTGTCAAAATTAGAATATAACTCTCCGTCAGAAAAATATTTGAATTGGATAGTGTTTTCAGTATTATTCTTTTTGACACTTGATACCTGAGAATTAGTATTGTAATCTAAGCGGAATTGATTTCTTTCGTCGTAAACTACTTGCCCGGAATTATTGTATGTGCTTCCTACAAGATGGTTGCCGTTATGAGAGTATGATTGAAAAAAACCTGTCGGGCTTTCCCAGTCAGTAAGATTACTGTTTAGGTCATAGGAATAGCTTCCGAAACGGGAACTGCTTATAAGCCTTCCCATCTTGTCATAACCTAAGACCTCATTATATGGAGATACTCCTTGATGTAAAATATTTCGACTGTGTATTCTGCCGCCTAAGCTATATTCATTGTTCTGGGAGAATACAAGGTTGTTGTTCCCTTTCAGATTGTGTGATACGAGTTGTCCCCGAATATTATAACCATAATCTTCTTTTATGGTCTCATTATTACAGCTAATATGAAGTAATTCTCCGTTATCATCATAAGAATATGAGACTGTGGATAAAAGTTGATTGTCAATATATTCGTTTTCAAGAAGAACACGACCTCTGTTATCGTATTGGAAAAGACATTTATATTCTGTGCTTATGTTTCCGGAGATGATTTGTCTTTCTTGTCGGTATTCCAAAAGATCAAATTGATTCCAAGTGAAGTCATATAGAATACTTTTTCCATTAGAGAATATTTCCTCTTTGTGAGATGGCCGTCCTTCTGAATCATAGAAATAGTTTACAGTTTTTGACAATGACCCACGAGTTGGTCCTTGAGAAGAGATGTTTGGGACTTCGTAATATATAGTATTTTTCAGTAAGCCGTACGAAAGACTATCTGCGGTATCGTAATAACTGTTGTGGGCAAGTGTAAATCTGTTTGTAATTAGATACTGTAAAGGGGCTCCATATAAGATATTGTGCCTAAGTTCTGATGGACTATATGTGGAACTTACTAAAATTGATTTAAGGAGCCTGTTGCTATTATCATAAGTATAGTATTCCCACAGTTGAGAATTTAGTAATTCTGATGTTGATTTAAGTATGACTCGATCTTTGTTGTCATAGACAAGCTCTATTTTGCCACCTCCTGGGATAGAATAGGTAATAAGTCTGCCTTTTCCATCGCGTTTATAAACGTAGCAGTATTTTTGGGCGAAATCACTATCTAAGTCAAATTCGTTCTCTATTCGGCTAATTCCTTCTGGCTGAATGACACAAGCCAGACTATCTTTGGTATCATAGATATAATATACATCGGCTACCTGGGTGTTGGAGATGAACCGTCTGTCACATATCGCCTTCCCTGAGCCATCAGAATACTGCTCTATTATACACCCGTCTTCATCAACTTGACGTACTTTTAATAATGCTCCTTCAGGATAATCTAAGCTTTGTTTAACTTTTTGCTCCAGGATAAAATGATGTATGCCGTCATTTTCGTCATTCAGACTATATTCATAGCGCGTTTTGTGTCCAGAAGATGGTCCGACATATTCTTTTCCCGCTTTTCTGATTGAGCGGACCTTGGTAGCGTGTCTGGATTCATATTCTTTCAGGACGAAGGCGCAAGTGTCATTGTATTTTCTTCTATAGTATTCTTTCTGTTCGGATAAGGCATTGGTTCTAAAAGCTACAGTTGAAGAGTCCGTTACATACGGAAGATAACTTACGGAATCCACTCTTCTGAAATTGTCATATACATATGGGGTCACCTTATGCTTGCCCATACCACCATAATTTACGGATATGCCTTGTTTGATATATCCTAACTCGTCATATAGCTCGATATCCGTATTGTTTCGATTGGTGGAGATATAGTTGGTTTTTTGTATATGGTTTTCGCCTGCAGCCACTAAAGGATTGCCTTCCATGTCTGTTTTGAATTTATAAACAAATGATTGAAGGATATCCCCGTTAGTGTTCTTGATGGAAGATAGTCTTCCTTTATTGTCGAACACGTAGGCTCTGCTACTCCCATTTTCTCTGGTGATTCTAGTGATACCTACACCATCTTTCCATTCATATAAGGTGCGATGCCCATCAACAGTTCTGTTTATAATATTTTTGAAGCTGTCATCCCAGGTAAGGGAAATGTCAAAAGAAGGGTCTTGTATCCGAACTGGCCTATAGTATAAGGTGTCATAAGAAATGGTCCGTACAGAAGCCCAACCTGATCTTCCTGTAGAAAATACTGTGCTTCTATCCAATAATATGCAAGGTGCATCCATATTATAGGATATAATTCTTGCCGGCATAGAAATTGGCCAGCGGATTTCTCCCCACTCGTTATCATATTCATAAGATTGAGACATCGTAACGTATTCGAGAGAGTCTCGGATTAGCGAGTGAACTTCATCTTTAAGAAGACCTGGCCAATATGATTTTCCTTGATAATTATCTGTCAGTTCACCACAATATCTGTAATATTTTCTTCGAATATCTGTCTCATTGCTGGAGCTGGATTCTGTTATGGAGAGCCTTCCATCAGAATTGAAAGCGTTATTGTCCACCCAAGTTTTGCTTCTACCATCATCGAAATATTGGGTGGTTTTAATCTTTTTTAAATGGGGGTAGATGTGGGTAAATGCAATTTCTTTGAATCCAAGAATTACATTGCATTTGGCAGGGATAATCAGCCCTTCGTCTATGTCATAAATGTATTCCCTTTTTTCTTTCAGAGTTCCGAAAGAATCATATTCTGAAACAGACTTAAGTTTTCCCCTTACATAACTGTAGTCGGCTGAAGGTGGAAGAAGGAGTTCCATACAGCGGACTATTTCTTCGGCATTGATGCTGTGATTCTCAGGAAGAGTTCCACCTCCTTCTATAATTTGTGGGTATTGGACGAAAGAATACAGATATTCATCAGGATAATCATCAAAGGAGTAATACTCATATTCTTTTTTTGAATTA
Organism: Candidatus Cryptobacteroides sp.; assembly: GCA_051870275.1. Taxonomy (GTDB): domain Bacteria; phylum Bacteroidota; class Bacteroidia; order Bacteroidales; family UBA932; genus Cryptobacteroides. Next base: position 4,989 of record JBJEBS010000124.1, read on the forward strand.
TTGTCGTAGTTCTCCCTTACCTTTGCATATACGACATGGTGATCTTTGTTTGAATAAAATGAGCCAATGTCAAATTTGACAAGTGCTCCGTAATAGTTGTAATCCGATAAAGATATTCCTTCGGCGTGAAATTTTTGCGCGAAGACATATCTTGGCATTTGAGTAAGAACTCCATTTTCGTATTGAAAAGAAATCTGTGTTTGAAGGATTTCGGAGATATTTCGTATGCATTTTACTCTCACGCCTCCTACTTTGAATGAAGGAGGACACTCTTCCGGAATACCCTGTATATTATTCAGACTTTTGTTCCATCGTTTGCTAACTTGATGAGATTCGTATTCAATTTCGCTTTTCCCGCCAGTAGGATATACAATCTTTGTTAAAGCTCCTCTTTTTGAATATTCAAAATCCGCATCTTTTTCTGTTGAATTGAGATTGTAAAGAGATTCGTCTTGGTCACTCAATTTATAAACAGGGATGCAGGGGTCAGATACCATCTTTCCATTCCAAAACCCCCAATGATCTATACTTTTGCTTGAAGGTTTCGGGAAAGTATAATTGTCGTCATATGAAAAACTGTATATCCCATTATTTCGACTTTGAAGTGATGTGAGAAACATCCTTCTGCAATTGTTCTCTCCTGCGGAAAATGATTGACCAAGCCGAATGGCTTCTATTTGGTCTCCATCAAAGTTGAATATCCTGATTTCACAAAGTCTTTTGGGAGAAACATTTGTGGTTTCATTAGGAATGATATTAAATTCAGAATCGTCATATGTTTTTGAAGTATATAAGAAATCTGCTATAAGTTTTCCATCTACTTTAATCTGTGTCAGATTTCGGGATACTACATAGATACTTTGCTCTATTTTGTCTTTATAATAAGAAGCTGCATTGTCGTTGTATGAAACTGAATTGCTGCCATAGATATAATTCGTCTCGTAACGCTGGTCCGTGAAAGCATATACCTGAGCTGTTCCGTATATGAATTCCATTTTTCTTCCCGAAGGAGCGATAATCTCCTTCAGCTTCCAAGCCGTAGCAGGCCATTCTTCTACTCCGACAAGGCGTCCAGTGTTGTCAACATAGTCGATGTGGTTGACGTCTCCTCCGAAAATATATCTGGTACCTAGGCCATCGATAATGGTGATTTGTGCCTGATAATTGATAGTGTTTCCCGTTGGTGCTTGAAAGGTGATGTCGTAATCGCCGTGGGCTCCGTCACAAGAATATGCCGAACAAGCTCCATTTGCCCCGCTTATGGTAAAATCACCCTGCTTGCCTAAAATATTGAAATGAAAGATGTCTGGGCTGGTCTCATAATTGACATAATTTCCTTGGTTAACTAAATGAGATTGCCCGTTAATCCAAATATAAGCAGGCCTGCTTCCGTATAGATAAGCAGGTATTGCTTTGTCAAGCTGAATAGGGCCACCTGAAAATAATCCCGAACCGACACTGACAATATCTGCATTTGGCTCATTTCCACTATTCATAAAATAATAGTAGCCAGCACAATCGTTTATGGTCTGTCCTTCTCCATATCTATGTTCATCCCTTATTCCTCTGGATTCCCTGGTAATGGCTCCTCCAACATTCAGGAACCATCCGTAACCTATGGTTCCACTGCTCTGATTGGGGCGAAACCCATCAAAATGATAGCTCAAACTAATGGGAACGTTAAAGTCAGGATCCTTATAATGATAGATAAAAATATCATTTTTCATGGCTCCGGTAAAGTTGTCAGAAGCAGATAAACCATATCTTGTCATCTCGGTGCTTTCCGGAGAGCTCATTTCGCAGTATAACTTTCCAAGGGAGAAATCTCGGACTTGAGCTGTTAAGCAAAATAATGAAGACAGAACTCCTATTAGTGTAGTAAGGGCTTTGCGGTGCATAACTATGTGGATAAAGACCTGTTTCAAATAATGTCTATAAAGGTAAGTAATTTTCTTTGTATATGTCTTGATGAGATGAAAGTTTCTTAGTTGTGGTATAATTGTAGATAAGAGTTCGGTTACCAAGCTAAAAAATGCGTATATTTGCGCGTAAATGAATGAAGAGCTAAAAGAATTTACTTCTAAAGAATATAAAGAAGGTTTTGTGACGGATATAGAGCAGGAATTCGTGCCGAAAGGCCTTTCCGAGGATATTATCCGTATGATTTCTGAACGGAAGCAGGAGCCGGACTGGCTTCTGTCTTTCCGCTTGGATGCTTTCAGGCGCTGGCAAAGCATGAGTCCTCCCACTTGGGGACATCTGAGGCTTCCGGAGATAGACTTTCAGGACATAGTGTATTATGCCGCGCCCAAGTCCGCTTCGGCGCAGAGCCGAGAGATAGATCCGGAGCTGGAAAAGACATTCGATAAACTTGGCATATCTTTGAAAGAAAGGGATTTCCTGGCCGGCAAGGGGCGCAGTAATGTGGCGGTGGACGCAGTGTTCGACTCGGTCAGCGTGGCTACGACATTCAAGAGCGCATTGGCAGAGAAAGGAATCATCTTTTGCTCCTTTTCCGAAGCAGTGAGGGATTATCCGGAGCTGGTGCGCAAGTACTTGGCCAGCGTAGTGCCGGTGGGGGACAATTTCTACGCCGCCCTGAACAGCGCGGTCTTCTCCGACGGCTCTTTCTGCTACATTCCTAAGGGCGTGAAGTGCCCTATGGACCTTTCCAGCTATTTCCGCATTAATGCGAGCGGTACAGGCCAATTCGAACGTACCCTCATCGTCGCTGACGAGGGTTCCAGCTTGAGCTATATGGAGGGTTGTACCGCCCCTATGCGCGATGAGAACCAGCTGCATGCCGCCGTGGTGGAGATAGTGGTCGAGGCGGGGGCAGATGTGAAGTACAGTACCGTGCAGAACTGGTACCCTGGCGATGCCCAGGGGAGGGGAGGTATCCTGAACCTGGTGACCAAGCGAGGAATCTGCAAAGGGAAGGGATCGCATCTGAGCTGGACCCAGGTGGAGACAGGTTCCGCCATTACCTGGAAATATCCTTCTACCATACTGAAGGGGGATGACAGTTCTTCGGAGTTCTACAGTGTGGCTTTGACGAACAATTATCAGATGGCGGATACGGGGACCAAGATGTTGCACATAGGCAGGAATACTAAGAGCCGTATCGTCTCGAAAGGTATCAGTGCCGGTCATAGCGAGAATTCTTACAGGGGTTTGGTACAGATGGGAAAGGGGGCTGACGGGGCCCGCAATTATTCCCAGTGCGATTCCCTTCTTATAGGTTCCCAGTGCGGGGCCCATACTTTTCCCGTCATAAGGAGTTATAATCCGAGTGCGGTGGTAGAACACGAGGCGACCACTTCGAAAATCAGTGAAGATCAGCTTTTTTATTGTAATCAGAGGGGAATCGACCCCGAGGAGGCGGTGGGACTTATCGTGAACGGTTATGCTAAGGACGTGCTTCAGCGGCTGCCTATGGAGTTCGCGGTGGAGGCCCAGAAGCTCCTGTCCATTTCACTCGAGGGAACAGTAGCTTAGTAGTTTATGAATTATCTTGATATATTATCTTCCGTATTGGGCTTGACCTGTGTGTTTCTGGCCGGAAGAAACAGCAAGTACAATTTCTGGGTGGGCTATCTCTATACCTTAGCCCTTGCCCTTTTGTTCTGGAACAAACACTTGTACGCAAGTCTTTTCTTGCAGCCTATATCTCTGTGTATCAATATCTTCGGGCATTGGAGATGGACTCATCCCAAGAAGGAGGAAGAGTCTTCCAAGGGGAAGCATAATCTGAAGGTAAGCACCCTGACCTGGCCTCAGAGGATTCTGGTAATAGTGTCGGTCTTCGTTCTGGCGGGACTCTGGGGCTGGTTCCTGGACACTTTCGCCATAGGGGATCCGGTGCCATATCTGGATGCCTGTGTGACTTCGTTGATTCTGCTCGCCCAGTTGCTCTCGGCTATGAAGAAGTGGGATTGCTGGATAGCTTGGCTGGTGGTGAATTTTACGCAGATAATACTGCATATAAAGGTAGGACACATCTTTATGCCTATAATCTGTGGCCTGTATCTGATTAATGGAATCTGGTCTTTGATCTCTTGGAAGAAGACCTATAATAAAGGCGAATAGCTATGAGTGAAGTGCTATTGGAAATAAAGGGCCTGAAGGCCTGTGTGGAAGGAAAGGAGATTCTCCACGGTGTGGATCTGTGCATAAGGGAAGGGGAGGTTCATGCTATAATGGGACCTAATGGGGCTGGCAAATCCACCCTTGGAGCCGTGCTTACAGGAAAACCTGGCTATGAAGTTACTGCCGGCACTGTCCTTTTCAGGGGGCAGGACCTGCTCTCGCTTAGTCCGGAGCAGAGGGCTTGGCTGGGACTCTTCCTGAGTTTTCAGTATCCGGTGGAGATACCTGGAGTGAGTCTGGTGAATTTCATGAAAGCGGCATTGGCCTCGAAGAGGAAGGCTCAGGGGCTGTCTGAACTTAGTCCTGCCGAATTCCTGAAGCTCCTGAAGGAGAAGATGACTCTGGTGCAGATGCGGCCGGATCTGGCTAAAAGGGATGTGAATGTGGGCTTTTCCGGAGGAGAGAAGAAGCGTTGCGAGATATTCCAGATGGCTATGCTGGAGCCTATACTGTCAATACTGGACGAGACGGACAGTGGGTTGGATGTGGATGCCCTCAAGATAGTGGCTGCCGGAGTGAATGCTCTCCGCGGCCCGCAGAATGCTTCCATCATAATTACCCATTACCATAAACTCCTGGAGTATATAGTTCCGGATGTGGTTCACGTCCTAAAGAACGGAGTGATAGTCAAAACGGCCGGAAGGGAACTGATTGCCCAGATCGAGGCCTCAGGATTTGAAGATATCGATGGATAGGAAGGAGCTATATATTTTAGGCAGGGACTCCTTGACCTCTCTTCTCAGGCTTTCTGAAGGGGAAAGTCTGAGGATGACACTGGCAGCGCCCCGTGGGGTAAGTGGAAGTTTCGATGTCTGCATAGAGCTCTGTGGCGATGGGGCTGAGTTAGACTTGGCAGGCATATATCTCTGCGAAGGGGAGCAGAAGGTGGATTTCCGCATCAATGTACGGCATCTCGCAGGAGGCTGCAAGTCCACACAGCTGTTTAAAGGATTGGCCGAAGGAAAATCGAGGGTGAGCTTCGAGGGGCTGGTGTATGTGGCCGCAGGGGCACAGAAGACTCAGGCCCTGCAGGAGAATCATTCCCTGCTGCTGTCGGAGGATGCTCTGGTGCAGTCTTCGCCGCAGCTGGAGATCTACGCAGACGATGTGGTCTGCTCGCACGGATCGACGATTGGCTCTCTTAGTGAGGAGGAGAAGTTCTATATGCGTTCGAGGGGAATTGATGAGCAGACAGCTCGGGAACTTCAGATCCGCTCTTTCCTCTCGCCGGTTCTGGAAAGACTCTCGGAGGAAGATTTGCGTATTATTTTATAAATTTCTATATTTGCACCCGCTCTCGAGAAGAGCATATTATTCACAGTATTAATTTTTAAAACAGATTCACAATGGCTGTTAAAATTCGTCTTCAGCGCCACGGTAAGAAGAATTTCGCATTCTTCCACATTGTAGTGGCAGACACACGTGCTCCACGTGATGGTCGTTACATCGAGCAGATCGGTTCTTATAACCCTAACACTAATCCTGCTACGATTACCCTTAACTTCGACAGGGCCCTTGCTTGGCTTAAAGTAGGTGCTCAGCCTAGTCTCGTATGCCGTAGAATCCTCTCTTATGAGGGTGTTCTGCTTCGTAACCACCTCGATGGCGGTGTAGCCAAGGGTGCTCTTACTCAGGAGGCTGCCGACAAGAAGTTTAACGACTGGAAAGCACAGCACGACGCTAAGATCGACGCTAAGGTCAATGGCCTTCGTAACGAAGCTGTAGCCAAGCATAACGCTGCTATCGCTGAGGAAGCTAAGGTTAATGCTGCCAGAGAAGAGGCTATCGCCAAGCGTGCCGCTGAGCTTGCAGCTGCTAAGGCTGCCGAGGCTGAGGCTGCCGCTCAGGCAGAGACCGAGACCCCTGCAGAGGAGGCTTAATGCTTCGTATAGCGAAAATTCTTAAATCGAACGGAGTCGAAGGGGGATTGCTCGTGAGCTCTCCCGACTTCGATTTACGGGAAATCGAAGGACCGGTATTCATCTATTTCGATGGATTGCCGGTTCCTTATTTTATCTCCGACTGTGTCCAAAGGGGACAGAACAGGTTCATACTTCGGCTTAATGACATAGAATCCTTAAAGGATGCCGAGGAACTGGTGGGAAAGGACTTGTTCCTGGATGCAGAACTGGAGGATTTCGAAGAAGGGGAACTTCCAGTAGATTATTTTGAAGGCTGGCAGGTGCTTGACAAGGGTAGGCAGATCGGCATCGCCGGCTGTTTGGAGCCTATCCCTGGGAATCCTTGTCTGAATGTCAACACCTTAGAGGCTGGCAGTCTGTTGATTCCTCTTCACGAGGACTTCATCCTCAGCGCCCAGGACGGAGTACTGTCCCTGGATCTGCCCGAGGGTCTTTACTGAGTCTTCTTTTTCAGTTCTCTGTCCAGAAAGTACTTAATGACCAGTTTATAGCAGAAATAACCTATCCAGCTGAATAGCAGAATCAGCAGGACCAGAAGCAACTTCTTCCAGAAATTGAGTTCTTTTCTGGCGAAGATCTCCTTGAATAGGAACATATCGGCTATCCAGCCTGACAGGTAGATCAGGATAAAAATCATAGAGTTTTAATTTTCTGCTAATTTACGAAAAATACCGAATACTGCCGCTCCGCTGCCACTCACAGAGGCATAAATGGCCCCTTTTTCGTACATCTTTTCCTTCAGCTGTTTTATCTTCGGATGCTCAGGGAATACGCTTTCTTCGAAGTCGTTCTCCAGTCTTCCCTTCCACTCTTCAGGCTTCAGGCTGCTCACGATCTCCCTTACTGACGGGCTCTTTTGCCTGGGTCTTATGCTGCCGTAAGCCTGCGCGGTGCTCACCTTTTCCCCTTCCGGCATCTCTATCACTATATCGAAACCTTCCAGGTAATCCTCGGCCTCAGTCAGAATCTCCCCTCTGCCTTCTCCCCACTGCGGGCGGTTCTTTATAAAGAATGCGCAGTCCGAACCGAGCGCCCCCGCCACTTCCTCCATTTCTTTCTCCGCCAATTCTAATCCGAACATCTCTGCTAATCCCCTGATCGTGAATGCGCAATCCGCCGAGCCTCCGCCCAGCCCTGCTCCCACCGGTATCTGCTTTTTCAGCCTGATGCTCACGTTTCCTATTCCGTAACGCTCCTGCATCAGATGAAAGGCCTTCGCGCACAGATCCTTTTCCGCAGGCCAATCAGCCCCTTCTATCTCTATGCTGAATTCTTCGCTTTTCTCTATCTCCAGTATGTCGAAAAGGCTCTTTACGGGGTAAAACAGGGTCTGAAGTTCGTGAAAGCCATCCTCTCTTTTACGGATGACATTCAGGCCCACATTAATCTTCGCATTAGGGTATAAGGTCATATTATCTGTTATTTTGAGAAAATTCACAGCCGCAGAAAGTCTGGTTATAGAAGCCCAATTCCTTGATGAGTTCGCAGCGTCTGGGTTGCAGCCCGCCTTTCCTCCAGTTCATATCCCACCAGAGAATCTCCTTTCCCTCCACCGCCTCTCTTCCTGCCTCATTAATCTGTTCTATGTTTTTCCATCTTGACGAGGCCAATGTCGTAGTCAGTAACTTGCATCCTTGCTTCTCCCCGAACTCCGCTGCTCGTTTCAGCCTATAGCGGAAGCACTCCAGACAGCGTGCGCCCCGCTCCGGACAGCTCTCTCTGCCCCTGCCTACTTTTTCAAGCCAATCCTTATGGTCGTAGTCATCTTCAGCATATTCAACTCCCAGGCTTTCGCAGTATCTTATCAATTCCCGCTTCCTGATCTCATATTCTTCGACGGGGAAAATGTTAGAATTCGAAAAGAATACAGTAACATCCAGAGCGTTATCTTTCATACACTCCAGTATAGCCGAGGAGCAGGGCGCACAGCAGCAGTGCAGCAGCACCTTTCCCTCCACCGGCAGATTCAATTTCAGTTCTACTCTACTCATTGTGTTCTTATTATCTATCCGCAAGTTGTCCAAGGGGAAGGGCTAAGGGATAAGTTTGTCGGCTGGAAGCGAGTAAGTTATATGTAATGTCACCTTCTATAAGCAAAAATAGTTAAAAATATTCGTTGTTGCCGTAAAATTACTAAATTTGTGAATTAGGTTTCGCATTTGCGAAACTGGAGTTTGTAAGAATTGAGAAAAAGAAACGGAAATGAAGTACCCTATAGGCATACAGAGTTTTGAATCACTACGAAGGGATAACTATTGTTATGTGGATAAGACAGGGTTGGTGTATCGACTTGCTGAAAGTGGAAAGTATTATTTTTTAAGCCGTCCAAGGAGGTTTGGAAAGAGTCTTTTGATATCTACGTTTGAAGCCTATTTCAAGGGAAAGAAGGAGTTGTTCAAGGGGCTCGATATAGAACAGTTGGAGAAGGATTGGATAAAGTATCCGGTTCTGCATCTGGATTTGAACGGGATTAATTATAATTCTTCTGCCGTTTTGGATCAGGTACTGGATAACAATCTTTCGATATGGGAGAAGGAGTATGGTGTACAGCAAGTATATGCTGCACCAGGATTGAGGTTGCAAAATATAATAGATACTGCTGTCGTAAAGACTGGACGAAGTGTCGTATTGTTGATAGATGAATATGATAAACCTATTGTCGATAATCTTGATAATCCGGAGCTCGCAGATTATTATAAGAAGACTTTGCAGGGATTTTATAGCGTATTGAAGGCTAAGGATGGTCAAATTCGTTTCGGTTTTTTGACTGGAGTGTCGAAGATAGGAAAGTTAAGTGTGTTCAGTGGATTGAATAATCTGAAAGATATATCGCTGGATATCAATTATTCAGGGATATGTGGCATATCGGAGAAAGAACTTCATTATTATTTCGATGAAAGTGTATCGGAACTTGCGGAGGCGAATGAAATAAGCATCGAGCAGACATACGATAAATTAAAGAAGATGTATGACGGATATCATTTTTCCGAAGATTCGGAAGGGATGTATAATCCCTTTAGTTTATTAAACACATTTTCATCTTGTAGATTTAGGGAATACTGGTTCGAGACAGGGACGCCGACATTACTTGTGAAGGTAATGAAACAAACTTCATTTGATGTTACCACTTTGTCTGATAAGGTGGTCGTAAGTTCTAACACATTGAACGGAATGCAGGATATCATAAACCAGCCAGTGCCATTGTTTTTCCAAACCGGATACCTGACCATCAAGGATTATGATGCGGAGTTTCAGGAGTACCGTCTGGGTTTTCCAAACGATGAAGTAAAGAATGGTTTTCTGAATTTCATATATTCGTACTATGTGCCTTCTAATCCGGTAGCTGGAACCAAGGTGTCTCAAATGACCCGTGCTTTGCGCTCTGGTGACCCTGATTTATTTATGAATATTCTTTCGTCTTTATTTGCGGATACGAGCTATCAGTTACAGGGGAATGCAGAGAAAGATTTCCAGTATGCGATGTATGTCATAATGGAGTTAGTAGGGGAGTATGTGCAGGCTGAGAGGACGACAAGCAATGGGCGAATCGATCTTCTTTTACAGACGAAGGATTACATCTATGTTATAGAGTTGAAGGTAGATAATGGAGCCGAAGCTGCTTTGAGGCAGATAGAAGAGAAGGGCTATGCCAGACCATTTAGTTCTGACAGTAGAAAGCTCTTTAAGATAGGAGTCTCCTTTTCCAGCAAAGACCGCTGCATTACTGCGTGGAAAATAGTATAAAAAAGGATAAGCAAATCTGCTTATCCTCTGGTGCGGATGGTGAGACTCGAACTCACACAGGCCAACGCCCACTACCCCCTCAAAGTAGCGTGTCTACCATTTCACCACATCCGCATTTCTACTTTGGGACTGCAAAAGTACGAATTTTTCTCGATTCTGCAAATTTTATTTCAAAATTTTGAACGAAAGAGAAAAAATTAGCCCTCGGATGTTCCCGAGGGCTTTGGGGTGCGATGTGGGGCTCGAACCCACGACACCTAGAACCACAATCTAGTGCTCTACCAACTGAACTAATCGCACCATATTAGCCTTTAGCACGTGCTAAAGGACTGCAAATATACGAAACATTTTTTATTTTCCAATACATTTGTTCTCCGAGAAACTATAATATTCCTCGTCACATACTATCAGGTGATCCAGTAATGCGATATTGAATATCCCGCAGGCATTGCCGAGATTCTGGGTCATTCGGATATCGGCCTCTGACGGATAGGCATTCCCGCTGGGGTGATTGTGAGCCAGAATCAGGGCCGAGCCTCCGTTCTCCACTACCATTTTAACTATCTGCTTGGATTCGATCACCACTGATTCGGTGTTTCCTATCCCTATGGCCTGCAGGTTCAGAACCTTATGGGCAGAATCCAGGATAATAATCCAGGCTTCCTCGTGGGCTACCCCTTTCAGCAGAGGAAGCAGCAGCCTGTAAGCATCAGAGGAGTTCGAAATGCAGGGGATATCCCGTTCCTGGCCTTCGGAGATAAAGCGCCTGCCCAGTTCGAAGACCGCCTGGATAATGGTAGCCTTGTCCTCCTTTATCCCCTTGATTCCGCAGAGCTGCTCCGTGCTCATACGCGAAAGGGATACAAGGGAGCCTTGGCATATATTCAACAGATGTCGGGACAAGTCCAGCACATTCATCTGGGCAGTTCCGTTACGAAGGATAATGGCTAACAATTCACCGTTAGAAAGGGCTGAGGGCCCTGCGGAAAGCATCCTCTCCCGAGGTCTTTCACTAAGACAGATTTCTTTGATCTTCATAGTTCACGTTTTTAGTCAAACGCAAAGCTATGAAAAAAATCTATTTGTCGCAAATCTCGAGATTGAAGCCTGGAGAATATACAAGTCTTCTAAGACCGGCATTGACTGCCCCTTCCCAGCCCTCGGGTCTCTCGAAACGGAAATATGTCTGAAGTCCGCTGTAGGTGTAGGAATCCATATAATCTATCCATTCTTCTCCGAAGTATGCATACAGCGAGATGAAATATCGGGCTGTATCGTAGCCGTGGAAAGCGAAACTGTCGGGTTCACACTGATACAGAGCCCTGTAGTCTTTGATGAAGCGGATGACTTCGGGATCGTTATAATCTATGTGAAAGGTCACACTGGAATGCAGTCTGGCATCACACATCTCCTCCATCTCTTCGGATCTGGTCTTGGCTGGACCGTATATGATGGTGTTTTTCTTCAGATTATTCTGCAGATAGACATTGCGGATGACATCCTTCACGAAGATGTCGTGTTCGGAAGCAGCCACCACTCTGGTGAGAGTATCTCCAAGATGAGTGTGGGAGTTAAACCATTCGTTCATCTCCAGTCCGTTAGAAAGGGAATAATCTATCTCTACCAGCCTGTCTATGGACGGCAAATCCAGGGCCTGCAGCATAAGGGTCTCGGTCTGGGTAATCTTGTAGGCGGTCTCCCTTACTACTATCAGGGAATCCGTTCCCCCTTCCATATCTTCTTTAAGCCAGTTAGTTACATCTTCTATCTGGGTTCTGGCCGGAGTAGAGGCGAGGATGACCCTGCCGTTTCTGGTCAGGGCCTCGGTCTTGGTATCCAGAGGGGAGACTATGTATTTGTTATCCGGCAGCAGTCTGTGGACTTTCTTTATGTCAGAAGCGCTGACAGGCCCGATGATGATGTCGCTCTCTCCTATGGCGTCCCGAATCAGCTCTGTCTCTGATTCTTTAGTGATGTCCAAGGCGTTGACTTCGATTCTGAGCCCTTGAAGTGCCAGATCTCTTACTGCCAGAAGGGAGCCGAAATAGAAGTTCAGATAGTTTTTGTTAGCCGTGCTGTCAGCCGCGAAAGGCAGCAGCAGGCTGAGGCTTACTTCTCTCTCTTTAATACTTAAGGAGTCGGAAGTGACAAGATATTCCTGCTCCTGAGCTGTCAGTCTTGGAGAGCCGAAAGCCAAAAGGAGCAGGACTATGAAGATTGATTTTTTCAAATTATTTCTTGGATTTGTTAGCTTGATACTCGGCGTTAAGACCCTCGATAAGCTCTGCGGTAATGTTCAGGCTTTCAGAGGCTGTCACTACAGGCTGGGAGAGAAGATTGCCCTGGGTGCTGAGAATCAGGGAGTAGTTATGGCTGGCGTTATATTTGGCCACATATTCCATTACTGCGTTAGCGATATTGTTCAGGATTACCTGCTGCTCCTCTGCCAACTCGTTCTGTTTCTGCTGGCCGTACTGCTGGAATTCAGCTATGCGGTTCTGCAGGTCGTTATACTTGACTTCGGCTACACTTCTGGTAATCAGGCCTTTGTTCAATTTATCGGCCAATTCCTTATCTTCGTTCTCTATCTTGGTCCTGCGGCGGGTAATGTCATCGTTGATGCCGCCTGCTTTCTTCTCGAAGGCCTGCTGGAGGTCGATGGCGAACTGGTATGCCGATATTACTTCGTCGAGGTTAAAGTAGGCGATGCCTTCAGCCTCGCCTCTTCCACTCGTCTGTTCTTCTGATGCAGTGCATTCAGCCTTTTTAGTACAAGGAACGATGGTCAGGACAAGTGCGGCGATGGCCACAAGCAATGAGCAGATGCTCAGAATAATAGCTGTTTTCTTCATATCTTTTATTTAAATGTTTGACTTGGTTAGCTCCAGATAAGCCTTGACGGTCTTCTCCAAACCCATATACAGAGCGTCACAGATAAGGGCGTGACCTATGGACACTTCGTCTATCCAGTTTATCTTATTCAATAAGTATTCCAAATTCTCCAGACTGAGGTCGTGTCCGGCGTTCAGGCCAAGTCCGCAGGATCTGGCCTTCCGGGCAGTCTCCAGATAAGGGGCTATGGCTTTCTCGGGATCTGACGCGAAATTCTTCGCGTAGGCGGCGGTGTAGAGTTCCACCCTGTCGGCTCCGCAGCGCGCGGCCCCCTCGGCCATCACAGGGTCTGGGTCGATAAAGATGGAGACCCGAATGCCCGCAGAATGGAAAAGATCGCACATCTGGGAAAGAAAATTGGCATTCTTTATAGTGTCCCAGCCGCTGTTAGAGGTGATGGCGTCGTGTCCGTCAGGAACCAGTGTGACCTGGTCTGGCACTACCTCCATAACCAGATCTCTAAATGAAGGCTCGGGGTTCCCTTCGATGTTGAATTCCGTGTGGAGGATCTTTTTCAAGGCTCGTACGTCCTCGTATCGGATGTGTCTGCCGTCCGGACGCGGATGCACGGTGATACCTTCGGCCCCGAAACTCTCTATGTCCAGAGCCGCCTTTTTCACGTCAGGATTGTTCTCCCCTCTGGCATTTCTCAGAGTGGCGATTTTGTTTATATTAACACTTAGCCTTGTCATTGAAGTGCAAAAATATAAAATATTATGCTAAATTTGAGGCCGTAAATGAAAATTGCTTATTTAATAAAGAAAAACTCCCTTCAGCAGGACCCTTCCATCGAGTCCCTGCTCGCCACACTGCGTTCTGCGGGCATGGAGCTTTATAAGCTTGAAGGCCAATTGGACCCTGCCACAGAGCTCCTCCTGAGCTTCGGCGGGGACGGAACATTCCTTACTGCCGCCAGTCTGGCTTGCGTCCAGGGGGTTCCGGTGCTGGGTGTGAATCTGGGGCGGCTTGGCTTTCTCTCCGAGAATAAGGTGGAGGAAGTCTCCAGGGCTTTGATAAGCGAGGATTACAGCATAGAGGAGAGAGCGATGTTAGAGGTGAAGGTGGAGAATCCGGAATTCGGGGATATCTATCCTTATGCTCTTAACGAAGTGGTAGTAAGGAGGTTGGGTGCCGGCACCCTGGCTCTGAATGTCAGCGTGGATTCAGAGAAACTGCCTACTTACTGGGCAGATGGAATCCTGCTTTCCACCAGTTCCGGAAGTACGGCTTATTCCCTGAGTGTGGGCGGTCCTATATGTCGGCCGGATGTGGATGCCTTCATCCTCAGTCCTATAGCGCCTCATAATCTGAACCTTAGGCCACTTGTCCTGCCAAGTACCTCGAAGCTGGAAATCAGGGCAGAGGACAGAAAATATGCTGGATTGGCATTGTCTTTGGATAACAGGGACCTCGTCGTGCCGAGCGGAACTGCCATTTCGGTAAGCGCTGCACCGTTCAAGCTGAAAAAACTGGTGCTCGGCAAGTCTAATTTCATACAGGCTTTGCGTACCAAGTTATTATGGGGCGAGGATGTCAGAAATATTCAATAATATGTCAGATTTGATTATTCCTAAACACATTTCCATCATTATGGATGGAAACGGCAGGTGGGCCCAGGCTCATGGGGAGCCGCGTTCCAGTGGACATATCGAGGGGGTGGAAAGGGTGCGTGATATTACCGAGGCCTGTGTGGAGCTCGGGGTCAGATATCTTTCTCTCTATACTTTTTCCGAAGAGAACTGGACTCGGCCTCAGGATGAGGTCTCAGCACTAATGTCCCTGTTGATGAAAGCTATCAAGAATGAATATGCCACCCTGATGGATAACGGAGTACGCTTTCGTGCCCTGGGGAACAGGGAGAGGCTGTCGGGGACATTACAATTGGCCTTGAATAAACTCGAGAAGGCGACGGAGAAGAACTCGGCTCTGGATCTGTGCGTAATGCTCAGTTATAGTGGGAAGTGGGATATCCTGCAGGCAGTCAAGCACTTGGTGCAGATCGGAAAGAGCGCGGAGCAGATAGGCTACGAGGATGTGGATACGGCTTTGGTTACCGCGGGGATTCCGGATCCGGACCTTATCATCCGCACTTCCGGTGAGAAGAGAATCAGTAATTATATGCTTTGGCAGGCAGCTTATTCGGAGTTCGTGTTTACGGATACGCTTTGGCCTGACTTTAAGAAAGAAAATCTTCTGGAGGCTATCAGGGAGTATTCTTCCAGGGACCGGCGTTTCGGAAAAGTAAAATAAAAGAGTTATATTTGTGGGATTAATGACTCGGAGAATGAAGTTAAAGAGAGTATTGACGGTTTTCGCCCTGTCCTGTGCCTGTGTTGCAGCGAAGGCTCAGGTCGAGGTGGACTATAACCGACCTAAACAATATGTTATAGGCGGGGTGAGTGTGGAGGGTAATACCTATTTTGATTCGGCTCAGATAGCCGCCCAGTCCGGTCTTTTTGTAGGAAGAAAAGTGACTCTCCCTGGAGAAGAGATATCTGCAGCCATCAAGAGGCTGATTTCAAAGAATTACTTCGAGGATGTGGCCATCTATGCAGATTCTCTCAGTGCCGGCAAGGATTCGGTGTTTCTGCGTATAGCCATTCTGGAGCGTCCGAGGATGTCCGGCTGGGATTTCACCGGAATCAAGTCCGGAGACAAGAAAGAATTGAATGAGAGAATAGGCTTCCGAAGGGGAGGGGATTTCTCCGAATACGCCAGAACCACTGCCGAGGGTATCATCAAACGCTTCTATGCGGAGAAAGGTTTTTTACTCTGTGAAGTGGATACTGAGGTCAAGAGGGATACGGTGGTAAAGAATGCCATCAGGGTGTATTTCCATATAGACAAAGGACCTAAGGTTAAGATTAAGGACATCAATTTCATAGGCGTGGATGATATCTCAGAATACAAACTCGCCAAATCCATGAAGAAGACCAAGTCTAACAAATTCTATAACTTCTTCAATAGCAAGAAATTCAGCGAGAAGGACTACCCTGAGGACAAGAAGAATCTGGTAAGCACCCTGAATGAGGCCGGATACCGCGATGCCCGTATCGTAAGGGACAGCGTCTATATCGTGGACATAGTAAATAAGAAAGGCAAGGTCAAGAAGAAGATTAATATAGACATAGAACTCGAGGAAGGAAACAAGTATTATTTCAGGGACATTAGCTGGACGGGTAACTCCGTATATCCTTCCGAGGTGCTGGATCAGGTTCTGGGTATAGAGAAAGGAGATGTTTACGACGTGGTGTCTATGCAGAAGCGCCTTTTCGGAGGCGGCAAGCAGGGGGACTACGATGTGTCCAAACTCTATAGGGACAAAGGTTATCTTTTCTTCGACATCAATCCTGTGGAGACCAATATCCAGAACGATTCCGTAGATGTGGAACTGCGTATCTCCGAAGGCAAGCAGGCCGTGCTGAACAATATCATAATTAACGGCAATGACCTTACTAACGAGAAGGTGGTTCGTCGTCAGATAGTTACAAGGCCTGGCTACCTCTTCAGCCAGAGTGATTTCGAGCGCTCCATCCGAGAGATCGCCTCTCTGGGCCAGTTCGACGCGGAGGCCATCATGTCTCAGGGCGGCTACAGTATGATTCCTAATCCGAGGGACAATACCGTGGACCTTATCTACAATGTTACCGAGAAACCATCCAGTCAGTTGGAACTCAGCGGTGGTTGGGGTGGCAACACTTTCGTGGCCACGGTGGGTGTAAGTTTTAACAACTTCTCTACTCACAGGTTCTTCGACAAGGACGCCTGGAGGCCTGTTCCTCTGGGAGATGCCCAGAACCTGGCTTTCCGCTTCCAGACTAACGGAACCTATTATACGGCCCTTACCGCCAGTTTTACTGAGCCTTGGCTTTTCGGAAAGAAGCCTACTTCTCTGAATTTGTCTGCATATTATACCCGTCAGACGAACTCTTATCTGGCTCTTAACATACTCAGCCACGACAGGCAGATGGAGGTCTTCGGTGTATCCGCATCTCTGGGTAGCAGGCTTAAGTGGCCGGATAACTACTTCGTGCTCTATAATGGTCTTAACTGGCAGACTTATAAGCTTACCAATTGGTATTCAGGATACTTTATCTTCGATAACGGTTTCGCTAACAACATCAGCTACTCTCTTAACCTGATGCGAAACTCTACGGATCAGATCATCTATCCTCGTGCCGGTTCGGAATTCTCTTTCTCCCTGTCCCTTACTCCTCCGTTCTCCCTGTTTAGGAAGTATGATTTCGATGAAGACGGGAACAAAGTGCCGGTATCTTCCTATAAGGACGTGAATTACGATAACTGGAGCGCTCAGGACAGGTACCGTTGGATAGAGTATCATAAGTGGAAGTTCTCTGCCACCCAGTATATAAAATTGATAGGAGATCTGGTTCTGATGACCAAGGCCCAGTTCGGATACCTTGGATATTATAACAGGATCTGGGGTTATTCTCCTTTCGAGGGCT
>JBJEBS010000125.1:0-5581 GCA_051870275.1 Candidatus Cryptobacteroides sp.
CCAGCCTTATGCCGGAGGACTTTCACCAGATGAGCGCTTTCTTCGGCGTCAAAAAGAAAGAGACTCTCGTCGCCTATCCTGCCGTAAAAGAGTTCCATAGAATTAATTCATATAATCGTCGTAAAGACAACGCTTTTTCTTCCAATAAGATATCAGAGCCCAGGCGAAAAGCATTCCTCCCAGATGGGCGAAATGAGCCACTCCGTCGCTTACTCCGCTCACTCCGGTAAAGAGTTCGATGACAGCGAAGATGATCACCCAAGTCTTGGCACTAAGAGTAATCGGAGGGAAGATAAGGGTAAGCCGGTTCTGCGGATGCAGCAGGGCATAGGAAAGCAGTAGTCCGTAGATGGCTCCGGATGCTCCCACTGTAGGCACACCCCTGATGGAGGCGAAAGCCTGCAGGGCCCCTTCCACGCCATTCCTGACTTGAGCGGCCAATACGGCTGTCTGAATGTTCATCACCCCGAAGTGCAGGGCCACTGCCCCGAATCCGGCCACGAAATACAGAATCAGGAATTTCTTCGTTCCTATAGTCCTTTCTACGGTAGAACCGAAGATGAAAAGGGAGTACATATTGAAGAAAAGGTGCCAGAAGTTCCCGTGCATGAACATATGGGTAATCAACTGCCACCAGTGGAAATATGGGGATGTGGGGTAAAACAATGCGAAGGACTTGAACATGAAGTCCTTGTTGATAATCGTAGCGATATACACCAGGATGTTGATGAATATCAGGTTTTTAGTAGCTGGCGGAATAGAGTTTAGGAATCCTCCGCCTTGAGTTCTGTAATACTGCATTAAAATAATTTGTCTAAATCCTCCGCAGAGATGAATTTCGAAATCCTTTTTCCTGAAGGGGTAAGCTCAGAGTTCTTGCAAGCTGAAAGTCTGTCCAAAAGGCCCCTGGCCTCAGCCTCGCTCTTGATGTTACTCGCTGACGCTACTCCCAATTCGGATAATTTCTTAGCTGCATCAGCCTGCATTATCTCCGGCAGAGAATGGTGTTCTTCTTCCAGAATCTGCAATAAATTTGCCACAGTGTTTTTAACCGACATTTCGTCAAAGTCATAGCCCTGGGGTACTCCCGCCACCACTACAGTATCGCTTCCGAAGACGGTGATGTCAAAGCCAAGTTTGCCCAGCAGTTCTGAGTGGGCCTCGACCAGAGGGATGTAGGCCGCTCCGACCTGGACCTGAATGGGAAAGAGGGCGGTTTGGCATACACTCTCCCCGCCCTTGATGGCCGAGAGCATCTGTTCGTAGAGGATACGCACTTGAGCTCGGTGTATGTTAGTGAGCAGCAGCCCGTTATCGCTCGGGGTGCAGATGAATTTGTGGGCCAGCACGAAGCTGCGGGAAGGCGGCTGCGGAAGGGCATTGGCATCGAAAAGCACGCTATAATCCTGCGGTGCAGGGCTGTATGGCTTGCTGCTGTGTTCGCTGGCGAAGGGGTTGTAGTCGCTCTCGAACTCCAGCGCGGCAGTGATCTCCGAAGCTTTGAAATCGGTGAAGTTCCGGCTCAGCTGTGGCAGATCCACGGCTGCACTTGCCTCAAAATCAATCATTTCCCCGAAGCCGTTCCGCCCCAGGGTCTCTCTTACACTCGCGAAAATCGTCTGGAAGATAAGGCTGTCGTTCTCGAATTTGACCTCGGTCTTGGTAGGACTGATGTTCACATCCACGCTCTGCGGATCGAGGCTAAGGAAGATGAAATACGAAGGCGTGAGCCCGTCCGGAGTCACCTCCGCGTAAGCATTCATCACGGCTTTGTGCAGGTAGGCACTCTTGAAAAAGCGGCCGTTCACGAAGAAATACTGATTTCCGAGGGCTTTCTTCGCACTCTGCGGCCTGCCTATGTAGCCAGAGACCTTCACGATAGATGTATCTACCTTAAGATCAACTACATCGCCTACTACGTTGCTGCCCAGCAGGTCCAGAATACGGAACTTCACGCTCTGCGCTTTTTTAAGTACCAGCACGTCCCTGTCGTTATGGCTCAGGCTGAATGCCAACTCCGGCTTCGTGATCGCGACCCTGTTGAACTCCTCGACTATGTGCTTGAATTCGACGCTGTCCGCTTTCAAGAACTTCCTCCTCGCCGGAGTGTTGAAGAAGAGGTTTCTAACCTCTATGGAAGTACCTTTCGGCTGATTTACAGAGCTTTGCGATTTCAGCTCCCCGCCTTCTATAATCACCTGGGTGCCGACTTCATCGCTCTCCCTGCGGCTTTTCAGCTTGACCTGGCTCACCGCTGCTATGGATGCCAATGCCTCTCCCCTGAAGCCGAAAGTGCTGAGTTTTTCAAGGTCCTGCGGCTCCGAAATTTTCGATGTGGCGTGCCTTTCGAAGCAGAGCTTCGCATCCTCCGGCGACATTCCCGAGCCATTGTCGATCACTTGAATCAGTGTGCGCCCCGAGTCCTTTACTATAAGATTGATCTGCGTGGCTCCGGCATCCACTGCGTTCTCCAGCAGCTCCTTCACCACGGACGCAGGCCTCTGCACCACCTCACCGGCGGCTATCATATTGGCCAACTGTACTGTGAGTTTCTGTATCTTTCCCATCAGGCGCGTATGATTTTGATCTCTCCGTCCAATCCCACTTTGATTATCTGGCTGGCTTTCCCGCTGGAGGAGCTTTCAAGTTGAGGATCAACTACATAATCCACTCCTTTACGGATCTCTTCGCTGATCTCCGCATAGCTCTTCGGGCTTGGCTCTCCGGAGATGTTCGCCGAGGTGGAGACTATGGGGCGTGGAAAGCGCTTCAGCAGTTCGGTGCAGAAACCCTGCAGAGGGATTCTTATCCCCACGCTGCCATCTTCGGCTATCACATTGTGGGCCAATCCCATAGCCCCAGGGTAAACAATGGTCATAGGGGCGTCGTTCACCTCTACCAGCTGTATGGCCATCTGCGGGATTTCCTTAATGTATCGGGCGACCATGTCCAGGTCTGCTGCCAGGAGTACCAGGGCCTTGGAGTCTTCACGCCGTTTCAGTTCATAGACCTTCGCCACTGCCTTTTCGTTAGTGGCGTCACAGCCTATTCCCCATACCGTATCGGTAGGATATAATATCAGGCCTCCTTCTTTCAAGACCTTCACTGCTTGCGAAATGGCATCCATATTATAATAGTGCATAGAATTTGACTATATAGACCAGTATGACGGCTATCAGTAGCAGTCCTATTATGCCAATTATGTTCTGTACTTTGTTTGAGTGTCCTCTTTCCCTGCTATAATTTCCATTCCTGAAGGCACCTTTAACATAAGAGCCTGGAGTGTATTCCTCTTCCTTCTCCTTATGGTGGAACTTTTTCTCCCGAGCTTCTTTCTCCGGATCATAGTAGCGGGGTTTGTAATTGTAAACCCTGTGCTCCTGTTCGCCGAACCAATTGAATATAGCCATAGTTATTATTCTTTTTTTGTATGTCCACAAACTTTAGTTTCGCACTTGCGAAACTTAAATTGACAAATTTAACTTTATTTTTTCGAATTAGTAAAAAATGTGTATGTTTGTTTGCTTTAGTTTTGAATTTGGAGTTTTATGACAGATATCAGAATAGGACAGGGTTACGACGTTCACCAGATAAGGGAAGGTCTGCCTATGTATTTATGTGGAATCAGGGTTCCATCTGACAGGGGTTTCGTGGCCCATTCGGATGGAGATGTGGCCATTCACGCCCTCTGCGACGCCCTGTTGGGAGCTTTGGCCCTCGGGGATATAGGTCATCTCTTCCCAGACACCGACCCCGTGTATAAAGGTATAGACAGCACTCTGCTGCTCGCAGAAGTCCTGAAAAGGGTGGAGGACTTGGGCTGGGAACTGATTAATGCCGATATCACCATAGCCCTCCAGGCTCCCAAACTTGCTCCCTACATCGGGGCTATGAGAGAAAGGCTTGTGGGAATCATAGGCGTGGATATTTCCCGCCTGAGTGTCAAGGCTACCACTACCGAGAGGCTTGGATTTGTGGGAAGAGGGGAAGGTTGTGAGGTCTGGGCTACAGTTCTTTTAGGAAAGAAGTAAAAAAATTTTGTAATTTCAAAAATTGGTTATACCTTTGCGTTCCCTACGGGGGAATTGAAATATACATTGAGATATGGTGTAATGGTAGCACTACAGATTCTGGCTCTGTCAGTGAGGGTTCGAATCCTTCTATCTCAACTCTTAATCCCGATGGCGGGGTAGCTCAGCTGGTTAGAGCGTCGGATTCATAATCCGGAGGTCGCGGGATCATGCCCCGCCCCCGCTACTACTTATTTTTAAAACCATGAATCTTAGAGACATTAAAAAAGACATTGAATACGTTCTCGGAGCTTTTATCGAGGATTGTTCAGTAGTTGCAGCTGTCAGACCTTCTACAGATGAGCAGGTGGCAGCACTTATGGAAGAGGCTATTGACCTTTATAATGAACTTAAGGATAAGGTTTACGCCGAGAGCGAGGGAAGCAAGAAAGCTCATTTCAATGCCCTTCGTAAAGAGATACTCGAGAGAACAGACGCTCTCTACACTAAGCTTAGCGATACCGTTAAAGCTACTGTAGCAGAATAACATTCAAAATACTGACTTTATTTTTCCGGCTTGGGTCTTCCTCGGCCGGTTTTTTTGTCTTATATTTTTGCTTTTCACCCCCCCTTGCTATATTTGCATAGATTTATAAGATCGTTATGGAAGTAAAATTATATTCCGGAGCAGGTAACACTTTTGTTATATTGGATGGCAGACAGGAAGTTCTGCATCCTGATGTGCAGTCCCTTTGTAAGAGCTATTCCACTGATGGCCTGATGCTGCTGAAAAGCGCCGAAGGCTACGATTTCGCTATGGAGTACTATAATTCCGATGGTTCCGGCGGAATGATGTGCGGTAACGGTGGCAGGTGCATCGTAGCCTTTGCCCGCGACTGCGGCATTCTTCCTTCCGACGGAAAGACTTATCATTTCCTTGCCCCTGACGGAGAGCACTTTGCCTATCTGCTGCCGGATGGGAACATCAGGCTTAAAATGATAGATGTCAAGGACTTCCATCCAGCGGTGGACGAGGGCTGGTTCCTCGACACCGGCACCAGGCACTACGTCCAGTTCGTGCCCGACACCGAAGTGCTCGACATAGAGAAGACCGGTGCTTACTACCGGAATCTGCGCGACTTTGCCCCTATAGGAGTGAATGCCAATTTCGTTCAGCTGCTCGCACCGGACACCATTCGGGTGCGCACTTTCGAAAAGGGGGTGGAAGCGGAGACCCTGGCCTGCGGTACCGGCATTACCGCGAGCGCATTGGCCTGCTGTCTAAAAGATTTGGCCTCCGAAGGAGAGCAGGAAGGCAGTGTCGTGCAGGAGAGGCATTTTAAGGTACAGGCGAGGAATGACCTGCTGGAGGTGGAATACCGTTTCGACGGACAGAGTTTTACCGAGGTCTATCTCATCGGCCCCGCCGTCGAATACTCTCTTACTCAAGTTTCGCAAGTGACTAATTATTTGTAATTTAGAGATTTGTGCTGCTTGCAAACTTTTCTTTCCCACGCACATTTCTCTGTTTATCTGACCCTTCTCCTAAATCCTCTTCCTCAGGACGAGGA
>JBJEBS010000126.1:0-21724 GCA_051870275.1 Candidatus Cryptobacteroides sp.
GTTTAACTTTACACCTGATGGTGCTGTTGCACTGTCAAATTGAATTCGGCTTATATATGCATAATTATATTTCATAATTAATTAAATTTTAGGAGATTAACACCATAAAAAACAAAAATGTCTTTAAAGAAGTTTGTCGAGGAGGGAGCGGAGTTGCTTTTCACCTTGGATGTCGAGAGTCTCGAGCTCGCCGTCACAGATAAGAAGGCTGTAAGGCAGATTTTTAACATTATAGAGTGCCAAAGCGGATGAGGCACTGCCCCTGCCGTCACAGACATTGATCCAGTCCAACCCCTGATTCCTGACTACGGAAGCCCAAGCAGCCTTGTCAGTGCTGACACACACGGAATAAATCTCAAATCCTTTCTTATGGTATTTCTCATAGAGAGGCTTCAGTACATCGGTATTGAAAAGACTCTGCTCCGGATCAGTATTAGTCCAGAAATGCAGGAGTATCACCTTGGAATCCAGACCGCTAAGAGACACCTTCTGAGAATTCACATCCGGCAGGCTAATTTCAGGGAAAGAAGCCTCCTGAGCCATAGACAGGGCCTGAGCCATATTCAGATTCCTCTCACGAGCCTTAGCTTCAGCCTCCAAAGCCCTCACGAAACGGGACTCCGGATAGACAGTCTTAAGGCTGTCGCATACCTGACGGAAAACTATGGCATCAGTGTTCTGACTAAAAATCGGAACTCCTTCAGAAAGAGTCTGATACATCACCGGCACCACCACCATAGACTTCGAATTCTCAAGAACATAGGTCAGCCTGTTCCTGTAATAGCTGATATAAGTCTGGACAGCCTCTCTGTTATCTTCACAAGCCCTCATACGGGAGATAAAATCGGCATAATCCTTCTCCATCAGACGAAGCTGCTCGCTCGACTCGGAACCGCTGACACTGTAACTACCTAAAGTATCGGCCTTCACCTCCACCTTCCCCGGCCTGTCCAAAAGCAAGGATGCCAACCTCACATCCCCTCTGTACACATACACGAACTCCGGCTGCCCCTTCGCTATAGGAATACCATAGCGGAAGTGCCCATTCTTATCGGTCTTCACCGAATCCAGAAGTTGTGAATTCGCCACATCCATTTTATACAAGGCCAATTTTTCCTCCCCCAAGGCCTCCACACTCATATCGATGGTCGCCTTGCGAGTGCAGGAACACAGGCAAAGAAACAGAGCAAGCGCTCCAAGTACCTTCTTCATAGATTTAAATCAATTTTTGAAATTCAGAATAAACTGCGGCCGCAATCTCAGCCTTACGTTCATCGCTCACCTCAGGACGCTGCTTACGGAAATCCATATCAGCCTCACTCTGAAGAGGAATGAGATGAATATGGGTATGAGGCACTTCCATTCCGAGAACTGCCACACCCACCCTCTTGCAAGGCACTGCAGCCTTGAGGGCAATAGCCACCTTGCGGGCAAAATCCCAAAGTCCCTGATAAGTCTTTTCATCCAGGGAAAAGATATAGTCATCCTCCACATTCTTAGGGATTACCAAAGTATGTCCCTCTGCCAGAGGAGATATATCCAAAAAAGCGTAGAACTCATCGCTCTCCGCTACTTTGTAGGAAGGAATCTCTCCCTTCGCAATTTTAGAAAAAATAGTCATTATATACTGATCTCCAATATCTTGAACTTAATAACCCCGGCAGGGACCTTAGCCTCGACCACCTCGCCTACCGAATGTCCTATGAGGGCCTTCGCGATAGGAGTGGTAGCAGCCAGCTTGCCCTTGGAGAAATCTGCCTCAGACTCTCCCACGATAGTGAAAGTCATAATCTGATGGGCATTCAGATTCTCCAGTTTCACGGTGTTCAACATCTGAACCTTGTCGGTGGAAAGCATAGATGCATCCACCACCTTAGCATTCGCCACCATGTTCTTCAGGTTAGCAATCTTGATCTCCAGCAGGCTCTGAGCCTCACGGGCAGATTCGTACTCAGCATTCTCGGAGAGATCTCCCTTCTCCCTTGCCTCTGCAATCGCAGCAGAGATAACAGGGCGCTGTGCAAGTGCTTCCTGCAATTCTTTCTTGATATTCTCGAGCCCTTCCTGGCTCATATAATGAACTTCTGCCATAATATTAAATTTTATTTTATACCCTTTTCAAACTTGGGCTTCATTATTTCCGAATATAAAACGAGCTTTTTCTTTTCACTTAAACTCTTTAAGGAGTTCAATTTCTCCTTTTTATTAGTCTTATCTTCTTTCTTTGTGGTCATATCCTGCGAAGATACGCTTTTTTATGGACATTTCGTCCTTTTTCAACTGATTTTTCAATTCTTCCACCGAATTGAAATGAATTTCACTGCGAATGTGTTCTACGAAAATCACTTCCAGATCCATTCCATAAATATCTCTGTCAAAATCAAATATATGGGTCTCGACCAGAGATGAGGAATCCACGTTGCTCATCCCCCAGAATTCCTGTCCATCCAGACCTACCCTAGAGAGATACACCCCCGTGGCAGGCACGCACTTAAGGGGTTCCCGAAGCCGAAGATTAGCAGTAGGAAAACCTATGCTGCGGCCAAGCTGCTTTCCGGCCACCACCACTCCGCTCAGGGAATAATCCCTCCCCAGCATTTTGGAGGCCAATTCCACATTCCCCCCTTTCAGGGCCAGCCTGCACTGCGTGGAAGACACGGTGATCCCATCCACCAGCTCAGGAGCTTGAATCAGCACCGTAAATCCCATCTTCCCTGCGATATCCGCGATCTCCTGCGTCCCCTCTCCCCCGCTTCCGAAGCGGTTGTCGTAGCCCAGCACTATCGCCTCCACCCCATACTTTTCCTTTATGTATGCCAAGTATCTCTCAGCGCTCATGGCTGCGAAGTCCCGGGTAAACTGCAAAATCTCCACCTTCTGCACTCCCATCCCCTCCAATATGGCCTTCTTCTCTTCTATCGAAGTAAGAAGGCTCAGTTGCCTGGCATCCTTCTGCAGAAGGACCCTCGGATGAGGCCAGAAACTGATAACGAGACTTTGCCCGCTATACTTTTCAGCATAATCGAGCAAAGTCCTTATAACAGCTTGATGTCCTATGTGGACACCGTCGAAAAATCCTGTGGCGGCTACAACCATTTGACGATAGGGAAATCCTGACGATGAGGAAGTTCCGCATTTTTAGGGTAGATTCTGGTGCCTACCTCATACATACCTGTCCTTTCAGGAAGGACGGCTGTACGGAAAGTAGCCACTCCATTCTCGTAGGAAACGAGATCGTAATTGAACACCTCCTGGATGTGAGCCTGACCCTTCGCATCGGTAGAAGTGAAGAGCATCTCCACTCCTATGTCTTCAGGTTTGAGACGACCCAGGTCGATAACCACCTCGCTGACCAGTTTGTTCTTGTCTGAAAGAACATAGGAAGCACTTGGCTGAGTGTATGAAACGATACGCATATTATTCCACTCCTCGCCCACGAACTTCTTCCAGGAAGCTATCTCCTTGGCCACCTTTCCATCTTCTGCCACCAGATGTGCATAACGCTGGCTCTGAGGCTCGTAATACTGCCTGCAGTAGTCTTCGAGCATCCTGTTGGTAGTGAAGTTGGAAGCCACCAGGGCTATGGTGTTCTTGATATAGGAAATCCACTTGGCACTGCGTCCCGTGGTCTTATCCACATCGTAGTAATCCGGAGCTATCTCGTTCTCTATGGTAGCGTAGATGGTAGCGGCATCGAGTTCGTTCTGGTACTCCTGGTCCTCGTAAGTACGCTCCAAAGGCAGAGCCCAGCCGGCATCCTTCGTATAACCTTCTACCCACCAGCCATCAAGTACTGAGAAATGCATCACACCATTCATGGATGCCTTCTCTCCGGAAGTTCCAGAAGCCTCCTGAGGACGGGTAGGATTGTTCATCCATACATCCACTCCCTGAACCAGACGCTTTGCAAGTGTGATATCGTAGCCAGGAATGAAGACGATCTTGCCGATGAAACGAGGGTCCTTGCTTATCTCCACTATCTGCTTGATAAGATTCTGGCCTGCCACGTCAGCGGGGTGAGCCTTGCCGGCGAAAAGGAACTGTACAGGACGCTCAGGATCATTCACTATCTCATCCAGTCTGTTGAGATCCCTGAACAGGAGAGTAGCTCTCTTGTAAGTGGCGAAACGACGGGCGAAACCTATGGTAAGCACGTCATCGCGCAGAGTCTCCTTAATGGTAACGATCTGTCCAGGAGAATAGTGAGAAGATATGCTTGGATCGGAAAGACGGTCCTTTACTGTCTTGATAAGGTCTGCCTTAAGCAGTTTGCGGGTATTCCACACCTCCTCGTCGCTGACATTGTAGATGCCGTTGAAGCACTTCTTGTCGTAGTGGGAAGTCTTGAACTCCTCGCCGAAGACCTTGGCATGGATGGCTTTCCATTCCTTGGCAGCCCAAGTAGGGTAGTGAACGCCGTTAGTAACGTAGCTCACAAAGAGCTCCTCAGGCAGATAGCCCGGGTACATATTGGCAAATATCTCCTGGCTGACCTTGCCGTGAAGCATGGATACGCCGTTGACGTTCTGGCTGAAATTGGCAGCGAGCACACTCATGGAGAACTTCTCGTTCACATCCTCGGCGTTGATCTTTCCGAATTCCATGAAAGCTCTCCAGTCCAGACCATATCTCTGTGGATAGTGACCGAAATAAGGACCCATCTCCTCCTCTGAGAAGGAATCGTGTCCTGCAGGCACCGGAGTATGAGTAGTATAAAGGGCCGATGACCTTACCAGTTCGAGGGCCTCGCCGAGAGCATAATGCTTATCCTGCATATATTCGCGAAGCCTTTCCAGTCCGGCGAAGGCAGCATGACCTTCATTATAATGATACATGGTAGGGTTCAAGCCAAGGGCTCTGAGGGCTCTGACTCCTCCTATTCCGAGGAGTATCTCCTGCTTCAGACGGTTCTCGTGGTTTCCACCGTAGAGCTGATGAGTTACGGACCTGTCTTCAGGGCTGTTAGCCTCATAATCAGTATCGAGCAGGTAGAGGTCTGTACGGCCTACTGCCACTCTCCAGATTCTGGCCTGAAGATTTCTCCCTGGAAGTCTCATACTTACACTTTTCCAGACTCCATCTTCTCCGATGACTGGTTCTGCCGGAATCTTCAGGAAATCCTGGGCATTGTAGTCTGCCACCTGATTACCCTGAGGGGTAAGTCGCTGAGAGAAATAACCATAACGGTAGAGAAGACCTACGGCCACCAGGTTCACGTTCATATCTGAAGTCTCCTTCAGATAATCGCCAGCAAGGATGCCCAGACCACCTGAATATATCTTCAGGGAAGTATCCAGCCCATACTCCATACAGAAGTATGCCACTGAAGGCTCCGTACGCTCAGCCTTTTTAGCCATATAGCCATTGAACTCATCCATCACATGGCCCAGACGTGCGAGGAAATCCTCATCTTTTGCCAGCTCATTATATCTTTTAAGACTGACTTTGTCCAAAATCTCCATAGGGTTGTGGCCCGATTTGTGCCAAAGCACTGAGTCAATGCTCTTGAAAAGAGCCTTGGCATCATCGTTCCAACACCACCAAAGGTTTTTACATAGGGTTTCCAGACCAGACAACTTCTCAGGAAGATGCCTGGTCACCATCACGCTTTTCCATGACGGTGAATTACTTGCATTTACATTCATATAAAAAATACACTACTATTTAACAGCAATCGCGTCGTTTACGCGAATGATAAAATCACTTAACACATTCATATAGTTAATGAAGGCCTCATACGGAGAGTTGTATGGGTTAAAATACTTATGCATATCTCCTCCTGTGAAGAACTTGGTACACATATAGTAGAAATGGTCGCTCTCCTGCAGATGACCGTAGTCTGCCCAGAGGACAGGGTCATTAAGGATGGAGAGTTTCTCCTGAAGACCATACAACTTGGAGAAGGCCTCATTCTGAAGTTCATTGCCCAGCCATGCAGTCAAGTCTCTCTCCTCGTCAGCCCAAGAGATAGGGTTAGGAACAGAGAGTTCTGAAACAGGCTTAAAATGTGCAGCCACTTCGCTTGGGGTATAGAAGTGGAAGTCTGCATCCTTCAGACATACCTGAGGCAGAGCCTCCATAAAGTCGAAGATGCCGCTGGAAGCGTCGGTATGCTCTCCAAAGGTCTCGTAATCCATAAAAAGACCTACATAGTCACCTTCTGCCTCATCTACCCAGTTCTTGAATTTCTCTGCAGTCAGAGGCCAGCCGGCCCAGCTCTTGTCAGGGAAGCGGAAAGCGATGTCGTCGCTCAGGGAATAATTTCTCAGAAGCAGGCTCTGATCCTCGACAAAGTCGTTACTATATACATAATTAGGAGAACGCCATCCCATGATGTGACGGGCACCCTCGGTGAGCATAGTCTTGAATCCCAATTCATAAACCTGCTTTCCGATAGCATCGGAATATACCAGCTCAGTATTTCTGAAGGCCACAGGCTCTACTCCGAAATAGTGCTTGATGGCTTCCTTGTGCTTCAGTACCTGGAACTCAAACTCAGAAGGAGAAGCTACTGAAGACAGGGAGTGATAGTAAGTCTCGCAGAGGAATTCCACACAACCAGTGTCTGCCAATTCCTTGAAACTGTCCAGAACCTCCGGCGCATAGCGGTCAAACTGCTCGAGGGCAGATCCGGAGATGGAGAAAGCTACTTTAAAAGCACCCTTGGATGCCTTGATAGTCTTCAACAAGAGCTTGTTCATCGGAAGATAGCACTTCTGAGCCACTCTCTTGAGGATGGTCCTGTTAGCGAAGTCATCGTAATAGTGTGAGTCCTTGCCTATATCAAAGAACCTATACAATCTGAGTCTTGTAGGCTGATGTACCTGGAAATACAAACAGATCGATTTTGCCATAATTATGTAATTATTTGATTATTTGTTCATAAATGTTTTTCAGCTTAGCAGCTGCATGATCCCACTTAAGGGCATTGACCTCTTCCAGTCCGTGCTTTTCCGCAAATTTGGAAAGAGCAGGATACTGAAGCAGGGCATAGATATCGTCGGCCATCGCATCCACATCCCAGAAATCCACCTTGAAGGCATATTTCAGGATCTCGGCTGCGCCGCTCTGGTAGGAGATGATGCTCGGCACATTGGAACGCATAGCCTCGAGTGGCGAGATTCCGAAAGGCTCGCTCACGGAAGGCATGATATATACGTCGCTGAGTGCGAACATCTTCTGAACGTCAGTTCCACGAAGGAAACCGGTAAAGTGGAATTTGTCAGCTATGCCAAGTCTGGCCACCTGACGGATAGCGCGGTTCATCATATCTCCGCTGCCAGCCATCACGAATCTCACACCCTTGGTGCGCTTCAGAACCTTGGCTGCGGCATCGATGAAATACTCCGGACCCTTCTGATATGTGATACGGCCAAGGAAAGTCACGACCTTGTCCCTGACTCCCCTCTCCACCTGCATATTTTCCCTGCCGCTGAAATCCACGGCATTGTGCACTGCCACTACCTTTGAAGGATCAATTCCGTATTTGTTAATGACTATATTTCTGGTAAGTTCAGACACGGCCACTACCCTGTCTGCCATCTCCATACCTCTCTTTTCGATGGCATAGACCCTGGTATCCACCATATCGTCAGAACCACGGTCGAAAGAAGTGGCGTGCACGTGCACTACCAGAGGCTTGCCAGTGAGTTCCTTGGCAGCTATACCGGCCAGATATGTAAGCCAGTCATGGGCGTGAATCACATCGAATTCATCGGCATGCTGCATGGCTATGGTACCTCCCACCTGGGCGTAACGGGACACCTCTTCCATAAGATTGGCTCCGTATTTGCCGGAGAACTTGAACTTCTGCCCGAATCCTACGGTAGTAGAAGTGCGTTTCTCCTTCTTCATCTTCTCTATAGCCTCGAAATACTCGTCAGGATCGACATAAGGCACCAGGTTGGAGTCCACGTGAATGAACTTAACCTTGTCGAGGAATTCATCCACTGTCTGACTGACATTGTGAACCTCTACGTCACTTGCGTTTATGATGGTGGTGCAGGACTGGTCTTCGTCCCCACTTGCAGAAGGCATCACGAAGAGAGTCTCCACGCCATTATGCGCCAGACCTTCGACTATACCCTTACAAGCGGTTCCCAAACCACCTGCTATATGAGGAGGAAACTCCCAACCGAACATTAAAACTCTCATAATACTATGATCTATAAGTCTTTGTATTTATCAAGCAATTCTACGGACACCAGGAGTGCTGCCGTACTCAAAGCAGAGGATATGGCTCCGTGAGCCTCAAATGGAGGGTCTCCGTCATATACCTCCGCGAAGGCACCCACACCATGCCTGTTAAGGTCTTCGAAGAAGCCTTCGGTAAGCCACTGGGCCCTCTTCCAGAAGGAAGGTCCCTTGATACGGAAGCAGGTATCTATATACTGGGCCAGAAGCCAAGGTGCCGTACATCCCTGATGATATGCCAGATCCCTGTCTCTTTGTGACCCCTCATAGACTCCCCTGTACTTGACATCCCTTGGAGAAAGGGTTCTCAAACCCCTGGCAGTGACCAAGTCGCGGTCAATCACCCTGAGGATGAAAGGATGCAGTTCGTCGTCCACCGGAGAGTATTTCACCCAGATGGCAAAGAGCTGGTTAGGTCTTACATCCATATTCTGACCAGAATTATCTACATAATCAGCCAGATATCCGGCACGCTCATTAAAGAAGACCTTAGTGTAATTCTCCTTTACAAGAGCAGCTATAGAAGACCATTTCTCCCTGAAAGCCTTGTCTCTGCTGCGGCTGTTCCTCTCCATATCGAGCGCAAAACAGATGGCATTATACCACAGGGCATTAGTCTCGACTTGATAGCCGGCCCTCTCTGTCACGGCCCTGCCGTCTATGTAGGCATTCATCCAAGAAAGAGCGACTCCGTCCATCTGAGCCCAAAGCAGTCCGTTAGGATGCATGGCGACTTCTTTCCTTACTCCAGGAAGATAACTCTCGAGAACCTTCTTCAGGACTTTCCCGTATTTCTTCCAGACATACTTCGGATCAGCTCCGTGCTCTATGTAACTCTGCAGAACGCAGGCGAGATAAAGCGGAGCCTCTACCTGGGTAGTACGGCAGAAAAGCCTCTGCTGTTCATCAGCGATGAGATTATCCAGAATCTGCTCGAACTCCTCAGGCTTGCCGGTACTCAAGGTAAGTCCAGGAAGTGCGATGAGGGTCTCTCTAAGCAGACCGGCATAAAGCCAGGAATAACCGGCCTCTATCTTCATTCTGCCGTTATGATTAGTGATGAGAGTATCAGCACAGTGTAACAGCTGCTGACGATAATCATTAATCTCTCCTGAAAGTTTGCTCAAAGACTTGAATTCAGGAGCAAAAGTCTTAGGGTCAGACTCCAGCTTGGATGCGCTTACTATAAAGCTGCGGCCCTGCTTGAGTTTGAGTTCGAAAAATCCTGGAGAAAGCAGATCCTCCTTACAATCGAAACCGCGACGATATTCATCGGAATATGTAACCCCATAATACCAATGCGCATCCTCATGGAATGCCACCTTGGAATCCGAGAACTGCAAGTAAAGATCAGGATATGATTCATAGAGTCTGAAACTGGCTCCGTTCCTGCAGGTCCCAGGCGTAGGATCGGCCTGATCATTCGCATGGGTCAGATCGTGAATGTTCCTGAAAGCAAGCAGAGGTCTAAGTCTGATGGTGGCCTGAGAAGGACCCTCCAGCAGTTCATACTTGATGTAAAGCCTGTCCACATCAGGACACAAAAGGATGCTCTTACGAATTACTATGTTACCTATCTTATAAGTGATACGGGTAACAGGATCTGCCTCGAAGTCAACCACATACTTGTGACCTCTCGGCTCGTAGATCTCTCCATAGCAATGGATGCCCAAGTTAAACTGCTTCCCTTCCACTATCACCGACTCATCCAGTGAGGATAGCATAAGGAAGCGGTCTCCCCCGAACCTGTCCAAAGTGAGGGCCAGCAGACCGTGATACCTGCGGGTATTGCAAGTTACTATGGAAGTGTTGCAATAAGCTCCGGTCTTGTTAGCACAGATAATCTCCCGTTTCAAAGAATACGAAAGATTCACCAGTTCAGCCTTGTTAAATTTTAAAAATGCCATATTATTTGTCTTTTATCAACACCAAAGCGCACCTGCAAGGCAGATATAGCTTCAGTGTGTGATTAATGGTAGTATGTTTTTCTTCTTTTTGAAGTCTGTCAAATCCTCCAAATCTTCCTTCATCGGAATCAAAAACTTTAACATATTCACCTTCAGGTGCTTCAAAGCCGTAATCCTGGTATGAAGCAGTCGGTGAAAAGTTGAGCGCAAAGATAGCATTTTGACGGCGGAAAATCAAGACCTTTTTCTCCTCGTCGCTGCGAAGCAGGACAGGAGGTACACTCAGGGCCCCAGTCTGCCTTAAAAAGTGGACGAACTCCGAATCAAATTCCTGGAGACCCTTATACCTGAGCAGATCATTATCGGCCAATGACCACTGCCTTCTGGCATACTTATAGGACCAGTCATTCCCTTCACGAGGGAAATCTATCCACTCCGGATGACCGAATTCGTTACCCATGAAGCAGAGGTAACCGTTGCCTGCAGTGGCGGCGGTCAGCAGCCTTATCATCTTATGCAGGGCTATGCCCCTGTCTATAACCAGGTTCTGGCTACCCTTATTCATGCAGAAGTACATCTCCTTATCCATCAGGCGGAAAGCTATGGTCTTATCCCCCACCATAGCCTGGTCGTGACACTCTGCATAACTGATGGTCTTCTCGTCGTCACGCTTTCTGGTAAGTTCCCACCAGATCTCTCCCATGGACCACTGCTCGTCGCTGCGTTCCTTTATCCATTTGATCCAGTGGTCTGCCACACCCATAGCCATTCGGTAATCGAAGCCCACTCCCCCAGCTTCCAGCGGCGCTGCGAGACCTGCCATTCCGGACACATCTTCAGCTATCGTTATGGCCGACGGCTTCAGGCTATGTATCAGTATATTGGCCAATCCTAAATAGCATACTGCGTTCTCGTCCACCCCGCGGTTGAAATAAAGTTCGTAGTTTCCGAAATCCGTTCCCAGACCGTGATCCCAATACAGCATCGAGGTCACCCCGTCGAAACGGAAGCCGTCGAGATGGTATTCTTCAAGCCAATATTTACAGTTGCTAAGAAGGAAATTGATTACTTCGTCCTTGCCGTAGTCAAAACATCTGGAACCCCAGGCAGGATGATAGCCGGCTGAGCCCTTATAAAAATATAGGTCGTCCCTGCCGTCGAAGCGGCTCAGACCTTCGGCCTCGTTGATTACACTGTGGGAATGGACTATGTCCATAATGACAGCTATACCCATGGAATGGGCCTCGTCCACGAGTTGTTTGAATTCTTCAGGCGTACCGAAGCGACTGCTAAGGGCAAAGAAATTGGAGACTTGATAACCGAAACTGCCGTAATACGGGTGCTCCTGCAGTGCCATTATCTGTATGGTGTTATAACCCAAAGCTTTGACTCTTGGAAGCACCACTTTTCTGAAATCCTCGAAACTGGCCACCTTTTCTTCCTCGGAACTCATGCCTATGTGACATTCATAAATGAAAGGGGCTTCGTCCTTATTTCTTTCGAAATCGTTCTGCCATTCATATGGTTTCGGATCCCAGACCTGTGCACTGAAGACCTTGGTCTCCGGATCCTGAACTGACCTGGTGACATAGGCAGGGAGTCTTTCTCCACCGCCACCAGACCATTCTATCCATAATTTGTAGAGATCTCCGTGGTGCAGGCAGTAGTCCGGAAGACGCAGTTCCCAATTGCCGTTACCAACAGGAGAAAAGGCATAGGCCCGCACTCGTTTCCAGTTGTTGCACTCCCCTATGAGATAGATACAATTGGCATTGGGAGCCCACTCCCGCAGGACCCATCCCTGCTCATCCTTGTGAAGGCCGTAATAAAGATGGGAATTGGCCTGTGAATACTTCTCCCAAGAAGAGAGGATGCGGCTCTGTCTCGCATCGATGGCATCTTTCCACGGCTCGAGCCATGGATCGCTTTCGTATATCTTCTGCATATTTCAAATTATAATCTTATCCTTCAAAGATACTAATAATTTCCGAAAGAATTACGATTTGATAATCAAATAATAACACTACCTTTGAAATCAATACGGGCGGATTGCTCACGGAGAAATCTTGAACTGATAGTTGGTGAGTAATTAGGCCTTTCGCTTACCGAGAGGCTGCTCGTGCAATTCACCTGCCATGGGATAAAATTATAACAAATTAATACTCAAGTATTTATCATTTTAAACTATGACAGATGAGCACAATTTGATTCTACTTGCCATATCGTACTTCGATACTTTCCTAAAAATCAATAAGATACGATCTGACGATATGCCAGGTGAATTTCACGAAGGAGGATAGCTGCAGCAAAAGGGGGTAGAAGATGGAGATGTGGAGGAAGGTGTAGATGGAGAGGGAGATGGGGAGAGTTAGAGAAAAAGTTGGAGAAGAAAATGGAGAAATAGATCTTGAGGATGATGAAGAAGAGGGAGATGGACAAAGATGGAGAGGGAGATTATGTTGAAGATGGATATGGTGAATGGTAAGGTGGAGGCTGTCGGCACGGAAATAATAAAGCGGCCGGCAGATGATTACCGATCGCTCTATTATCAAGTTGATATCTGCTGAAGAATCTTGCTAATTATTTATAGCAGTCAGGTTAATATATTCTACAGAATTAATCTGATTGCAAGGGATCAAGCTGACTGCAAGGAGTCTAACTGACTGCTATAAAGCAGTCTGATTGCTATAAGATTAATTAAATTGTTTAAGTTTCGCAAGCAGCGCAAATACCTTAATATTAGATAATTAGTTACTTGCGAAACTTAAGCTGACTACTGCTCGTCAGGGGCATCGTTTCCGCCCTGAGGACCATAGTCCGGGCCACCCTGTGGACCCTGTGGGCCTTGTGGTCCTTGTGTACCCTGCTGACCTGACATAGCAGAGTAAATCTCGCTCATCACCTTGTTCAATTCCTCGGTATATCTGTCGATATCAGCTACATTCTGATTCTTGACTGCCTCCTTGAGGGCATTCAGAGGAGTCTCCACACTGCTCTTCTTGTCTGCAGGAATCTTGTCCCCGTTCTCTTTCAGGAACTTCTCCACCTGGAAACTAAGGGCATCTGCGTTATTGATCTTATCCACTCTCTCCCTCTCAGCCTGGTCGGCAGCCTCATTGGCCTTGGCCTCATCCCTCATCCTCTGAATCTCTTCCTCTGAAAGGCCTGAAGAAGCTTCGATACGGATCTTCTGTTCCTTGCCAGTAGCCTTGTCCTTCGCAGAAACAGAGAGGATTCCGTTAGGGTCTATATCAAATGAAACCTCGATCTGAGGAACTCCGCGTGGTGCAGGAGTAATGCCGTCCAGATGGAAGACTCCGATCTGTTTGTTATCCTTGGCCATAGGACGCTCTCCCTGAAGAACCCTGATCTCCACTGAAGGCTGGTTGTCTGCAGCGGTAGAGAATATCTGATCCTTATGAACAGGGATGGTCGTATTAGACTCGATAAGTTTAGTCATAACTCCACCGAGAGTCTCGATACCAAGTGAAAGCGGAGTTACGTCAAGCAGAAGCACATCCTTTACATCACCTGCGAGCACACCACCCTGGATAGCGGCACCGATAGCCACAACCTCATCAGGGTTCACACTCTTGTTAGGCTCCTTGCCGAAGAACTCCTTAACGAGTTCCT
This sequence comes from Candidatus Cryptobacteroides sp., assembly GCA_051870275.1. Lineage (GTDB taxonomy): Bacteria > Bacteroidota > Bacteroidia > Bacteroidales > UBA932 > Cryptobacteroides. The sequence continues at coordinate 13,734 of JBJEBS010000126.1, forward strand.
GAACTTTAGGAATACGGGTAGAACCACCCACCAGGATGACCTCGTCAATCTGAGATGCTGTAATCTTGGCATCTTCGAGGGCCTGACGGCAAGGCTCGATACTTCTGCGGAAGAGGTCATCACAGAGAGCCTCGAATTTGGCACGAGTCAAAGTCTTGACCAGATGCTTAGGCATACCGTCCACGGCAGTGATATAAGGCAGATTAATCTCTGCTGAAGTCTGGTTAGAAAGTTCAATCTTAGCCTTCTCGGCAGCTTCCTTAAGTCTCTGAAGAGCCATAGGGTCCTTCCTCAAATCCATTCCGGAATTCTCTGAAGCGAACTCGGAAGCAAGCCACTCGATAATGGCATGGTCGAAATCATCACCACCCAGATGAGTATCACCATTAGTGGACTTCACTTCGAACACACCGTCACCAAGCTCAAGGATAGAGATATCAAAAGTACCGCCACCAAGATCGTAAACGGCCACCTTCATATTCTTATTCTTCTTATCCAGACCGTATGCAAGAGCTGCTGCGGTAGGCTCGTTGATAATTCTCTTCACATCCAGACCGGCGATCTTGCCAGCTTCCTTCGTAGCCTGACGCTGTGAGTCAGAGAAGTATGCAGGAACTGTGATAACAGCCTCTGTCACTTCCTGACGGAGATAATCCTCAGCAGTCTTTTTCATCTTCTGGAGAATGATGGCAGAAATCTCCTGAGGAGAATACTGCTTGCCGTTAATGTCCACACGTGGAGTATTGTTCTCTCCACGAACCACTGAATATGGTACACGAGCTATTTCTTTTCCTACCTGATCGTAAGTCTCACCCATGAATCTCTTGATAGAGAAGATGGTGTTCTTAGGGTTTGTGACAGCCTGACGCTTTGCAGTGTCACCTACCTTACGCTCACCGTTCTCGGTGAAAGCAACGATAGAAGGAGTAGTACGATGTCCTTCGTTATTAATAATTACTGTAGGCTGAGCGCCTTCCATTACTGCGACACAGGAATTTGTGGTTCCAAGGTCTATTCCGATAATCTTTCCCATAATATTGTTCGTTTTTTATTTTCAATCTTGTTTGACAGAACATTCTTCCAAAGCCGTGCCACAAGCGATTTACTGACAAATTGTCAAATTTAAACTTAGCAAGTATGAAACTTAATACCTATTATAAATGCTATATTTACGACATTATTTGAAATAGTGATAAAAATTTCTTATATTCGCACCGATAAAGGATAATCAAAACAAAATAACATAACTCTTATGAAACTTAGCAAAATTATCGCAGTCGCAGGACTTGTAGTTCTCGCAGCCCTTGGGACAACATCTTGTCAGTCAAAGAAAGCAAAAGAGGCTGCCGAAAGAGCAGCAGCAGAAGCAGCAGCTAAAGAGGCTGCCGAGAGAGCAGCAGCTGAGGCAGCAGCCAGAGCAGCTCGCGTATTCAAACTTTCAGATGCAGTTACCGCAGTCAAGAGCGATGTAGTTGCAGAAGATGCTGAAAGCTATAAACAGGCAGTTAAGGATGCCCTCGCACAGACTCCTTACGGATCTACCACTTTTGCTCTTCCTACAGCAGGCGTTCTCTATGGAAAGGAAAGATGTGACCTCAACCCTGAGACCAAAGCCCTTCTCCAGGAACTCATCGATGTTTACAACACTCTTGACAAAAAGGCTGTCATCCTCATCGAGCCTTATGCAGATGACACCACTGACAGTGAGTACAATCATGCTATCGCAGTAGAGCGTGCTAACCTGGTTCGCAACTGGCTTTACTACAAGCAGATCCCTGCAAGAAACGTCAAAGTCGCTTGCCCTTGCAAGTCTAGCAAGATCGATGGCAACAAGCGTCGCGTTAATGTATCCATCGCAGAGTAATCCGAAGTGGAATACAGAAATTTGACAGAAAATGAAATCCTGGGCTTTCAGTCCAGGATTCTTTTTGAAGACAACCACCTGCTTATAATAAACAAGCTAAGCGGGGAGATCGTTCAGGGTGACAAGACAGGTGACGAATGTCTCTGTGAGGCTTTGAAAGCCTTTATAGCCATAAGGGATCATAAACCAGGGAAAGTGTTTCTGGGAGTTACCCATCGCCTGGACAGACCTGTCAGCGGGGCCTGCATCTTCGCCAAGACCTCCAAGGCTCTGGAAAGGATGAACGAGTTGTTCCGCAATTCCGAAGTACATAAATTCTATTGGGCACTCTGTTGTGCCCATCCTCCTAAAAAATCAGACTATCTGGAAAACTTCCTTGTCAGAAACGAAAAGCAGAACAAAAGCTATGTCTGCAAGCAGAACACAGGCTCTGCCAAACTCGCCCGCCTGCACTACGAAATCCTCTCAGAAGGCCGGAACTACTCTCTTCTGGAAGTGGAACTGCTGACAGGCAGACATCACCAAATCAGATGCCAGCTATCGAATATGGGCTGTGTCATCAAAGGGGACCTCAAATACGGAGCTCCACGCTCCAATCCTGACGGAGGCATCTGCCTGCATTCCAGAATAATCAGTTTCATACATCCGGTAAAAAAAGAAAAAGTGGTGATTACGGCTCCGATTCTTTCGTCTTGGAGAAAAATAGTCTATGAACTGATTCCGAGTGAATGCATAGAAGATAATCTTTAGGCCTCATGGACATCTGAGTTTTGAAACTGGAGTTAAAGGTAGGCAGAGAATTAAATCCAGACATGGAAGCCACTTCACTCATCTTCATCCTCGGATCCCTTCTTATCAGATCGGCCGCATACCTTACCCTATAGGAATTGATATATGGCCGGAAATTAGTCTTTCCAATCATATTGATGGCCTTGGAGACATATGACTTGCTGCTACACACCATCCTCGCAAGATCCTCCACACAGAAATCCCCATCAAGGTAGGGTCTCTGCTCTTTCATTATTTGTTCTATCTTATAAAACAGCATTTTCAGCTTTCTGCTATCTTCACTTAGATAAAATAAATTCTTATACCTAAGGGACAGACGTTCACTCAACTTCATTCTTTTCCTTAAAAACAGCTTCATAACTTAGTGGTTAGGATGGACAAATATATACAAAAAACCCTACTGGAGTATCATCCAGAAGGGTTTTTAAGAAAAATTGTGACAGAAATATCTGTAAATTATTTTTTTCGACTTGTTTTGATTGTCTCGAATCCCTTGCCGTAAACACCCGTAACTGAGGAAACTGAAAGGAAAGCTTCAGGATCAATTGTCTTAATGTAACGCAAAAGTATATTAAGGTCATATTTTCTTGCCAAAACCATCAAAACCTGCGTAGGCTCCTTAGTGTACCAGCCCATGCCGTTAAGAACTGTCACTCCGCGATGGAGGTCATTGGTTATGGCATCTGCCAATTCCTTATGCTTTTTAGAAAGAATAATGAGCTGAACACTCTGCTTGGAACCTGCCACAGTCATATCCAGAACCAGACCATTGATAGCTATGAGTATAAAACCATACACCACCGTGGTAATCTTCTCATTGAAATGCATCAGGGAGCCATCTCCACTCTCCATAGGAATGAAGAGAGAAGCCAGGATAATAACGACATCCATAGCCAGAATCATCTGTCCAGGGGAAACATTCCGGTACTTGTTCACTATCAGGGCTATAATGTCGGTACCTCCGGTACTGCCACCCTGACTCATACACAGGCCAATTCCCACACCTGAAAGCAGACCTCCCATAATGGCACTCATCAGTTTACCGTTATCCACTGCCAGCGTCTGACATATCTCAGCAGGAATAATCTCCTGGAAGAAATTCAGACCGACAGAAGCTATGACTATGGCATAGACAGTCTTTATCCCGAATTTGTTTCCAAGAATAAAGAGGGCTATTATAAGCAGAACCACATTGATTACAAAATAGGAATAACCCATCTTAATAGTACCGTGGGTAAAATACTGTATCAGCGAAGATACACCGGACACGCCACCGCCCACCATATTGTTAGGCAGCAGGAAAATTACCCAGGCAAGGATATAAAGCAGCATCCCGAAAGTAATTATGGAATACTCCTTTATAGTTCTGAATACACTACTCTTAATCATCGTATTTTCTTATTTTTTTAGAACCTATTCCGACTTTAATCTCCTCGAAACCTTCTCCATAGACATTGTTCGTAGGAGAAACTGACATAAAGGCCTTCGCATCCACCTGTTTAATCTTCTTCATAAGAGAAGGCAGTTCCTGCCGACCTATGAGAATAAGAAGTAGATTCTTGTCTGACTTGGTGTACCAGCCCTGAGTCCTAAGCACTGTAACTCCCCTTCCCATATCGTTGATAATATGGTCGGCTATCTCCTTATACTTGTCTGAAAAGACCAAAATCTGGTATGAGCCCTTCTGACCGCTGACCACCACATCCACAAGTATAGAAAAAGCAACTATCTCCACTATACCATAAATCATATCCGTGAAGATCTTTCCAGGCAGGAGCAGAATCAAAGTCACGATCACCAGATCCAATATGATGAAGGCTGTGGACAGGGATACAGGCCAGAACTTATTTATCATCAAGGCTATAATGTCGGTACCGCCGGTACTTCCACCGTTACGGATGATGATACCTATGGATACGGCCTCCAGACAACCCGCTATCAGCGGGACCAGCAGTCTGTCCTGGACATAGAAAAATTGGCCTTCCACACAATGAAGAAATTCCAAATTACCCACAATGCCCATCATAATGGTAGAGAGTATTATGCAGTAGATGGTCTTGAAGCCGAAGCCTATGCCCATAAACCACATAGCCACAAGGATAAGCACTACATTGATAACCACATAGGTGTACTGTGCAGGAATCAGACCGCCGGTAGCATACTGAATCACCGTAGAAAGACCCATCATACCACCCGCCGACATTCCATTCGGAATCATAAAGCCTTCCCAAGCCATCGCAAAGACGAAACAGGCAAGGGTCAAAAGCAGATACTCTTTCAGAGTATTCAGGATTTTTCGTTTGTTAATCATTTGACTACTACATTAATGATTCTTCCAGGGACTACTATCACCTTCACTATCTTCCCCTCTCCCACGTATTTGGCCGTCTGTGGAGCATTTCTGATAAAAGCCTCCACTTCAGACGGACTCGCAGCCTTAGGCTGCTCCACAGTAAAGCGCATTTTTCCGTTAAACTGCACAGGATAAGTCACACTGTCCTCCACAGTATAGGCGGGGTTATACTCAGGGAAAGCCGCCACACAGACACTGCCCTTCTCTCCCAAAGCCTCCCACAACTCTTCGCAGATATGAGGGGCGAAAGGCGAGAGCAGGACAAGCAGATCTTTGAGAATAGTCCTCTTATGGCATTCTCCAAGTTCTGAAAGCGCTATCATGAAAGCACTTATGCAAGTATTATAGGAGAAATTCTCTATGTCGCTCTGTTCCTTGGCTATCAACTTGTGAAGGGCCTTGAGTTCTGCAGGACTTGCCGGCTCATCGCACACCAGGAATTTATCCCCATCGTAGAAAAGCCTCAAGAATTTCTTCAAGAAACGGTTCACTCCGTCGATTCCCTTGGTATCCCAAGGCTTGCTCTGCTCAATAGGTCCGAGGAACATCTCGTAAAGACGCAGAGTATCCGCTCCATAGGTATCGCAGATGTCATCCGGATTCACTACATTATACATACTCTTGCTCATCTTCTCCACTGCCCAGCCGCAAATATATTCCCCGTTCTCCAATTCAAACTCAGCATCGGCATACTCCGGTCTCCAGGCCTTGAAAGCCTCGATATTCAGCCTGTCATTCCTAACCAGATTAATATCCACGTGAATCTCAGTAGTCTCATACTTGTCCTTCAACCCCAGGGACACGAATTTGTTAGTCCCCACAATTCTATAGACGAAGTTCGAACGGCCCTGGATCATTCCCTGGTTAATCAGTTTGGAGAATGGCTCATCCTTACATACATAGCCCAGATCGAAGAGGAACTTGTTCCAGAAACGCGAATAGATAAGGTGTCCCGTCGCGTGCTCCGTTCCTCCTATATATAAGTCCACTGACTGCCAATACTCATCCACATCCTTATCCACAAGAGCCTTGTCGTTGTGCGGGTCCATGTATCTCAAATAATATGCGGACGACCCTGCGAAACCAGGCATAGTGCTCGTCTCCAGCGGATATCCTTTATAGGTCCAATTCTTGGCCCTGGCAAGCGGCGGCTGCCCATCGGCGGACGGCTTATACGAGTCTATCTGCGGCAGACAAAGGGGCAGATCCTGCTCATCCACCGGCGTAGCGATTCCATCCTTATAATAAATAGGAAAAGGCTCACCCCAATACCTCTGACGGGAAAAAATGGCATCCCTCAGACGATAATTCACCTTCCTTCTGCCAATTCCCTTTTCCTCCACATAGTCCTTAGCCCTCTCTATGGCATCCTTCACTTCCAGACCATTCAAAAAACCGCTGTTGCACATCACGCCGGACTTGGCATCAAAGGAAGCCTCCGACACGTCACAGCCCTCTATGATAGGAATGATAGGCAGGCCAAACTTCTTCGCAAATGCGTAATCCCTGCTGTCGTGCGCCGGAACCGCCATAATGGCTCCGGTACCATAGCCGGCAAGCACATAGTCGCTGATCCAGATCTGCACCTTCTCCCCGCTGAGAGGATTGATTCCGTAGGCTCCGGAGAAAACTCCACTGACATTCTTGATCTGGGAAATTCTCTCCCTTTCCGTCTTTTTCTTGACTTCCTTCAGATACGTCTGCACCTCTTCCCTCTGCTGGGCTGAAGTGAGTTGCTCCACCAGTTCGCTTTCAGGAGCTAACACCATGAAACTTACCCCAAATATCGTATCTACCCTTGTGGTAAAGATGGTGACTGGAAGTTCCTTTCCGTCACATATAGTGTTGAATACTACCTCTGTACCCTCGGACTTGCCTATCCAGTTCCTCTGCATCTCCTTAAGAGAATCAGTCCAGTCGAGCCTGTCCAGCCCTTCCAGCAGCCTTTCGGCGTATGCCGAAACCCTGAGCTGCCACTGGCTCATCTTCTTCTGTTCCACAGGGAAACCGCCACGCACACTCAGTCCGTCCTTCACCTCATCGTTAGCCAAGACTGTTCCCAAGCCCTCGCACCAGTTCACGGAGGTCTCTCCCAGATAAGCTATCCTGTAAGACATCAGGACAGCATCCCTCTGAGACTCGTCATAAGAAGCCCAGTCCTGGGCGCTGATCCCGTCATAACCCGTAGTTTCAAACTTTTCTATCAGCTCGCTTATAGGCCTGGCCTTGTTCTGGGCAGGGTCGTACCAGCTTGAGAACATCTTCAGGAAGGCCCACTGGGTCCATTTATAGAACTCCGGATCGGAGGTCTTCAATTCTCTGGACCAGTCATAGGAGAAGCCTATCCTGTCCAGCTGCCGGCGGTATCTGGCAGTGTTCTCCTCTGTGGTCTTCTGCGGAGCCTGACCTGTCTGAATGGCGTACTGCTCCGCCGGCAGACCGAAAGCATCATAGCCCATAGGATGAAGGACATTGAATCCCTTCAGTCTCTTATACCTGGAGTAGATGTCACTGGCAATATATCCCAGAGGATGTCCTACATGAAGTCCGGCACCGGATGGGTAAGGGAACATATCCAGCACATAATACTTGGGCTTGCTGTGATCCTCAACCACTTTATAGGTTCCTTCCTCGGACCAGCGGTCCTGCCACTTCTTCTCTATTCGTTTGAAATCGTATTCCATTATATTTTCAATTATCTTTATTTTGCGATCAATACACAAGCATCCTTAGGGCAGAATTTCTCCTGTTTAACCTGAGCGAAGGCATCGATGGCCTGTCCCAGGTCATCGCAAGGCAGAAGAGCCACAGAAGTAAGTCCGTTCTCATACTCCAGAAGATATGTCTCGTAACCGGCATTTCGGGCATCGGAGATCATCTTGTTCCTGGTAGGCTTCTGCCTGTAGGTTCCCACCACGACATAATACTTATACTCCGGCTCAACCTTCAAAGTGCTGTTCGTATGAGTATATGCGAAAACCACAT
>JBJEBS010000127.1:0-5518 GCA_051870275.1 Candidatus Cryptobacteroides sp.
TGGCTATGGCTATCGGCTGTTCCCTGAAGGTCAGACGGCGTAACCGCGCCATCGGCTCTCCGGCCAATTTCGGACTTCCCGTACTGGGTCCGCTCTTCCCCGCCATGGGAGGCATCCCCACGGCTTCTGACAGGGAAGGACTGCAGAAAATGGAGGAGGCTATCTCCTATTATGCCGACAAAGCCCAGCCTGTAGTGATCTTTCCGGAAGCTCATGTCTGGCCTTATTACACAGGGATACGGCCTTTCGGCACGGTCTCTTTCCACTATCCGGTCAAGGAGAATCTCCCCTGCTTTTCGATGACTGTATGTTATATGAAAGCTAAAGTGGGGAAAAAGCCCCTTACGAAGATCTACATAGACGGGCCTTTTTATCCTGACGAAAACTTAACTATTAAACAAAGAAAACTGTATCTTTGCGAAAAAGTTAGAGAGACTATGCGCCTAAGAGCTTCGGAAAGCGATTATGAATTTGTAAAATACACTAAGAAAGATGAGCCAGAAGAAAACTAAGATAGAACAGCGAATCATCACAGCCGCGACTAAAGTGTTCCTGGAAAAAGGCTATGAAGGGACGAATATGACCCTTATCGCTGAAGCTGCAGGCATCAGAAGACCAGCTCTTTACTACTATTTTAAGACCAAGGACAAAGTCTTCAATGAACTCTTCTGGACTCAGGTCAGAGGTCTGGTCCCTGGCTTTCTGGAGGTATTGAACAAGGACATCAGTTCCGAAGAGAAAATAGAAGAATTCATCAACAGCTATTTCGACCAGCTTCTGAAGAATCCTTTCATAGCCTGCTTTCTTCTTAGAGAAATGTACAGGAACGACAAATGCTTCCAGATGATATTGGACAATCTTGAGCTGGACAACTATTTCTACAAAGTTCTCGAGGCTTATAAAGCAGAAGTGGCTAAGGGAAATCTAAAAGATGTGCCGGTATATGCAGTAATCCTCACCATGGTGGGCGGAGTCATCACCCCATTTATCTTTCAGCCTGTAATAGAAAAATCCCTGGCTGAGAATATGGATAAGGAAGTCTGTCCGGCAGAGGATTTCAAGACTCTGGTCAATATGTGGCGGCCCTACGCCATCCAGTATATGAAGAATCTACTGCTTCCTTAAAAAAAATACGGGCTCCTTGAACGGGGCCCGCAATCGTTTGATAGCTTAGAATTATTCGGCGTGGAACTGGTCTTTGCCTACTCCGCAGAGCGGGCAGACGAAGTCCTCAGGAATGTCTTCCCAAGCTGTTCCAGGTGCTATCCCAGCTTCAGGATAGCCTGCTTCGGGATCATACTCCCAACCGCAGAGATCACATACATATTTTGCCATAATGAGAGCAAATATATCCACAAATCCTTAATATTCCAAGTAATCTATCCTTTCTCCACCTTTCAATGTAACCCAGGTGGTGAAATGCCTGCTTCCTTTCTTCAGGACTATCACCCTGCCACCGTTAGGGATGTCATTATAAACTGTATCTCCTCCTGAATAACGGCCGTAAGCCAGCAGGATGCCACGGTTATTGATAGCGTAGTCGTTATTATGGTCGTGTCCGCAGAATACTCCCATCACATCCCCGCACTCGAGCATAGCGTTAAAAAGTCCGCTGTTCAACTGAGGGTCGCAAACCGGCTCTCCGAAAAAGCCGACTCTCGGAAGTTCCGCCCTATACTCAGGGAAAGGTATGTGCAGGAAAGCCAGACTTGGCACAGGCTCACCTTCATTGGCCTTGGTAAAAGCCTTGCTGGTGTTATAATACCAGCAGACCTGATCGGTATGCACCGGCTCATACATCTGATACTCATAGAGATAAGTACCGGAGTCGAAGCAGTACAGAAGGGCTGCCAGTTCATCCGAATCGTGTCCAAGTATGCTCACCGTATAATCCGGAGAAGGATTGTCTCCCCTATCTGGGAAAAGATTCCCCGGAATGGTTCTTACCAGGTCGTACAGTTCAGTATTCGAGATGCCCCAGTTATCGTCGTGATTACCGAAACATATGGCGAAAGGCAGATTACGGCGGGTAATATGCGAGAGAATGTCCAGATAGGCGCTGTCAGCAGGCGGGGCATAGATCAAGTCTCCGGTGAAGACCACCAGGTCCGGCTTTTCGAAATCCAACAGTTCCTCCATCCTCTCGAACATTATATCGCTCCTGGAATCCTTATAGACATAATGCAAGTCCGTGAGCTGCAAGATCTTGAATTCTCCGTTCTCATCGAAGCGCAATATCACTCCCTCGTTCTTCTGAGCACAAGAGCTCAGCAGGCAGGCACATAAGGCCAATATCGTTACAAATTTTTTCATCTCGTCAGACTTTCTAAATAATGACTGTAATCTACGAAAAGTTTTTTAGTTTTTTCTTCTCCGACCTTAAAATTCGACTCAGGATCTGAAAAAACTCCAGGATATTGGTAGCAAAGTACCTTCTCGAAATTATCCAGAAGGGTCAAGTCTTCTATAATTCCTTCTATGTCACGAGGATAAAGAGAATTGTCAGGATTGAAGAGGAAAACCTCCTGGTCGAACCAGAGATGGGAACCGGCCCCGTCACACAGCCCCTGAAGTATGGTAGCCACTTCTTTTCCACTCAGGTCCCATTCCGGCATTCTGGCGAAACCGAAAGGACAGAGAATATCCAGATACTTCAGCAGATTCTGGTAAACTCCCTGAGCACCATCCACACCGAAAGAATTGGTGGCCAGCATAATGGGCTTGGCAGGAGCGAAGCCTGAGCAATATGTCTTAAACTCTCTGAAGAAGTTCACGATCTCATCGGAACGCTGCTTTCTCAGTTCAGGAGTCTTCTCCCAATTATCCAGACTGCCACCGGATTCTTCAGACACATAGAAGCCATAGAAGGACTCGTGATGGCCATACATGTCCCAGAGTTCCTTGGCCACAGCCTTATGCCATTCCAAGGATTCCTCAGTGAAATCAAACCAGGCGAAAAGTCCCACTCCAGGCATCACCTTCATCCCCAGATTGTCTGCCTCGGAGAATATAGCCTCCAGCGGATCCTTGGCCGCGATAGGCATCCTGCCTTCGTAAAGACTTGAAGGATAGTAGGCTTTACCCTTATAGTTCACTACGGTACTGTGATGCCTTCCCACATATTCTTCATTACGGAAGACCTCCTGAACGATTATCATATCCAGGCCAATCTTATGCATAGACCGGACTATCTCCCTCCATTGCTCATCCGTAAGCTTTCGGATGTCTTCGTTCCAATGCTTTCCTTCCTCCTCGCTCCAATGGCTGATTCCAGCCCAGGCGCCGGTGATACGGTTAATGCTTCGGATAGGCGAAGGAAGTACCTGGACCTTTTCGCTCTTGCTGTAATCCTTGGCCTCTGTACTGACTTTGAGTACCACTTCCTGCTCCCCCTGCAGAGTACCGGCAGGCAGCAGATGTTTCTGGGCCCAGGAGCAGCCAGCCTCCAAAGAGATGGTATACTCTGCCAGGAGGCTGTCTGCGGCATAGAGTTTCGCACTGTAATGCTGCTGGGAAGAGGAATTGTTCACAATTCCACACCTCAGGTCCAGAGCCACCTTGTCACTTACCAATCCTGGGGGAATCACAGTAAGATCGACCTGGGAATCCCCCTTGGCACAAGCTGAGAGAAGGCTAATGGAAGCCAGGATACTAATTGTCCAAAGTCTTGACATATTCTGAATACTTGTTGAAGCCACCTACGTTTGGCTTGAAGGTAGCCCAGCTGAAATTGGTGATATAATCAGTGTAATTGCCTGCCATCTCAAGCTGACGCTTCAGATAATCCCACTTCTTGGCCTCATAAGGAATGCTTGGAGAATAGCAGTCCATGAAGGACTCCACATCCACTCCGAACTTGACGCCGGTCTTGTCGCAGGCTTTCTTGATCTCATTGTAGTAATTAGGCAGATCCACCTCTATGCTGGTAATAGTGGCAGGGCCGCGTCCCGCACAGTCCTGAAGGTAGAGCACATCTATGTTAGGAGTGCCGTCGAAAAGCTTTTCGAACCACTCGCCACAGAGCTTGGCAGGCATTCCTCTCCAAAGCGCAGGGGCTATGGATACCGACAGGTCGATTTTACTCTTGGCATACTCTCCCACACGGTTAAGATAGTCTCCCAGCATCTCGCGGGCCTTGTCCTGCTGCCAGCCTACAGGCCAGGTTCCATCGTGGAACTCCTCGGTGATGTACCAGCCGGCAAAGCAAGGAGAGTCTCCGAAATTGGCCACTAACTCATCCACCACGAGTTTGTTCTTCTCTACGAGATTATCATAAACCGCCTGGTCCTGGGAATTGGTCCTGCTGTATTCTCCTCCGTTAAGACCGAAGATAAGTTTGAAGCCAAGTTTCTCTGCAGTAGCCACCATATCGTCCACGATATGATACTTGGTAGAAACCCAGTCCAGATTACAGTTCTGGTACCAGCAGACATTGTTCTCGGAGCCATACCCCACGGTGTATTGGATGATCCAGGTATCGATTCCGGCATCCAGGCAGGAGCGGAATGCCCAATCCCAGTCGTAATCCTCATAGACCTTGTTCAACTGAATAAATACACTAGAGAAACGGGCTGGGGTGTATTGAGGCTCATAAGAAGTTAGCTGTTCGAGATTGTCTATCAGGAACTCGCAGTTCTGAGCCTCCTTGCCTTCTTCGTTTACTATCTCTATCCTGTATCCTATCACGTGAGAGAGTTCCAACTCCCCTTCCCCATAATCGTAGTTCTTGAACCAGGAATATGGGATTACCAATTGTGTCCAGTCCTCACATTTCAGGATGTCAGGGTCGGAGTACTCGAAGGTCTGACGGATGGTGTAGTTGTCAGGATAAAGCTTGTCGTCGTGAAGAAGTACGAAACGGAAAGTTCCCTTGTTAGTCCTGTGTCCCCTTATCCACATCGATATTCCTAAAGGCTCGAAAGAAAGGTCAGGTCTGAAATCTCCGAACTTGTGCTGGAAAAAGACCTTCTCCTGAGCATCGTTTCTGCTCATTCCAGAGAAGGAATAAGAAAAGACGAAGGCTCCGGTGCCCTCTACCTTGTTACCGGTAACGATCTTTCTGCTGAACTTGGCCAGGGAAGAATTTGCATCCGGTCCCAAGGTATAATACCAGGTAGCCTTCTCGTCGAAAGTGTTGATAGGCTTGCTGGACTTTACCTGGGAGAGCAATTCCGCCACCTCCTTGTCCTTTTTCTCCTGCTCGAGTTTGGAATTGTCTTCTGTTATCGGAGCCTTTTCGCAGGAGATTGCTGAAAGGACCAAGCCTATGGCTAAAACAGATGATAATGTCATCCTCATAATATCATTAAAAAGAGGCTGGTCCACGCCAGCGGAAACCAGCCTCATCTACACATTAAAACAATAACCAAATATAATACTTACTCAAGTTTCGCAAGTAACTAATTATTTGCAATTTAGAGATTTGTGCTGCTTGCGAAACTTTATCCCGCGCACTTTTCTCTTTTTATCTGACCCTTCTCCTAAATCCTCTTCCTCAGGACGAGGACTTTGTCGATGC
>JBJEBS010000128.1:0-21555 GCA_051870275.1 Candidatus Cryptobacteroides sp.
TATATCAAGAGAAGTATGTATGGTCGCGCTTCGGACCGACTCCTTTGGATTAAAAACTACCAAACATGCCTAACTTGATAGCACGAAATTTGACGAAGAACCAAATTTCGAGCATATCTTATTACTTTATTTTGCGAAATTATGAAAATTTTGTACTTTTACGCAAAATAAACATATTAAATATGTGCGAAATTATAGGGAGGAAAACAGAATTTGTGTATAAAGGATATTGGAAAAGAGGAAATTTTAACTGTAAAACAAGTTGGGAAATAGGAAAATTTTGAACTTTAGTAATATGAATTAAGGCGACCCGTGAGGGCCGCCTTAATTGTGTTATTACAGTTATCTTGAAATTAGATACTGTATCTTGTTTGCTTTAATTATTTCTTGACAGCTTCAACTTTTTCTGCACCGTTACCGGCTACAGTGTAAGTGCCGGAAGCTGAGAAGTCCATATCACCAGTCTGGCCATTGCCCCAACCAGCTCCGTTAACGAGGCATCCGCCTGGAGTAGGGTAGTCAGCATTCTTACGGAATGCAAATTTAACAGCGCCGTCTTCCTGTGGCTTGCAAGGCTGGAAACTGCCTACGAGTTCTGGAGCATTGTTCCAAGTCCAAACATATACAGGATTCTCCCAACCAGTTACATAAGCTACAACCTCGATGAGTTCGGTGGTAGGAGCTACGCAGCTGAAGGTCCTCTCCTCTGTAGCAGCGTCGATAGAGAATACGATATCGTATTTGCCATCTGCAGGAACAGTGATGTCTTTTCCATCAACACCGAAGTCAAATCCTGGGATATCTCCACTTGCTTCAGCATTGATAGTACGAACCTTGAATCCGCCAGTAGCAGAGAGATTTACATCGTAAATCCTCCAAGTGTAAACTTTTGATTCTCCAGTAGGAACTGAAGGAGTTCCGAGACTTACAACATTGCCCCAGTTCCAGCTTGATGGATCTGCAACACCGTCAAGAACAGCAGCACCAACGAGCTCAAGTTCGCATTTGCTGTAATCTTTGGCAGAGCTTTCACCAACTTTAGTAAGGGTATAGGTAAAGCGGTCAGCTGTAGCAGGGCTTGTTCCACCTACATAAGTAAGAGTGATGTCATAGATACCTGCTTCTTCTGGCTTGATATTGTCACCACCTACAATGCAGTTTGCGCCGAGGTTAGTGTTAGCTTTAACGAGGTTAGCGATGTCAAGGTTAATCTTCCAGCAATCGTTGTGCTTGAATTTGAATTCTGCAGAAGCAATGAGCTCAACGCCCTTCCAAGACCAAGTAAGGTCCTTTCTTTCACCTGCGAGGAAACCCCAACTGTTGATGGTTCCGGCAAGACCCCACTCGACAGGAACAAGGATGCACTGTGCCCCACCTACATCTGAAAGGTTGCCGTCCTCGTTAAAGTCAAGAACGATGTGATAAAGATCGGTAGTGTTAACTTGGAATGAACCGTCAGCTACAAGAGATCCCTTGTAACCAGCAATCTCTACATTGTCAGTGTTGATGGCTGTCTCACCATATTCGAGCTCTGCACCGAAGATGTCGGCGTTAGAGCCTTTCTTGTTAGTGAACTGATAGGTCTTGCCAGCCTCGAGAACGAGATAAATCTCGTACATACCAGCACGTTCGCTTTGGTCAACCTCATTTTTACCCTGATCCATAGCATTTTCAGCCTTCAGGTCCTGACCCACTTCTGAGATGTAGAATCCGTTAGCAAGGCCCTCGATATCGATAATGCCTGGCTTTTTCTCTGGCTTACAAGATGCTACGAGAGCAAGAGCAGCGAGAGCAATTGAATAAATACCAAATTTTTTCATGATAAATAATATTAATGGTTTATGAAATTTAATTAAAATTGATAACCTTCGTTCTGAGTCCATACCTTGTTACCGTTCTCATCTACTACTGATTTCTGAAGAACTGAGAAAGGAATAGGGAACCAGCGTCTGGTCTTATCATTATTAGTGACATACTGGATATTCTCAAATTGTCCGAAGCGGATAAGGTCACGGCGGCGTACATTCTCCCAAGAGAACTCACGTCCGCGCTCTGCCAGAATTCCGCCGTTAAGGTCGGTGGAGAGAACTGTAAATGCATCTGGATAGGCCTCATCGAATGCTACGATAGGGTCCTTTCCCTGATATTTCATGGAATAAGCGAAGGTGCGCTTTTTAATCTCTTTAATCGCAGAATCTTCTATCCCAGGATTATCGTCACGACCTCCGCGAAGAATGGCCTCCTTTTTCATCAGGATGACATCGGCATAGCGGAAGAGCACGAAGTCATTCTCCATATATTTGTACTTACCTTCCTTGTCGAGTTCGTATTTGTACATACGAGCTCCATCCATACGTTCAGCGCATTCAAGGGATCTAATATCAGGATGAATAATAATGTCTAAGGTCTCCTGTTTTTGTATTTGTTTCCCTTTATCATCAAGGATATAATTACCGTTTTCATCTTTAAGGTAAACAGGATTACCTTCGTCATCAACCACATTTACTGTTTCGGTCATAACCTCTCCATTTTCGTAGCAAAGTGGTCCAAGGAACCAGCCCCATGGCTCTTCGTTCATAGTTCCATTTCCTTCGAAACCGGCACCTCTGACATCGTAGTCATTGAAACGGGCCATATATTCTGGACGGGCGCAGAAGCCGTTCCAGCAGTCGAGCTGCATGTTAAATCTATCTTGGAATTTATAGTGCAGGGAGAGGAATTCTATGCGAAGTTTGTTCTTGCATGAATATTCATCGCGTTCTGGGTATTCGGCGGTAAGACCGTCTTCCACGATGGTGAAGATGTTCTCACGACTTCCCCCGTTATCAATGAGGTAATTGTTAAAGTAGTCTGGTTCGATAGAATAAGAATTGGATTCTATCACTTTATTAGCGCAGCGAATGGCGTTAGTATAGAAATCCTCCACGCTTGTGATGTTGATGCCTACCTCTTCCAAAGGGTGTGAGCCTTTAGGTCCGTTATGTACGTCGTAAGTACGTGCTGCTGCCATAACATTAGCTGGAGTACAGCCAAAGGATTCGGCATTAAGATATAGACGGGCAAGGAGGGTATAGGCAAAGCCTTGAGTACATCTGCCCAAATATAGACTACGGTTAGAATCGTCAACCTTTACCATATTAGGAGCATTTCTCTCGAGGGTGGATACCAGGTGTGCCCATACTACAGGAGGATCCAGTAGAGCTTCTACTCTGTCGGAAAAATCTTCTTTATAAGGAATGCGTCCGAAAGAATCGAAGAGCAGATAGTAGTAATATGAACGAAGGACTTCGAGTTCTCCTACGAATTTGTTATATATATCTTCGGATATTCTATCTTCGTTAGAGTAAAGGGTGTTAAGTAAACTGTTACAGAGGACGGATCCTGATACTGTACAGTTCCAGATATTCTTGAATGCCTCACCGTAAGCATTCCAGGAGTGGGTATTCAGATCTTTCCAGTATCCACCGTCATTCCAGTCTCCGCCTCTTCTAACAGGGCAAAGACCCTCATCTGAGGTCAGGGTGTTGACTCCCCAATAGCCCCAGTGGTCGTGCATGAAGCGAAGGTCAGCGTAAGCCTGGCCTACGAGACAAGTGATATTGTTCTCATTAGTAAGCATGTCTTCGGTAGTAGGTCTACCGAAAGACTCTTCTTCAAGAAGGGCATCACAGGATGTGAAAGCTGTGAGTGCCAGTGCGCTGAGAAGCGCTATTTTATATATTATCTTCATCTTGTCTATTATAAGAAGTTAACGTTAACGCCGAACATAATTGATCCGGTCTTAGGGTAGAAATTGTTAATATCTACGCCAGGGTAGTCGATGCAAGAGGTGTTGACCTCAGGGTCGAGTCCGGAGTAAGAGGTGAGAGTAAACAGATTGCTTGCTGAAGCATATACTCGAAGAGACCTGACGAATTTGTTCTCTTTAAGGCGGAAGGTGTATCCAAGTGTGATGTTGTCACATTTCAGATATGAACCATCTTCGAGCCAGTAGTCAGAGAAGTGCTTGTAGTCAGCGAAAATAGGACCTCCGTTTACACCTTCCCTGCTGAGAACGTCCTTAGCGAAGAAGTTATAGTTGGTGGAATTGTCTGTTCCGTCAGGAGTGTACATATAACGGCTTGCGTTCAAGAGTTTGTTCCCGAGAACTCCACGAAGGAATACGGTCAGATCCCAGTTCTTGTAGTTAAAGGTGTTGTTCCAACCGAAGGTGAGCAGAGGCTGGGCTGAACCGAGATATTGCTTGTCTGCTGTGGTAGGTCTGTTAGTAGGAGAGCCGTACTGGTCTTCGTACATCCATTCGCCCTTGGCATTGAACCCGAGGAATTTGTAGCCATACCACTGGCCTACGATTCCGCCCTCTTCGAGAATCTGAGTATAAGAGTCTGAACCATTGAACTTGTTACCGTAGAGGTTACCCTGAGGGGAAGAAGAGTAGTTAAATCCCTTGTCAGGGTCTGAGAGTTTGGTGATTCTGTTCTGGTTCCAGGCGAGTGTGAGTCCGCTGGTCCACCTGAAGTCAGAAGTCTTGATAGCAACTGCATTCAGAGCAAGTTCCACACCGTAGGATACCATCTGGCCGGCATTGGCAAGCAGGGTAGTGTACTGATATGGAGGGGTAGGAACTTCGTAGTACCAAAGCAGATCTTTAGTATGTCTTACATAAGCTTCGAGGCTACCGGAAAGACGGCTTTCGAGAAGCTCGTAATCCACACCGAGGTTATACTCATATTTCTTTTCCCACTTGAGGTCTGGGTTCACATTCTGGGTAATTTTATAGGTGGCAGTAGGCTTTCCATCGTAGAAGAATTTGTCTGACTGGGAAAGCAGGGCTACTGACATAAGGCTTTGACTTACATTGTTACCTGTAACACCGAAACCGGCGCGGAGCTTGAGATCGTTCACCCAGTCGATATCGCTCATAAAGTCTTCACCTTTGATTCTCCAACCGGCACTTGCAGCAGGGAACCATCCCCACTTGTTGTTAGCACCGAAACGGGACGAACCTTCACGGCGAATTGACACGGATGCAAGATATTTGTCGTCGTAGTTATAGTTTACACGGCCGAAACCGGCTGCAAGGGCGTGGGCATTACGCCATGAGTTTACTGTGAGATTATCATTTGAGCCGGTTTCTCCGATTCTGTAGTATTTGATGGAGGACATTACGAAGCCCTTGTTGGAGGCATTCAAGCCGTCGTCCATAAAGTGCTGGTAAGAAAGACCGGCCACAGCTACAATTCTGTGTGCGCCCCAGTTGTTAGCGTAATCGACGGTAGCTTCGAAGAGTTTGTTCAAGGACATATTGTACTCTCTGTTAGCCCAGTCGCTTGCTTCAGCTTTATGAGGGTCAAGGACTGTGTTAGTGTAGCCATAGGAACGGTTGTCACCCTCTTCGAAAGCGGCAAAGGCGTTCACTTTGAGCCCAGGGATAGGCTTGACATCCACAGTGGCCTTGACTGAACCACGGAAGAAGTTACCATCTCCATAGCTTTCGCGAGCTTTTAGCCATTCTACAGGGTTATACTGGCCTGAGTTGCCAGGATTAAAGTAAGTACCGTCTTCGTTGTAAACCGGCATGGTCGGGTTCAACTGGGAAGCTATGGTGTAGTCGGCAGCTGAGAAATCGTTACGATATTTCATATAGGAAGCGTCGAACTGGAGTTTGAGCCAGCCATCCAGGCACTTCTGGTCAGCGGAGAATTTGGCAGTGAGTTCCTTACGGTTATTATTCTTGGCGATACCCTGGGCATCTTTGATGTTTATGGAAGCGCGGTAGTTTAAATTACGATTAGCCCCGCTGATAGCCACATTGTGGTTATGGGTAAGAGCCACGTCGCGGGAAAGTTCGCGGGTCCAGTCAGTATCGGCACCCCAGTCAACTCCACTCATCTTTCCACCGGTAGCTTCAAGAAGGCTTCTGAACTCTTCAGCATTAGCCATACCTACTCTGGAATTGATATAGGAGAGGCTGGCGTAACCGGCGTATTCCAAAGAGGTGTGAACAGTATCATCGAAGGTTTCGCCACGCTTGGTAGTGATAAGGATCACACCGTTGGTACCACGGGTACCGTAGATAGCTGCTGCAGAACCGTCCTTGAGCACGTCCATGGAAGCGATCTCGTCTGGAGCGATATTATCGATATTGCTGGTAGGCACACCGTCCACGATGTAGAGAGGAGAAGAACCTGTTCCCTGTCCCAGTGTGGAGAATCCACGAATCTGGATATTGTAACCTGTAGAGGTAGGGTCAGAGGTGGTACGGCTGATATTAAGACCGGCCACTTTACCCTGAAGAAGACCTACAGGATTAGCTTTCACACCGACATTGAAGTCTTCGGATTTGATGGAAGCCACGGATCCAGTCACCTCCTTCTTCTTCTGGGAACCGTAACCGATGGCGACGGCTTCCTCGAGGAAGAGGGTGTCTTCTTTAAGAACGATGGTCTTAGGTAAGTCACTTGCTTTGAAAGTAACTGTAGCATAACCCACGAAACTGATTTCGATGATAGCGTCAGGAGAGGAAACCTTCAGGCTGAAAGCACCGTCAAAGTCGGTGGCGACACCATTGGTCGTGCCTTGTTCCATCACTCCCGCTCCTCCGATAGGACCGAATTCATCCACTACCACGCCTTCCACTACGAAGGTGTTCTGGGCATAGGTCTGTACTCCGGCTGTAAGTGTCAGCGCGAGTGCAGAAAGGAATGCGAGCAATTTTTTCATTTATGTGTTTTAATTAGATTTACGCTGATAGCGCCAAATATTAATAATAATCCAGCTACGAGGAACATGCTCAGCTGAGCACCTCCCACAAGTTTAAGAATCAGACCACCCAGGGCTGCAGCCACGATCTGAGGCAGACAGATGGTGCAGTTGAAAAGACCCAGATAAGTCCCGATATGCTCGCCCTTCAAAGAATTTGTCAGGATGCTGAAAGGCAGAGCCAGCATAGCGGCCCAGGCTGCACCCACGAGAGCGAAGGATATGAAGAGCAGATATTTGTCGTGAATGAAGAAGACGGATGCGAAGCCTGCGGCACCCAGCAGAAGGCTTACGATGTAGGCCAATTTCTCATTTCTGAACTTCGGAATCACCAGCGCCCACAGGAGCGATCCCACTGCCTGCACTGCGAAGAGGATTCCCACCCAGTTGCCGGCTTCCTGGTAGCCAGCCGAGCTCACGTCGGTGGTGCCCCACACGCTGTCTGCGATAGCGCCGTTAGTGTAGGTCCACATATACAGGAAGGCGGCCCAGCAGAAGAACTGTACAAGTCCGACCGTCCAGAAAGTGGACGGAGCTTCCTTCAGCAGAGTGAGGAAATTAGGACTCTTCTTCTTTTTCTCAGCCTCCAGGTCTATGCCGTGGAATTCGGCATACTCCTTTGGAGGCATCTCCTTTACATTTAATATAGTATAGACTACACATATAATAAGTATAGCTGCACCTATATAGAAGGCGTACTTCACAGTGTCAGGAATCTGACCTTCAGGGGCGGTATTCGCCAGACCCAGCCAGGCGAAAAGGAAAGGGAAGACATAGCCCACCAGGCTGCCTGCGTTACAGAGGAAGCTCTGGATGGAGTAAGCCTTCGTCTTCTGCTTCTCATTCACCATATCGCCCACCAGCATCTTGAACGGTTGCATGGCCATATTGATAGAGGTATCCAGCAGCATAAGAGCCACCAGGCCAAATATCATCGCCCCTCCGATGCTCAATCCGAAGCTGCCTGCGTTAGGAAGCAGACACATCACGAGGATGGCTATGAGCGAACCCAGGAGGAGATATGGAATACGGCGGCCTAGCCTGCACCAGGTCCTGTCGCTATATTTACCTACCAATGGCTGGACTATCATACCCATAAGCGGGGGCAGAATCCAGAAAAAACTAAGATTATGAGGGTCGGCACCCAGGGTGGCAAAGATACGCGAAATGTTCGCGCTCTGAAGGGAATAGGCTATCTGCACTCCGAAGAATCCGAAGCTGATATTCCACAACTGCCAAAATCCGAGATCTCTTTTTTGCATCTAAATGGTTATACTTTTTAGTGTTTTAGCCTACGAAATTACCTATTTATATAATATGACGGAAGTCCCTTTTGACGAAATGCCCATCAAGTTTGACGAACTGTGCGATTTTGAGGACGAAAGAAAATGGCTTTGTATATTGCTTGAAAATCCCTATCTTCGTGACATCCAATAGGTATGATGAAGGCTAAAACTATCTCTGTGGCTGCATTAGTCCACATCTTCGGCATCCTCCATGCCGCGCTCGCCCTGTCCTGCAGATCGCTGGGACTTAGCGACGAGCTTGCCCTCACCATACTCACCATTACCATGGCAGTAGTCATCTCCTTGAAAAAGAAGGTGGTAGTCGAGTTTTATGCCCTCAGCATCATTATCGTGAATGTGGTGGGATACCTCTTGGGAATGGTGTTCGCACAGCTGCTTTCGAAGGTCATCCCGTCAGAATTGGCCTTTCATGCACTGTCCACTTTCATAACCACTGAGATACTGGGATGGGGATTGGCCTGGCTCTCGAAGTTTTTTAAGAGCGAGGAGGATGGGAACGCACTCAAGTCGCTGCGATTCGTGCTGCTCGCTGCAGTGGGAATCATCATAGTGAGGCTACTCTTCCTCACTATGCTTTCGAATCTGCAACCTACTTCTGATCAGGTACTTGATGTCGTGCACAGGGCTGCGAACAACATGGTGGCCCTCGTATGTATGGTGTGCCTGGACGTGCTGTATGTCCGTTATGGGATGGGGCTGATGAAGAAGTGGGGATTGGCCTTTAAAGGAATAATGCTGGTGGCCTTCATCGGGTTCGGGGCACTCGCTGAGGCCCTGATGATAGGCGGAAAGGACGAGTTGTCGCTGACCATCGTAGTGTCTCTTATAGTGCATCTCTGCGTGTTCAGCGTGGTGTATGTCATTTATTATGTGAGACTTTCGAGGGAGGAGATGCTGGAGGCCAGGGAGAATGCGAACCTCGCGCAGTACCGCTATATTAAGCTGAAAAGTCAGGTGAATCCGCACTTTCTTTTCAATTCGCTGAATGTGCTGGACTGCCTGATCTGCGAGGAAAAGACAGCGCAGGCCAGTCTGTACACGCATAAATTGGCAGGGGTTTACAGATATCTTATCAAGAGCGAAGATATGGATATGGTCAGCCTGGCGGAGGAGTTGGAGTTCGTGGGGCAGTACGTGGACCTGCAGAAGGTGAGGTTCCCTGAAGGCCTGAATGTGGAAGTGAGTGTAGAGGAGGGGCTGATGTCGAAGATGCTGCTGCCTTGCGCTATACAGCTGCTGGTGGAGAATGCCATAAAACATAATGCCGTCCTTCCTCAAAATCCTCTGACTATAAAGATTATAGCTAAGGGAGAGAGTCTGAGGGTGGAGAATAATATAGTACCGAAAGTCAGCCCGACGCCTTCCACCGGCTTGGGCCACAAATATATTCGGCAACAATACTTGGACTTGTGTGGAAAGGAGATTCAGATCCTTGAAGAGGAAGAGTATTACGCCGTCGTTTTACCTTTAATATAAAGATATGAAAGTCCTGATCGTAGAAGATGAGATTATGGCTCAAAAAAGCCTGGTCAGAATGCTGAACAGACTCTTTCCGGACATTGAGGTGGCTGGATGCTGCGGATCCGTGAAAGACACTGTCAGCTGGCTCGAAAGCCCGGGAAATTCCGTGGACGTGATTTTCATGGACGTGGAACTCTCGGATGGAGTATGTTTTGAGATCTTCAAAAAGACTGTCGTGAATGCCAAGGTCATTATGACTACGGCTTATGACAACTATGCTATCAAGGCCTTCGAGGCCGGAAGTGTGGACTATCTGCTTAAACCTATCGAACCTGAGGCATTGCGTCGCGCCGTGGGCCGCTGCAGGATGAGCGGCGGAGTGGTGGACGTAAGCTACCTGCTCTCCCGTTTCGGGAGTTTTACTAACTCTTTGGACAAGGCCAAGCCTTACAAGGAGCGCATCATAGTGCGTTTCAACGACCGCATCGTGCCTATCGAGGTCTCCAACATCGCCTACATCTATTCCGAAGAGAAGAATAACTACATCGTGACCTTCCAGGAAGGCAGATTTGTGCTGGATGCTACTTTGGACGTTATCTGCGAGGAACTTGATCCTGAGCGTTTTTTCAGGATATCCCGATCCTGTGTGGTATCCATGAAGGCTATCAAGAACATAGTCAAGCAGATAGGCGGCAGACTGAAGATAGTGCCTACAGTGCCTTGCAGCTTCGATATGATGGTAAGCCGCTCCCGCTCAGAGGATTTTCTGAACTGGCTGGAGAGGTAAGATATGTATGATAATAATTTTTAAACATCAGAATTTATATGAAATTGAAAAAAAGTATTTTACTCTTTGCTCTCCTGGGCCTTTTCGTGGCCTGTGATCCTGAGAGCACTAAAGATGATCCTACTCCGGGTCCTGGGGAAGAGATTCCGGTACCGGATCCCGACTTTGACCTATCGAAATTACAACCCGGCCTAAGCAGCAATCCTGCCATTCCATCTACGGAAGGCGCCTGTATCCTATATTATAAGGCGGGAGGAGAGTATCCTTTCAGCGGATATACTGAAGACATCTATGCCCACGTGTGGATACAAAATGTCTCCGGAGCTTGCTACGTGCTCGCCGAGTGGGGTACTAACACCGATAAACTCAGGTGGCAGCCTACCCAGGAGAAAGACGTATGGCAGATAGAGGTGTCGCCTACTGTCAGGGAATGGTTCGGCGCAGAAGAGGGAGCCACTATGTCCAAGCTCGGCGTGGTGGTGCGCTCTGCTGATGGTAAAAAGCAGAGTGGAGACCTATTTGTCACTCTGAACGACGCTTCAGATGTCTTCGAGCCTACAGCTGTGGAGAAGGCTTCCTTGCCTTCAGGAGTTCAGCCTGGTATTAATTACCTTTCTTCCACTTCAGTCTGTCTGGTACTGCTCGAAAAGGACAAGGACGGAAAAAGCTACGACCACTCTTTCGTGGTAGGAGATTTCAACTCCTGGAAGCTCTCTAATGACTGTCAGATGAAACGTGACGAGGCTGCAGGCTGCTGGTGGATTACCCTGACAGGACTTGAGCCAGGTAAGGAGTACCGCTACCAGTATCATCTTACCAAGGGAGACGACTATGTCCGTATTCACGACCCATATACCGAGATTACTTACGACGGTGGGGAAGACAAATGGATTCCAGCCAGCACTTACCCTAACATGCCTGAGTTCCCTAAGGAGACCGGAGGCATTCTCGGCGCTTTCCAGACTGATGCCCCTCAGTATAACTGGAAGGTGAAGGATTTCAAGATCAGCGATCAGAATAACCTTATTATATATGAGCTCCTGCTTCGTGATTTCTCTTCAAGCAAGGATCTGGCAGGTTGCACGGCTCATCTGGATTATCTGCAGAACTTGGGAATCAATGCCATAGAGCTTATGCCGGTGCAGGAGTTTGACGGTAACGACAGCTGGGGATATAACCCTCGTTCATACTTCGCTCTTGACAAGGCCTACGGTACCCGTCAGGCTTACAAGGAGTTCATAGACGAGTGTCACAGCAGAGGCATAGCCGTGATTCTGGATGTGGTCTATAATCATGCTACCGGAGCCCATCCTATGGCCAAGCTCTACTGGGACAGCTCTAAGAACTGCACTGCTGAGAACAATCCTTGGTTCAATGTGACTGCACCTCATCCATTCTCTGTATATCACGACTGGAATCACGAGAATCAGGATGTTAGAAAGCATATCAAGAGAAGCCTTGAGTATCTGCTTTCAGAGTATAAGTTCGACGGCTTCCGCTTTGACCTCTCCAAGGGCTTCAGTCAGAGGAAGTGTAACGACAATACCTGTGCCTCTTATGATCAGAGCCGTGTGGATATCCTGAAAGACTATACTAACACCATTCACGCTGTCAATCCTAATGCTGTAGTCATTCTCGAGCACTTCTGTGAGACAGGAGAAGAGAAAGTGCTCGGCGAGAATGGAATGAAAGTTTGGAGGAATATGAATTATTCTTACTGTCAGACTGCTATGGGCTGGCTTAGTAGTGATGACCTTTCTGGAATGTGGACTTATTCATCTATGCCTTATGGTTCTCTGGTGGGCTTTATGGAAAGCCATGATGAGGAGAGAACAGCTTATAAGGCCAAGACCTGGGGTAACGGAGCCTGCAAGACAGACCTGAGCGCAAGAGTGGAGAGGCTTAAATTGAACGCTGCCTTCTCTATGCTGGTTCCTGGTCCTAAGATGATCTGGCAGTTCGGAGAACTCGGCTATGATATCTCCATCGAGGAAGGTGGCAGAACAGCTGCGAAGCCTCTGCATTGGGAGTATTACGATGATGCTTCCCGCAAGTCTCTGTACGACACTTATGCTTCACTTCTGGACTGGCGTGAGAGTCACTCTGAGTTCTACACTTCAAGTGCAGGATTCTCCTGGTCAGTGGGTAGCGGATATAAGTGCAGGACCATGACTTTCACCAGTGGTTCCAAGGCTGCTATGGTGGCTGGTAACTTCGATGTGACTGCAGAAACTCACACTATTACGCTTCCAAGCTCTGGTACTTATGTGGAATATGGCACTAACAAGGAGTATAATGTAGGCTCTGACAAAGTTTTGAATCTGGGTACTCTTCAGCCAGGCGAATTCAGAATATTCGTGAAGAAATAGACAAAGAAGTAGATTTTCTTTATTTGATTTGATTTTTGCGGTGATCTGCGATGTCATTTTATGGCTTGCAATCACCGCAAAATTTTATTTTTGTAGAGTTTTTTCGGGTTTTGTACTCTACAAGGGTCTTTTTTCGTCTAAATATTGGTCAATCTTTTGAAAAATCCGTTTTTTGACGAAAATTTTCTTGCAGGGGGGGGTAATTATTCGTAAATTTGTACACTTTTTTGCGTAGCAAAAAGTCAGTTAGGAAAGTGTATCGCAAATCCCTCATAGCGTTTCTTTTAGCTCTGCTTCCTCTGCTCGGCGCTTCTGCCCAGCAGAGAAAGACTCAACGGCCTTTCGAGATACACTACCGCTTCGACCGGATAGATGTGGATCCTGATTATCTCGACAATCAGGCGAGCATAGACACTATCCGTTACTACCTGAACCTCTCTTCTCACGTGGACAGCATCACTGTCTATGCCTGGGCATCTCCTGAAGGTGGACATCCGCATAACAAATGGCTTTCTGAAAAGCGTGCCGAAGCCGCCAGGCAGCTCATTCTCGAACTATCCGAAGGAACTTTTGACGAGGGAAAGATCAAGATCAGCCCAGAAGCCGAGAACTGGATAGGACTCACCGACATGGTGGAGAAGCACTATCGGGGAGAGAACAGGGAGAAACTCCTCAGAATCCTGCATAACCGACAGGGAGTGGGAGAAGAGACGCTTAAATGGCGTATCAAGAACATGGACGATGGAAAGACCTGGGATTACCTGGTCAAGAACTATATGCGAAGGCTGCGCAGCGCTACTTGGGTCTGTGTATGGAGCGAGCACCTGGTCGTACCGGTGCCGCAGAAAAGGGTCGTGGATACATTGGCCCAGCCTATACAGACGATAGAAAGACAGGTGGAGGCTGTGCGCTATGATTACTCCAAGACGCAGTGGGCGTTGAAGACGAATCTGCTTTACGACGCTGTGAGCGCCGTTAACCTCGGAGTGGAAGTGCCGATAGGGGAGGATTTCTCCCTGAATGCACATCTGCTCTTCCCTTGGTGGACGGCCGGCCCGTATGGTAACAAGTATGCGCTGCAGATTTTGAATGCTGAAGGCGAGTTCCGCTGGTGGTTCGCGCCTGGTGAAGATAAGCTGCAGGGGCATTATGTGGCGCTGCAGGGCAGCGGAGGTAAGTTCGACATACAGTGGGGACGGGATTTCGGCTGCTACCAGTGCTATAACTGGGGAGTGGGCTTGAGCTACGGCTACGCGATGAGCCTGACTGAGCATTGGAATCTGGAGTTCGCCCTGACCCTGGGCTATATGTCCATAGACTACCAGCATTATGTGCCAAGTCCCGACTGGTCCATCCTCATCAGGGATAATGCAAGGGCGGGAACTCTGCAGTATTTCGGACCTACCAGCTTGAAAGTTAGTCTGGTATATCCGTTCCGTTCGACTAAAAGTAAGGGGAGGAAGTAGGAGATGAGAAGAAGGATTTGGATATACTCCCTGTGGCTACTGCTCCTGCTGCTCAGCGCCTGCCAGTTCAGACCGCTGGAGGAGATGGAGTTCAAGACGGACATCCAGGTGGACGTGGATATCAACGCGGTGCTTAATGTCACATGCGACATCTATAACGAGCTGATTCCTGTGCCTTCGATAGAGTCGGAGGTGTTCAGAGTACTTTTCTTCGATACCGAGAAAGACAGGCTCCTGGGAGATTCCTTCATCTACGATGTCTATACTGACCCGATTACAGGGAACAAGGGCATCAAGGGTAATGTCTCCATCATGCCTGGAGATTACAGGATGCTGATCTACACTTTCGGTACCGAGTCCACCTTGATCTCGAACTACGACTCCTGGGAGAAGAGCCAGGCTTACACCTCTTCTCTTAGCGAGAACGAGCTGCGGGCCCTGTCCCTGAAAGCGCTGGGGGATGAGCCTGTAAATTACCAGCCGGATCATCTGCTGGTGGCCAGCAGCGAGCTCGAGAGCATCCCGTACCACAGCGGAGTCTATACCATTACCGCCGAGGCCAGATCCGTGGTGGAATCCTATTACCTGCAGGTGAAAGTGCAGGGATTGCAGTACGTGTCCTCCGCGAGGGCAGTGCTTTCATCCATGGCTCCTTCCGCTCAGTTGAACAGCCGGCAGGCCAATTGCGACACGCCTGTGTCGCTTTATATCGACCTGCTTAAGAGCCAGGACAAGGGGGAGGATGTGGTCTGCAATGTCTTCAATACCTTCGGAAGGATTCCTGACAGCGAGAATGAGCTCAAGGTGACTTTCGACATCAAGACCGTGGACGGCAGGACCCTGACTCGAGAGTACGAGATATCCGATCTCTTCGAGTCTGAACTCTGCAAGCAGCATCACTGGCTGCTTATCGATGATGTCATCGAGGTGCCTAAGCCTCCGGACAGTGGAGGCAGCGGAGGCGGCTTCGAGCCGACAGTAGGAGACTGGGAAGAAGAGAGACACGAAATTGAAATATAAAACAAATAATAATAACGGATTATGAAAAAGTATTTACTTATCGTAGTTGCTGCTTGTGTAGCACTCGCAGCCTGCACGAAAAATGAAATCAAACCTGTGGAAGTGGATCAGGAGATCACTTACCAGACTATCGACACGAAGGCGGCTTCTTTGTTCAGTACAGGAAGCAGGTTTTATTCGTGGGCCTATCTGTTGGCTGACGGAAGCACTTGGGAGACAAACTATGCAAGTGCAAGTCCATATATCACAAATTCCCTGATACAATACAAGGATAATGTTTGGAAAAATGAATCAACTGTTTATTATTGGCCGAAAAAAGCTGGATTGACATTCTTTGCGTGGTCAGATAATACTGCAAATCCGGAAGTCAAATCTCCTGCTACAGTAAATTGTTCTGTGGATGGCGGTATCAAGTTCGACAATTTCGATACTTCAGTCGATAAGAACAAGGATTTGCTCGTGGCGAAGATAGCTGCAGATCAGAAAAGCAATACTGATTCCGGTCATTCTTGGGGAGCAGGTGTGCCTACAGTGTTCTATCACATTCTTTCAGCTTTGGAACTTAAAGCAAAGACGGATATTACTTATTCGGATGTTACTTTCAATGTGAAGTCTGTTGTTATCAAATCTGTTAACACTAAGGGTACTTATACACAGGGCCATGATGTTTCTTCACTTCCTACTGCTTCATCTTGGATAACCGTAAGTGATGTTCACGATTTTGATGTATATTCTCCTTCAGGAGTATCTGGCAATTTGAGTACAACAGAAACAGTGCTTGATCCAGAAGAGACAGATGTCCGTATCTTCATGCCTCAGACTTTCTCTGATGAGACTGCGAAAGTGGTTGTGACTTATCAGATTACTTATGGAACCAGTGGTGTTGTGGACGAGGTTACCGTAGAAAAGGATTTGAAGAGCATCTTTACTTCAAATTGGCAACCAGGGTACAAATACACCCTTACAATTTCTCTTAGCATGAATCAAATTCTGTGGGACCCATCTGTTGAGGAATGGACAAATCAAAATTATAGTGTTAGCTTTTAATAAATTATATGAACAAAACAAACAAAATTAATTTTATACGCGTATGAAAAAGTATTTACTTATCGCAGCCGCTGCTTGTGTAGCACTTGCAGCCTGCACGAAAAACGAGGTGAAACCTCTGGAGGTGGATCAGGAGATTACCTTCCAGACTATCAGCACCAAGGTACATAGTGCTTATGCTACTTCCAATACCTTTAGGTCTTGGGCATATTTGCATACTGATGCATATGCAACAGGAATTACTAACCAGTTGTATATTGGTGGAAATGACGGTTTGGTGATTTCTTATGTTGGGACTGAATGGAAAAATGCTGATAATAAGTATTACTGGCCTAAGAATGGAGACAAATTGAGTTTTTATTCTTATGCCCTCAATTCTGTTGCCAATACTTTGACGACAGGTACAGTTTCTTGTAGTTTTGAAGAAGGAATCAAGGTCGTCGGTTATGATATTGAGGATAATCTGAACGTTGACTTCCTTGTCGCTGATGTTGCAAAGGATCAGGTTGCAAACAGCAACACTTATGGACATAACGGTGTTCCTACTCTTTTTCGACACAGACTTTCAAATGTAGCATTTAAAATTAAAACTGCTGAAGATTATGCCAATAAGACATTTACCTTTAAATCAATCACTTTGAAAGGTGTAACAAAGACGGCTGATTATATTCAGGCACCATTTGCTACTGAAGCCTGGAATGGACATTCCACTGCAAATATTGTATTCAGTAATACTGAAAACACTTTCACAAGCTCTGAGCTTACTCCAGTAGCAAATCAATCGTATTATATTCCTCAGACTTTTTTGGCAGATCAAAAGGTTGAACTTGTTTATACGATTACGACAGAAAATGGGACAGCTACTCCAGCAGTTGAAACCATTACTGTTGAAAAGCAATTAAATGCTCTTTTCCCTAATAGTTGGGAAATGGGGAAAAAGTACCTGTGTATAATCACTGTATCTCTTGAAGAGATTCTTTGGGATCCTGCTGTTGAAGAGTGGGATCCTGGTATTTCAAATTCTTTGGCAATTTAATTAACCTTTTTACCTACCGGGGCCTGACCGCCCCGATAGGTCCTAAGATTTTATGAAAGAGATGAGATTTGGGATTAGACATACAACATTCTTGGCGGGCCTGATGGCGGCTCTGCTTCCGCTTTCCTGTACCAAGATAGAGCAGGAGAGACCGGCCCCTGCTCAGATCTGCTATAATGTGGTACAGTTTAGCCAGACCAAGGCGGCAGGACTCTATCCGACCAGTGAATCCTTCATCTCCTGCGCCTTCCTTCTCGAAGACGGCAAGACCTGGGCGGCTAACCACAGCGAGGCCAAGGCCTACATCGAGAACGCCACCATCTCTTTCGATGGCACTCGCTGGAAGGACGCCAGCAAGTTTTATTACTGGCCGCTGAGCGGAAAACTCAGCTTCCTCTCCTATAGTCCGGATGATATAAAGACCTATGCTACAGTGGATTGTACCAACGGCATTACCATCAGCTACTGGGATGTGAACGCCCGCCAGGACGTGGATATTATGGTGGCTGACATTCAGACGGAGCAGACGGCTAACCAGAATCTGGGCCTTTACACCGGAGTTCCTACAATCTTCCGCCACAAACTCTCTCAGATAGTCGGCTTCGAGTTCAATACCTTCGAGGATTATGCCCACGGCCACGACGGCTCTGAGGCCAATCCTTATCAGGACGAAGACCGAGTCTTTATCGTGAACAGCATAGAGATAGGCCAAATCATCCAGCAGGGCAGTTATTATTCTTCTTACGATGTGGGTAGCGCGGCTGCCAAGGTCGGAGCCTGGGTTCCGAATGGCAGTGCGGCTGCTTCTTCCTACACTTGGTATAATAATGACGAAGGCACGAAGGTGCAGTACAGCACTGGAGAACTTACGGCGGTAGAAAGTGAGTTGGCATACCCATATATAATGCTGCTGCCGCAGACTTTCGCCGACCCAGGAACAGCGGAGCTGAGCACTGTGCCGCATTTGAAATTGGCCTATACCATAAGGACTTACAGCTCGGAGAGTACGTATAGCGAGCAGCAGAAGACAGCTTATGTGAGCCTGTATGATATGTTCTCGAGCACTTCGAACAGGATTAATCTGAACCGGCAGATTAAGGTGAGGATTACTTTCAACCTTCAGGCGGACCTGATTACCTGGGCTCCGGACCAGGAGGAATGGAGCGATTCGGAGTTTAGCTTGATTATTTAAGTGATTATGAGAAAAAGAGTTCTGACATATTTGACCTTGGCCCTCGCGCTCTCTTGCAGTAAGAACGAGTTGCAGGACTGGCTGCCGGAGAGCCTGGTGGCTTATAATGTGGTGGCGGAGCCTGTCTCCCAGACTAAGGCGGCCTCGGCTTTCCCTACTACAAGCACCTTTATGTCAAGTGCTTATGAACTGGATTCGAGCCAGAGCTGGGATGCGGACTACGCCTCTTCCACTCTGAAGTTCGGCCCTGAAGAGGTGAAGTTCATGGATACCTATTGGTCCACGGAGACCAGGCATTTCTGGGAAGACGGGAAGAAACTGACATTCTTCTCCTATTCGCCAGTGAGCCTGCAAGCTCAGGGCCTGACTATCAGCAGGGAAGGCGTGAGCGTGAGTGGCTGGGACATTACTCAGCCAGGGATGAGCGACCAGCTCATCCTGGTGGCTGATATCGCCAAGGACAAGGTCAAGAACGAGAGTTTCGCCGGTTTCACCGGAGTCCCTACCCATTTCAGGCAGAAACTCAGCAAGGTCAGCTTCCGGATTGCTGAATCTGATATCTCCGATGCCGATGAGATTTACATCACCAGGATCGCCATCGGAGGATATTATACTAAGGGGGATTATCAGAAGGGCGGAACTTCTTCCGAGAACTGGACTAATCTTTCGAATCCGGCCGACGAATATGTCTTCTATGAAGATGTCGATGGAAGGAAATTGACGGATGATTTCTGGACCATAGACAAGGTGATGATACCTCAGTCTATCCGTTCCGAGGCTTATCTTTCAATCACTTACAAGAGTGTAAAAGGCTCTGTAGTGAATACTGAGGGCCCTGTGACACTTTCATTTGTGAAAGATTTCCGTTCCGGTATCTGGGCTATGGGAACTCACATCACCTATTCCCTGAAGGTGGGTGCGGGTATGTTCCCTATACTTTTCGATGCCAGCGCGGGGGATTGGAAATATAACGAAGGGGGAGTTATAGAGATAGAGTAAGAGATGAGAAAAGTATGGCTCATAGCGGCGTTTGTCTTGGGTGTAGGACTAATCTCCTGCACCAGGGACCATCCTGCTCCGGAGGGCGATACTTTGGAGATACTTTTCAGGCCTGTGGTGCGCCCTAACACTAAGCTCGAGCATTCGGATGACAAGAATTTCCCTGCAGATCAGCCTTTTAGACTTTGGGCCTTCGATTCGAAAGGGGAGACGGTTTTGAGCGGGGTGAACGCATATCCTGTCGGTGAGGGTCTGTGGAAAGTGGCGGAGGATTTCCTCTGGAAAAGGAGCGCGGCTGAATTGGCCTTCTATGCGGCAAGTCCGGCGGAGCGGCTTAGCTTCGATGCGCAGGATGGCTTCTGTGTGAAGGATTACTCGCTCGCGGAGGATTTGGACCTGCTCTATGCCAGCACGACCGTGAATCTGGAGAAGGGCAGTGCGGTGATGGAAGTGCCTCTGTTCTTCGAACACGCCTTGGCCTCGCTGCGTATCACGCTCGCGAGCAATCTGCCGTCCACTACGAAAGTGCTGGTTAAGAGCCTGACCCTCAGCGGTATCGCTGACGAGGCCGACTTCTGCTCCAGTCCTTATGCTTTCTGGCAGGCCAATTCTCATTCCTCCTCTCTGCTTTTCTGGGAGGGCGAGCTGCTTCTTGCTGACGGCGAGAACGAACTTGCCCCTGCCCAATACCTTATACCTCAGGGGACTACGGTGAGCTGGGCTCTGACTTGCGATGTGGAGAGCGGGGGATCGGTTCTGAAGGATCAGGTGCTGAAGGGGAGTTATCCCTTGATACTTAGAAGTGGAAAATGTACATTGTATAGAATCTCCATTTATGGGGATCTTAGCATAAAGATAGAAAGAGATGGAATATAGGAAGATATTAGTTTGGGGACTGACTCTGCTGGCTTTCACGGCCTGCAGGAAGCCTTCGGTGGAAGAGGGCGTGAGGATATCCTTCGCTTCGCTGGCGCGTGATGCACAGACTTCGACCAAGACAGGGGCGGGGGAGACTGTGGTATTGTCGGACAGTGTGACTATGCGCAGCCAGCCTTTCGGTATATACGGGCTCTATTCCCCGGACCCTGGGGCCGAAAGTGGAACCAATGTCTTTCTATCTACCAATGCTCAGGAGGTTAGCTACCAGACAAGTTCTTGGGAATATGACCCTCTGGCTTACTGGAGCATTAACCAGTATTATCGTTTCAGGGCATATCATCCTTATAGCGGTTCGGCTTTCAATGTGCTGAACTCTTCTTCAGTGGACCTGATAAGCATAGACTACAAGATAGCTTCCGGTAGTGAAGACCTGATGTTCGCCTTCTGGACCGGCAAGGCTGATGAGTCTGTGATAGCTTCCAGGGTTCCTATGGCTTTCTCCCATGCGCTTAGCGGACTTCGCTTCAAGATAGGTCTTAAGGACAGTGAGGATATAGATGACAGCGCCAGTGATGAAGTGACTTCCTTCTGGATTAGTGGCATCATTCCTAACGGGACCGTGCTATACACCCATCCTGAAGGGCGTTATGATGAGGCTGAACTGGTTTGGATAGCAGAGAATTACGATGCTTCGACCAGGTATTACGAGTGGAGCGGGAGCAAGTCTTTCTCTAAAGTCACCGATTCTAATCCTGCCACTGCCATCTTCGATGGAACTGACCATGTGGTCTTCGCCATTCCTCAGAACAGCAGCGGGGCCAAGGGGCCTACCAAGGCTTATTTTACCACGACCAAGGGTGGAGATGCAGTGAACGAGATTACCCTGCCGGCGGTAAAGTGGGAGCCTGGTGTGATATACGAATATACCTTTATCATATCCCAGTCCAAGATAGAGGTGGAGATTAGGATTAAGGACTGGGAACTTGTGGAGATCAACGAAGACATTCACATCTTATGAGAAAGTTTATAAGCATATTGGCCTTAAGTGTTTTACTTCTTTCATCCTGTCTTAGTGAGATTCTGGATGAGAAGAAGGAGGCTTCGGGCTCTTCCGATATAGTGCTCAGTCTTAGTTCCAAGGCTCAGACCAAGGGTGGCGAGGCTGACGGGGATAAGATGTCGAATCTGCATATCTGGCTGGTGTATGGCACTGAAGTGAGGGGGTATCTG
>JBJEBS010000129.1:0-5344 GCA_051870275.1 Candidatus Cryptobacteroides sp.
TCCTCTCAAGTTTCGCAAGAATAATTTACCTATAATTTAAAGATTTGTGCGTTCTTGCTCAACTTTTAACCCCACGCACATTTCTCTCTATGTTTATCTGTTATGATTCGCTCAAACTACAAATATACCAAAAACCGCTAAAATATGGATGAAAATTGCTAAATTTGAGACTTGCTAAGAATACATTATGAAAGTTGGCCTTATAGTAGCGATGGAATCTGAGCAGCAGGCGCTCCGCTCCATAGGAATAGACAATGCGGTTTTATCCGGAATAGGAAAAGTTAATGCAGCGATAGCTGCCACCCAATTGATATTAAAAGACAAACCTGACTGCATCATCAGCTCCGGAGTGGCCGGTGGTATAGACAAGGTCCTGAAGATAGGGGATTTCGTGCTGGCGAATCAGGTCGCCTATCACGATGTCTGGTGCGGAGAGGGGAATCTTTTAGGCCAAGTTCAGGGCCTGCCACAGCGTTTCTGCGCCGATTCCACCCTGCTCTCTATAGCCCGCGGGCTCAAACTCGAGCATAGCCACATTCACGAAGGGCTGCTCTGCACAGGCGACCGCTTTCTTACCACCTGGGAGGAAGACCAGGCCGTGAAAAAGATCTATCCGGACGCCCTTGCCTGCGATATGGAATCCGCCGCCGTGGCTCAGGTCTGCCTCCACTTCGGAGTGCCATTTCTGACTTTCAGGGTCATCAGCGATGTGGTCAGCTCCGAGACTAATCACCAGCAGGCCTACGAGGGCTTCTGGAATGAGCTAAAGGCCAATTCCTTCTCCTTCCTAAAGTTGCTTCTGGAAAAACTATAAATTCTCCTTCAGAAGTTTGGAGAGTATCTCCAGTCCCGCCTCCATTTTATCCTCATCTATGAAGGAGAAGCTCAGGCGCATAGTGTTACGGAGACTTCCGTCGGTATAGAAATAAGATCCTGGCACATAGGCCACGCCTCTTCTGATGGCTTCAGGAAAGAGTTCGGTGACATCCAGGCTCTCAGGCAGGGTCACGAAGATAAACAGACCTCCTTGAGGCTGGGTCCAGCGGCTGCCCTCAGGCAGATATTTCTCCAGCAGGGCCTCCAGTTTATCTCTCTTCCGCTTGTAAATCTTCCGGCTTTCCAGCAGGTTCTCATCCAATTCCCCGCTTTCTATGAATTCAAGAGCGAGGTACTGTCCCAGGATATTAGGACAGAGATCCAGGCTCTGCTTGCATACGAAGATGGCATCCAGCAATTCCGGTTCTCCTATAATCCAGCCGAGCCTCAGGCCTGGGGCGAAGATCTTGGAGATGGAACCCAGGTGCAGGGTAATGTCTGGAGCCAGGGAATAGATGGTGGCTATGTCCTCACCTTCGAAACGGATCTCCCTGTAAGGAGAATCTTCCACGATAAGGAAGCCGAATCTGCGGGCCAGGCTCACTATCTCAGCTCTCTGGGCGAGACTAAGGGTATGACCTCCAGGGTTTTGGAAATCCGGAATTACATAGAAGAATTTGATCTTCTTCCCTTCTTCGAGTAGTTTTTCAAGTTGTTCCACTCTTTTCTGGGACGCTTCGAAGAATGGGCTCAGGTCTAATCCCACCACCTCAGCCTGATAGCTGTAGAAGGAATTCAGAGCCCCCAGATAGCAGGGATTTTCACAGAGGACCACATCCCCTGGGTTTAGAAGTATCCTGGCACAGACATCTATTCCCTGCTGGGAAGAAGATGTAATCTGCACTTTCTCCTCATCCACGTCATAGCGCTCAGCTATGGCTTTCCTGAACTCAGGCACACCTCTGGTGTCCCCGTACTGGAGAGTCTTGTTCCCGTATTTGTCCACCACTCTCTGGGTAAGGGAATTAAGGCTCTTTAATGGAAAGGTCTCCGGAGCCGGATAGCCTCCGGAAAAGGAGTATATTTTACTGATATCTACCTTTTTAAGCACCTCCCTTATAGGGGAACTGCGAAAACAGGCGACATCGTCTGAAAACAAAGTTTTATAGTTGTTTATCATCTTAACAAGTCCTCCAGGCATATCGAAGCGGAGGTCTTTTCGTCTCTATATTTAACTATCACCGGGCAGTACAGGTGCATTCCGCTGCCCGCAGCTGCCCCCTTGCTTATAGGTCTGCTGCCACTAACTACGACAGCCCCCTTAGGTACCACTACTCTGCCATTCTCGTTCTTTTCCAGGAATTTTCCGCAGGTGGCATCGTATATGGCCGTGCTGGAAGTGATAATCACTCCAGAGGCTATTACTGCCCCCTCTTCCACTATGGTTCCTTCATAGATTCCGCTGTTACCCCCTATGAAAGCTCCGTCCTCTATGATGGTAGGAAGGGCTCCGGCAGGCTCCAGCACTCCACCTATCTGGGTGGCTGCGGAGATATGTATGTGCTTTCCTATCTGGGCACAGGAACCTATGGTGACGTGAGAATCCACCATAGTCCCTTCATCTACGAAAGCTCCCACGTTCACATAGGCAGGCGGCATCACTATAACGCCCTTGGCCAGATATGCCCCCCTTCGGATGCTGCTTCCTCCAGGCACTATCCTCACCCCGTCCGAAGCCTCAAACTTGCGGGTAGGAAAGGTGTCCTTGTCGAAGAAAGAGAATTGGCCCTGGGACATGTCCTGAACCATTCCCAGACGGAAGCCCGCCAGGATGATCTCTTTAATCTCCACATTCACTTTCCACTTGCCGTCTATCTTCTCGGCTACTCTTATCTTGCCTTCTTCCAGCTCTTTAAGTGTCTGCTGGAACAATTCCATACTTACTTCCATTCTGCCAATACTTCTTTAATTCTACTGCAAGTGTTTTCGTTTGCCCTGCTCAGCGGCAGCCTTACGGCATTAGTGCACAGTCCCAGCTGATGCAGCGCTTCTTTCCCTGGGATAGGGTTCGACTCCACGAAGCAGGCTTTGAACAGCGGCATCAGCTTATCATTTAGCGCCTCTGCTTCTTTCAGCTCTCCATTCAAGGCCAATCCGCACATCCTCCCCACCTCCTTCGGAAGCACGTTTGAAGCCACGGAGATAACTCCGTCTGCCCCTGCTTTTACCAGCTCGAAGGTCATATCGTCATCTCCACTCAGCACCAGAAAAGCTTCCGGAGCCTGGTCTATGATCTGCTTTACCTGCTGAAAATCCCCAGAGGCTTCCTTTACGCCTATAATACCCTTAACTTCTCGAGCTATTCTGAGGGTGGTCTCCGCCTTCATGTTCGCTCCCGTTCTGCCAGGGACATTGTACATCACTATAGGCAGCTCAGTGCGCTCTGCCAAGGCCTTGTAGTAGAGATAGATACCTTCCTGGGTAGGTTTGTTGTAGAATGGCACTACCACCAGGAGGGCATCTGCATAATCTTTAACCAGGGCTATGTTCTCAAGGGTGGCGTTAAGGGAATTGCTGCCGCAGCCTACCAGAAGAGCCTTTCCTTCGGAATTGGCTTTGGTGATCCTAAGGAGCTCCAGCTTTTCCTCTTTGCTAAGGGTAGGAGTCTCTCCGGAAGTCCCGAGAGGTACCAGGAAATCTATGCCCTGTTCCACCTGGCGAATCACCAGTTTCTCGTAAGCCTGATAATCTATGCTCAGATCCTCCTTGAAAGGAGTGAGAAGGGCTGTTCCGCAGCCCTTGAAAACTTTAGCGCCCATAATTACTTGATGGCTAACATTTCCTTGAACTCGTGAACTCCCTTCAGATTTTCAGTCATCTGGGCAGCTACCACTGCGCCTTCTGCGAAGGCTTCGCGGCTGAAGGCCTCGTGAGATATCTTGATCTTGTCCACGTCGGATTTGAATTTGACCACGTGAGTGCCGACTACATCCCCTTCTCTGATGGAGGTGATGTCAGGTTTCACTCCCAATTCATGTTTTACGATGTGGGCGAGAACCTTGGCAGTTCCTGACGGAGCGTCGAGCTTGCCGGAGTGGTGAGTCTCCTCGATGTGTGGAATGTAGTTATATCCGCGCAGGGCTTCGCAGATCTTGTCCACAGCTGCAAATACGGCATTAACTCCGATGGAGAAATTGGCCGAATATATCATAGGGGTATCTGCTATATAGAAACTTCCGATTACTTTGGTCTTGATGTCATCCCAGCCGGTGGTGCCTACTACCACTGCCTTAAAGTTCTCTGCGAGAAACTCGTAGTTCGCCTTGAATGCATCCGGTGTAGTGAAGTCAATGCACACACTCTCCATTGCGATGGCTGGATCGATGCTGCGCACGTCTTCGGTAATAGCTGCTATCTCAATTCCGCGTTTGAGAAGGACGCCTTCAATCATATGGCCCATCTTGCCATATCCGCTAATTACAACCTTCATAAAATCTAATGTTATTGTTAATCGCTAAATCTATATCCTTTAATAATACTTTTTCCTTATCGGTGTGGGCATCCAGAATGGATCCTGGTCCGCAGATTATTTTCTGTCTGAAACCCTGAAGATGCGGGGCATCGCTGCCGAAGGCGGCGACTTTACCCTTGAAACCCTCTGGAACATAGTATTCCCTCGGCTCGTCACCTCCCCTGAGAGTTACTTTCAGATGGGAGCTGTTCTTTTTCTGCATCCAAGCCTTCACTTTTTCGTGGCTGGCGAAGGTGGTTCTGAAATACAGCTGGCAGCTAAGGGAGGGACTTAGGACATTCTGAGGATTAAGGCTGCTGAGCATTCCCACGTTCCAGGTGGTCTCTCCGAGGACTTTATCTCTGCTCCAGTCGTTCTCCATCTCGAGTTCCATCATGAAATCCATCCATCTCTCTATGGCGCTGTCTCCATATTCTGGGTAGCCGCTGTGACTGGCTTTCCCAGTGAAGTAAAGACTGTAGGACAGGGTACCCTTGGTGGCACTTACGGGGATGTTCTCCGTAGGTTCTCCTATTACCAGCAGGGGAGCCGTGAGCTGACCGCTGAAGGCTTTGGCTCCGAAAGAGCCGGTCTCTTCTCCGCTCAGAAGCAGCAGGGCGAAGTACCTGTGTCCCCTTTCCTGCAGGGTCAGGCAGGCTCCGAGCAGAGAGATCAATTGGCCTTTAGCATCGCAAGTACCTCTGCCCCAGACACTGCCGTCCTCTTCGAAACGAGGGGCTATGTAGGGAGGAACGGTATCCAGATGAGTGCAGTACACCACTTTAGGACTATCGCTCCACTTGAGGAGCAGGTTCAGGCTTCCGTCGCCCACTTCGAGCAATTCCTTATGGGGAGCTTCCAGCTCATCGTATAGAAAACGGGCGAGCTCGGCTTCCTGTCCGGAAGTCGAGTTTATCTCCAATATCTTACGAAATAGTTCTGTGAGCTTCTGGTCCATTATCTTAACTCAAGTTTCGCAAGTAACTAATTATTTAATATTAAGAGATTTGTGCTGCT
>JBJEBS010000130.1:0-20901 GCA_051870275.1 Candidatus Cryptobacteroides sp.
ACGCCGCACCTTCACAATCCTACACCTTTGTTGCACTGTTCACTTGAATCGGGGGTGAAAAGACTTAAACGAATTCCTATTACCTATCTGCTACTTATGATTATACCTATTTGGGCACAGGCCCAGGATAAGGTTAATGTAAGTGGCGTGATAAGTTCCGCCGACGATTTGCTTCCCCTTATGGGAGTGGCGGTGATGGCGGGACCTGGAACCGGTACCATTTCGGACATGGACGGATTCTACAGCTTGAGCGTAGAAAGTGGAACCACCCTGGAGTTTTCAGCAATTGGCTTTGAGACTCAAGTATTTACAGTCCCATCCGGAAGCAGTGAGATCGTGTATAACGTTTCTATGGAAGTGGAGAGCCTTAGCCTCGACGATGCAGTAGTCATAGCCTACGGCGTGAGAAAGAAAGGCACATTGGCAGGAAGTGTGAGCACGGTCAAGGCTGACAAACTGGAGAATGCCCCTACCGCCGCCTTCGACCAGGCCCTGCAAGGTCAGGTGGCTGGTCTTACGGTACTGTCTTCCACTGGTGAGCCGAGTGCATCCGCCTCCATGATTATCCGAGGTACGAACTCCATCAATTCCGGCACAGCCCCTCTATACATTCTGGACGGTGTAGCCATCTCTGCCTCTGATTTCAACACTATCAATCCTGCAGACATCGAGAGCATGTCCGTGCTGAAAGATGCTTCCTCCACATCTATTTATGGAGCGAGAGCAGCTAACGGAGTGATAGTAATCACGACCAGAAGAGGCCGCAGCGACACTCCGAACATCTCCTACAAGATGCAGACAGGTATATCTTCCATAGCCTACGGCAAATGGGATCTGATGAATACGGAAGAGAGGATTCAGTATGAAATAGAACTTGGCATGGACGAAGGTCAGGACTACAACTTCCTGCGCCAGACCGATGTAAACTGGCTGGATGCGGTCTATAATGACAAAGCTTTGCTGACCAGCCACGAATTGTCTTTGGCCGGAGCGGATGAGAACACAAATTATTTTATCTCCGCAGCTTATTACAATCAGGAAGGTATAGCTCCGGCTTCTGCCTTCGAGAGATATTCTCTGAGGTTCAATTTCGACCAGAAAATGGGCAAAGCATTGAAGATGGGGACCAATACCATGTTCAATTTCCAAAATATAATGCAGTCAGACGAAGGCAGTTACAATCTCGTAACCCCTATCTCTGCAGCCCGT
This sequence comes from Candidatus Cryptobacteroides sp., assembly GCA_051870275.1. Lineage (GTDB taxonomy): Bacteria > Bacteroidota > Bacteroidia > Bacteroidales > UBA932 > Cryptobacteroides. Next base: position 1,210 of record JBJEBS010000130.1, read on the forward strand.
TTCATGCTGCCTTACTGGAACCCGTACAGAGCAGACGGAAGCCTCGCTTCCATTAACGACGGATCCTGGCTCGGACAGGGGCAGAACCCTCTGGAATGGATAGAAAACAATCCTTTAAAATATAAGAAATATAAGGCCCTGTCAGTGATCTATGCCGAACTGGATATTATCAAGAACCTGAAATTCAGGACTCAGGCATCTTTCGACTTTACCCATACCGAGGGCTTCAGCCAGTCTTTCCCGAGCTACGCTCCTAATCAGGATGAAGGCAGCGCTTCGAGAAGCAGCGCCACTTATCTGAATCTTCAGATGTCGAACACCCTTACCTATCTTCTGAACATAGGTTCGGATCACGATTTCACCTTCCTGCTGGGTCAGGAATACGAAGACTACCACTCAGAGGGCTTCTCCCTGCAGGGCAAAGGCACGAGCAACGACAAACTCACCGACATAGCCTTCGCCACCAGAGTGACTTCCTGGGACAGCTGGGCAGATTCAGATTATTCCAGACTCTCCTTCTTCGGAAGAGCTGAGTATAATTTCCAGAACCGCTTCTATTCCGAGGCTTCCCTTAGAGCAGACGCATCTTCTCGTTTCGGAAAGAACAATCGCTGGGGTATGTTCGGAGCCGTGGGTCTGATGTGGGACCTTAGGAATGAAGACTTCTTCTTCCCTTACAGGGATGTCTTCACCACTGCACAGCTTTCACTTAGCAGCGGTACTTCCGGCAACTCTTCCATCCCTAACTACGAGCACCTGGCCCTGATAGGCAGTAACGGAGACTATCTTGGAGATTCCGCCCTCAGCCCCGTCCAGCCAGGAAACGAAGATCTTACCTGGGAAAATTGCTGGACCACGAACCTGGCCCTGCACCTGGGTCTTTGGAGCAGGATTAATGCTGACATAGAACTTTATAACAAATACACCTCCGACATGCTTATGATGGTACCTCTCTCCTATGCCCAGTCGAACGGTTTCGGCTACCGCTGGGATAATGTGGGAGCGATGGTGAATCGAGGAATAGAGCTGAATCTGAATGCGGAAGTGTTCAGAAGCGGCAAATTTGCCTGGTCTCTGAATGCCAATGTCGGCTACAACCATAACCGCATCAAAGAGCTCTACAACGGAGTCACAGAGTACGAAAATGCCAATACCAACACCAAACTCGTAGTGGGTCATCCTCTGGGCGAGTTCTACCTGAACCGCTATGCCGGAGTAAATCCGGCCAATGGTGACGCCCTCTGGTACGATAAGGACGGCAATCTCACCAACGAACTCAGGGACGAGGATAAAGTCCTGATAGGCAAGAGTTTCTATGCTCCTTGGCAGGGCGGCTTCGGGACCACTTTGAGCTACGGGGCCCTGAGCCTGAGCGCCCAGTTCAGCTGGGTGGCTGACAGGTGGATGATTAACAACGACCGCTATTTCGACGAAAGTAACGGACGTTTCGCTTCCTACAACCAGTCCAGAAGACTTTTGAACAGATGGAAGCAGCCTGGGGACATAACTGACATTCCTCGTCACGGAGTTTATACGGAATTCGACAGCCGTCTTCTCGAAGACGCCTCATTCCTTAGGCTTAAGAACCTGATGCTCAGCTACAATGTCGGCAGGCTCGGTTTCATAAGCAATCTGCGCGTCTATATCCAAGCCCAGAACCTGCTTACATTCACTAACTTTTCCGGACTTGATCCAGAAGGTGTTTCTAACATCTACGCTGCCCAGTACCCTATGTCTAGGCAGTTCACCTTCGGTCTGGACTTAAATTTTTAGAGGAGTATGAAGAGGCTTAAAAACATAATTCTGACATTGACCGCGACAGTCTGCCTTTCAGCCTGTCTGGACAAGACACCGGCAGACAATCTGCTCCTGGATGAAGGGATGAGTTCTCTGAACGGAGCAGACCAGATATGTAACGGAATATACAAGAAACTGATGGGCGGAGCCCTCTACAGCGGATACCTTACTCTATGTCCTGACATTCAGGCGGACTTGGTATATGCAGTTCAGGGCAACTCTAACACCTACGGCAATATCTGGCGCTGGGAAATCCTCTCCACTAACAGCGAGATAGGAAGCATCTACGCCGGACTCTATTCCGTAATCGGCTCCTGCAATTACTTCCTGGACGGAGTGGAAGAGCTGAAGGCGAGTCTGACAGACGATGAGCAGATCTTATATCTGGACCACCTGCACGGGGAGGTATTGTGCGCGAGGGCATTGGCATACAGCGAACTGGCCAAATGCTTCTGTAAGGCTTACAGCGAGCAGACAAAAGATGATCTGGGACTGGTACTCTCAGACAGCTTTTATAGGGAAGCTCCGAAGAGAAGGGAGACTCTCGCTCAGACTTACGAGTTCATAATCAAGGACTTGCAGGATGCGAGCGAGCTTTTCAATTCCGAATCGGACCAATCGAACGCCCCATATTTCTCCTATGGCGCAGTACAGGCACTATGGGCCAGGGTCTGTCTGAATATGGAAGACTGGGACGGGGCCATAGAGCACTCCAGCTACCTGATAGACAGCGGAGTATATGAATTGGCAGACGCGAATGCCATCTATACCGGCACGAAGTCCTACCTGCAGTATATGTGGACTAACGACGCGGCCTTCGAGATTATCTTCAAGATCGGCTACACCTCCACTTCCTACGGCGCTCCTATAGGACAGGTCTTCCTGAATTACAACAGGGATTTCACTTACTTCTATCCGGATTACGTGCCTGCGAGCTGGGTTCTGAACCTCTACGACAGCGCTGACGGAAGGTATAATGCCTATTTCACCGAAGCCCAGACCAACCACAGTCACAAACTGACCTGGCCCCTGCTCACCAAATACATGGGTAACGAAGGGCTTATGAGCAACTACATCTACCACGTCTGCATGCCTAAGCCTCTGCGACTTGCCGAACAGTACCTTATCCGCAGCGAGGCCTACTGCCGCAAAGGTGATTTTTCCAAGGCCAATTCTGATATGAACGCACTGCGCGCCAAGCGTTACAGCAGCGGCGGAACGGTCAGCATGAATGAAGAAAATTGGCTCGAGACCATCAGCAACGAAAGGGTGAGGGAACTCTATATGGAAGGCTTCCGCCTGAACGACCTCAAGAGATGGCACAAAGGTTTCGAGCGCAGCAGCCAGACCTCCTGCCAGAGCGAGGGCAGCACTTTGAAGATTGCAGCCGATGACGCGTTGTTCGTTTGGCCTATACCGAGAAACGAACTGGAAGCCCCGGGCTCAGAAATAGAAGGTAACGAAAGTAACAAATAGGATGAAAAAGTTAAGATATATACTTATAGCAGCACTCGGAGCACTGCTTTGTTCCTGCCAGGAGCATTATATAGAATACTCTGACGCTGAATATATTATGTTCGCCGATACCCTTAAAGCCTACGCCGTGGGGCAGGGGGATGAGTATTTCAGCGTTCCGGTGGTCTCGACTGTCAGTTGTGACTATGACAGGGTGATCGCCGTAGAGGTACTGGACAGTGAGAGCAGTGCCATAGAAGGCTTGCATTACTCCCTGGAATCTAACACCTTGACCATTCCGGCAGGGTCTAACAGGACAGAACTCAGGATAAAGGGCTATTACGAGAATCTGGAGAGCGGAAAGGACCTTCAGATATGCCTGAATCTGATAATGAACGAAAAACTTGCCTGGGATCTCTATGGCACCCAGACCAAGGTGCAACTCGTGAAGACCTGTCCTTTCGATAGGAACAATTTCTGCGGCTGGTGCGTGCTTTCCTCCACCTTCCTGCAGAACTTCAATCCTTACGGCTCTTACCAGAGGCTTATCAAGACCAAGCCTCACCCGACTAAGGAAGACTGCATCATCTGCGAGAACTGGATGAACGACGGTTACGACATAGTTCTCAAATTCGACACTTCCGACCCGCTGAACCCCGTGGTCAGCATGGACGGAGAGCAGATCATCAGCGACGAGGGCTCCTTCTTCGGAATGGCCCACGGCGATGACAGAATCAGAGCCATAAACAGCTATCTGTATGACTCTTACTACTACAGCTGTGGCAGTTACCTCTATATCTGGACTGCCATGTACGTGAATAATCTAAACACTTCCGTAGGCACCGTAGGCCATTTCTACAATATCATGGAATGGATCAGCGACGAAGAAGCCAGGCGCCTTCAGGAAGAAAATGGAATGTAATTGTTAAATAATGAAACGATGAAAAATTATTCCAAATTAAGCATCGCTTGCGCTCTTACAGCCCTATTTGCAAGCGCTTGTGTTCAACCGGTAAGCCCTGATGTGGTGGTTGAACCTGAATTCCCAGAAAGTGTGGATGTCCGCACTGTAAAAGCAGGAGACTATGTAGAACTTGTTCTCACTGCCAATCTCGACTGGACCCTCAGCATCGAAGGCGAGGGTGCCGGCAACTTCTTCTGGATCGACGACGACAATCTCAAAGAGACCAGCATCTCTGGAGAAGCCGGCGAGATCAAAGCTACCATCGTATTCTCCGAGACAGAAGAATTGGACAAGAACCGTGTATGTACTGTCAACCTCACCATGGCCGAGCAGACCAAGAAGGTAGCCGAATACACCAGACTTGCCCTCGAAAGAACTTTCGAATTATATGTAGGCAAGGCTGGAGAGTGTGATTTTGCCAGGGAAAACGGAGCATACGTATATGAGAAAGCCGATAAGGCCGAGCTTATCAGCTTCGCAGGCAGCATCAACTACGGCATTCCTGTAAAGGTAGTGGCCAACTACGAGTGGAGCCTTTCTCTGCCTGAGTGGCTTAGTGCTGGAGAAGTGAATTCCGGAGAGGCTGGTGCCACCGAGTTCATCCTAAGCGCCATTCTGAGCGCAGAGAACGAGAACGGAGCTAAAGACTATGTCAAATTCCTGGATAGCGCTAACACTTCAGTAGAAGAAAGCCTGGAGATCAGCCTGCCATCATTTGTGGACAGATTGGAGATCGAGACCGGTACCAGTTTCATCTTCAATGCTGCCGGTGAGCAGCAGATGGCTACCGGAGGCTTCAGCGAAGTACCTGGAATAGCTTATGTACTCGGAGTGGAAGGCTTCGTAGTTAAAGCCCTGGAATTCGATGGTGAGTGGCACGAGACCAATTATGCTGACTGGATAGAGTCAGAGATTAAGTTCACCTCCGGCGATTCATACCTCAAGCACGCTACTGTAGAGATCACACCTAAAGCTAACGAGGGAGATGCCAGAGTAGCTGACATTCTCATCCTGCCTAAGAGTCTCGCAGAGACCTTGGTAGAAGAACTTTGCGATAACAACACCTGCGAGTTCCTCGAGAAATACCAGCCTTATGTACTCTGCCGTCTGGAGCAGGAAGCAGCGCCTAAGACTGATCCTGTAGGCGGAGATTATATCACCCTTTCAGATAATGAAGATGATACTTACAAGGCTGAACTTGTAAAACTCGAAAAAGGTTGGATGCATTCTATGTTCTACTGCGAAGAGGCTTATACCCTCACCTATACTGACGAATATTCCCAGGCTACCCTGGTATTCAGTGAGGCTTTCGATTACTATGAATTCTGCAACTTCTGGGGCAGCATTGTACCTGAGACTGGATTCTGGCTGGAGCTGTGTCCTTTCGCATCGAACACCAAGAGCACTCTCTATATGTATCCTAATCTCTACAAAACTCTGGAGGGCGAAGAGCCTGAGTCTTTCGTAGTATTCTACGATGCAGAGGGTAAGGGCAAGGCTGTAATCCAGTGCCTTTACAGAGAAGGTCAGGAGATAGGTGGCGGAGACGATGAGACTGATGGAATTATCTCCATCGTAACGGAACAGGTAATGTACAGCACCTCAGCGAATCTGACGATATCTATCAGGCCATCAACGCCATGAGCGGCATCTCCGATATCTACGCTGTAACCGTATCCTCTTTTGCCACTGTTCTCAAATCAGAGACCTCTTACTGGAATGTTCAGCTGTATGGTCTGGATGGAAACCTACTCACTGACGGTTCATTCGGAGTTGAGCCTTTCAATGAGCAGCAGTTCACCGTATATGTAGGCGAGAGTGTAACTGAAGTAACATCTTGTATCATAACTCTGTGGGGTGAGAATACTCAATTTGCAGCTATCTATTTCACCTGGGATCCTGAAGCCAAGTCAGATGATGAAGGCGAGGCCGTATTCAGCTTCGAATATCCTCAATATGTATCAGGTGCCACTCTGGAGAAAGGCGCTTCAGACGAAGTCCTTAGTATGCTGAAAGGGGAATGGGGCTCGCTGTTTAACGCAGATAAGGTTTATACCCTGACTTACACGAGCGAATACCCTCAGAATCCTACCGTCAAATGTCCTTCCTACAATCCTGGTCCAGCTTATGGTAACTGGGAAGACTCCTACGACTACTGGCTTCAGGGAGAATATGAGGACGGAACCCTCTATGTAACGATGAGCGCAGTAGGCGAAGTGGATTATTTCTGTTTCCACGATGCTCTATATACTGAATTATCAATACTTGTTTGTACAAGAACCAACTAATCATAATGACTTTCAAAAGACAAATCATTAAGCTGACAGCTATCCTGTTTACGCTTCTTCCGGCTTTCTCCTGCATTCAGGAGGAAGCGGAAGACCTGCGTGAAAAGGACTACGGATACGTACAGTTCAAACTCTACAAGGAAAGTTCCTATGAGAGCAAATCCGTCGTGGGAGAACTGGACTATCTGAAAGATGCCAGCAAAATCCTTTTGATGCTGGAGTATTCTAACAGACAGATATCCCAGACCCTCGTGCTCCGCGCTCAGGATAACAGCAGCGCGGAGTGGGGCCTGAGAAGCGAGAAACTCCAGCTGGTAAAGGGCAATTATAAAATCAAGGCCTTTACACTTTTCGATGCCTTGGACCAGGAACTTTACAACGGAGGAACTGCGGGAGAATTCGAAGTGCTCGCAGGAGGTCTTACCAGCCACGACATAACGGTCAAGGTCACTCCACGCGGACAAGTCAAGTTTACATTGGAAAAAGTGTTCACCAAAGCCGCCACCAGGGAATACACCTTCGACGAGATAGACGAAGCGGATCTGGAGATTAAAGACGTCCAGACCGGAGTGAAGACCCTGATAAGCGGATTGAAGGGCGATTTCGACATGCATTTTAAGGAGGAAGGTTCCTACTACCGCACATCGTCAGTGGTATGCGACAGCATAGTGACAGTGAAAGGCGGAAAATACATCATCGCTTCCTATACTCTGAGGGACGAAGATGGCAAACTCCTGGAATATAACGGAAATGTCGAATCTGAAGAATTTGAGGTCAAGGACAACTGTCTCACCGAAGTGAAAGTTCCGGTTAACCTGGACCAGTCAGCCGCTTATATGCAGGACTATCTGGCCCTCAAGAAAATCTGGGAATCCCTCGACGGACCTAACTGGTATTATTTCGGAGAGGATTGGGCCAGAGGAGCGAACTGGAATTTCGACAAGGATCCGGACCTCTGGGGCGATCAGCCTGGGGTACAGCTTCACAGTAACGGAAGGGTGGCCCTTATCAACATCAGCGACTTCGGTTTCAGAGGAAATCTTTCCCCTGCCATCGGAGATCTGAGTGAACTGGTGGAACTCTACCTGGGCACCCATAATGATATCAACCTTTTCGAGTACGACCCGAGCATACAGCCAGGCATGAACGAAACTAACAGGATGGAAAGACACAAGGAGTACCTGAAGATGACGCATCCTGTCACTCCATTTTCCGAACCTATAGCCTTTGCGCTTAAGGAGAACGGTATCAGTCTGCCTCAGACTGCACTCTACGAGAGATACACTGAGGATGAACTGATAGATAAAACTGACGGTCACAGCCTTATCCAGCCTATGGACGTGGTGCACGGAAAGCTCTGCAACGGACTCAAGTCCCTGCCAGAGGAGATAGGCAATCTGAAAAAGCTGGAGACCCTGAACATCGCTAACGGCGAGCTCGAAGAACTTCCTCAGAGATTCAGCGAACTGGAATCCCTGACGGATCTGGAGATCTACAACTGCACTAAGATGACCAAGGCTCCGGAGGCTCTCAAGGACCTTCCTAACCTCATCTCTGTGAATCTGGGTAACAACTCCCAGATGAGCAGCGAAGAGATAGAAAAGGCTTTGGAATACCTCTGCACAGGCGCTTCCCAGGCCAAGTTGCAGATACTCTATTTTAACTTGAACAATATCAGCCGCATAGACGGCGCACAGATAAGGAATCTGAAAAAGCTGGGGCTGTTCGACTTGGCATACAATCAGATAAGTGAAATTACGGAGGCCTTCGGACAGGATATATCCGTAGTACAACTCTATCTGGACCATAACAAACTCAGCAGCCTGCCGGTGGACGAGAATGGCCTGTTCATGAAGATAGACGATGTGGAAAGTTTCACTGCATCCTACAACCTCTTCACCGAACTGCCTGACATCTTCACTACCCAGACTCCATACTTTATGGGAAGCATAGACTTCTCATTCAATCACATAAGTGGAGTTCAAAACAGCGGTAGCTCCTACAAGGGACTCAAGGCAGAGACCCTCAACCTGGGGAATAACATGGAACTCACGAGCCTGCCTACGGCCTTCGCCGAAAGCAACTCCTCCATACAGAACTTCTCTTACAGGGGTTGCTCCCTGAAGGAGATTCCTTCGGAATGCTTTGTCTATGAGAATGCCAAATACATCAGGTCTATCGACCTGTCCTATAACCGTCTGAACGACCTGCCAAGCAGCTTGAACGGCGTAAACCTGCCATACCTATACGGAATTGACCTGTCTTACAACAGCTTCAAGGTCTTCCCATTCGAGCCGCTGGACAGCGCCTACCTCACCGTCTTCGCCATACGTGGACAAAGAGAAAATGGCGAAAGATGTCTGGAGCAGTGGCCTAACGGCCTCTACAACCACAAAGGTCTGAGAGGCTTCTACATAGGCTCGAATAACCTGGGCAAGGTGGACGACACCATCTCCACCCTCTGTTACTTCCTGGAGATCAGTGACAATCCTAACATCGTCTTCGATGCCTCAGACATCTGCACGGCATACGCAAGAGGTCAGTTCTACCTCATCTACGACGAAACTCAGGACATCAGGAACTGCCAGTATATTCCTACAGTATAGAATATGATGATGAAAAATAGAAGATATATAACAAGCCTTGTCCTGATGACTGCCCTGCTCTCTTCCTGTGTGGAAGAAAAGCAGTTGGGCTTCGTGATTTCGGATCAGGAAATAAGCCTTGGACCTGAAGGCGGAGTCAGGGCCCTCCGGCTCTCTTCCGACTCGGAATGGATAGCCAAGACCCAGGAGCCTTGGATTACCGTATCCCCTGCCAACGGAATAGGCAGTGTGGACTGTAAAATTATGGTCGATTCAGCCCTCACGGTTAATCCTCGCGAAGGCCTGGTGAGACTCGAAAGGCTCTCCGATGGCAAAAGACAGGATATCAAAGTCAAACAGGAAGGCTTCAATTACGAGATTATCTGCGAAAAACAGGAACTGGAGATAGAAAGCTATGCCGACTTCGGGCAGCGCAGTTTCTCACTGGAAGTTACAGCCAACACTCCTTTCGAAGTGAAGGTAATCGACAGGGAAGACCCGCAGGAGACAAAAGTTAAATGGCTTAGATGCTCCGCACCTGAGCTCGTGCTGGACAGAGGCGCAAGACCACGCACTGTCAAGCTGAACTTCGAATGGGATATCAATGTCTATCAGAATGACAGGCAGCTCGAAGTCGAGTTCAATGCCCTGGACCAGAACATCGACTTGGCCAGACAGGACAAACTGGAAGTCAAGCAGAAGTCTGCCGAGCCTATAGAGATAGGTATCAAGGGAGATTCCCTCGCAGTCATAGCCATACACAGGGCCCTGGGCTGCATGGGGCAGATCAACACTTCCGAGAGGATGGCCAATTGGGACAACGTTACAGTGTGGAAATCCGGTCCGAACAAGGGCAGAATCCGCTCCGCTTCTTTCGTGCTGTTCAACATCAAGGAAGGCATTCCTTTCCAGGTACAGTACCTTACTGCGGCCGAGACCCTTACCTTCTTTGGTAACACGAATACCTTCCTCTACAGTTTCGACCCGGGCGAGTTCATCTGCAAGCTCCCTCAGCTCAAGAACCTGACTATCAGCGCATACGGTCTTACCACCCTGCCTGAAGACTTCAAGGATCTGAAAAACCTCGAGTATCTCGACCTCAGCGGGAACAACTTCCAAGCCTTCCCTGAAGTGCTCTGCAAAGAGAACTTCCCTAAGCTCAGGACCCTGCTGCTGAATGCCAATACCCGATACAGCAGCTATGACCTCTCGAACTTCAACAAGGAGAACATAGGCGGCTTCGTGGACGAATGCCCTAAGGACGAGAATGGGGAGAGACATTTCCCTGTCAAGATTCTCAAATGGGATACTCTGGATACCCTCAGGCTGAGCGTGAACCACTTGCAGGGCAGCATCCCGTCCCTCGAAAACGATCCGGACTTCCCTAAGTGGACTGCGGAAGAAGTCAATGCCAGCGACACCCTTCCGAACATCCTGATAGGACTTCCTAAAGTCTTGCCTAATGCCAACTTCTTCTCCATCAACCTGAACAGACTCAGTGGAGAGCTCCCTGACTGGCTGCTATATCACCCTAAGCTGGACCTCTGGGTTCCAGATGCTCTTATCTTCCCTCAGTCAGACGGAAGGGATCAGGACGGCAAATCTGCCGGATTTAGCAACGAACCGGTGAATATGGATTACTATTACAAGGAATACGTGCATAAGAAGTTTAACCCTAACAATATGAAAGATAATGAATAAAAGGCTCTATATCATATTGGGCGCAGCACTTCTGCTGGGCAGCTGCCGGAACGCTGAGCTCGTTCTGCCTCAGGACAAACCTGCCCCAGGCTGGGACGAATCCGTAGTTCAGGGAGAACTTCTGGTAAAATTCAGCCCACAGGTGGCAGGCATACTGGAGCAACAGGGACTCTGCAAGAGTACTTCCATCTCGGTTAACGAAGTTATGGAGACCCTTCAGGGCTGCAGCCTGGAAAGGGTTTTCCCTGTGGACAAAAGAACTGAAGAGACCGCGGTTAAGGAAGGACTTAACCTCTGGTATGTAGTCAGATTCAGCGAAGGAGTGGACCAGGACGAATTAGGCTCAAAACTCAGCCGGCTCGGAGAAGTGAGCAGAGTGGAATACAACCGCAGCCTCAAGAAAGCCTACACAGGACGCTCCATCCCTTTCAGGGAGAGCAAAGCCACTACCGATTCTTATTTCGAGTATCAGTGGAACCTGCATAATACAGGCGAACTGAGAGATAAGAAATTCATCGCTGGAGCAGATGTCAATGTCCTGAAAGCCTGGGACTTGAGCTGCGGAGATCCAGACATAATAGTAGCTGTGCTGGACGAAGGCGTGGACTACACCCACCCTGATCTGGCCCCAAGCATGTGGACCAATGAAGGGGAAATCTTCCGCTCCCACGAAGACAATGACGGCAACGGTTATGTCGGAGACTATTACGGATACAATTTCACCAGAGGTACGGGAGTCATTTCCACTGACGACATTAACGACACTGGACACGGCACACACGTGGCCGGAGTCATCGCAGCAGCCAATGACGGCCAGGGCCTGAACAGCATAGCCGGCGGAAAACCTGGCAAACAGGGCGTCAGAATCATGTCCTGCCAGATTTTCAGCGGCAACTACGCCGGAACCGTGCTCGACGAGGTAAGGGCCATCAAATACGCAGCCGACAACGGCGCAGTTATCCTGCAGTGTAGCTGGGGCTACACCTCCGGAGCAGCTAATCCTTACGACTGGAGCCCACAGTACGGCGACGACGAGAGCTGGAAGACAGACAACATGCTCGAAGCCAAGGCTCTCGACTATTTCATCCACAATGCCGGCTCCCCTGACGGAGTAATTGAAGGCGGAATCGCCATCTTCGCCGCCGGCAACGAAAGCGCGCCTGCTGCTGGATACCCAGGTGCCTATCCGGACTTCGTATCCGTAGCCGCCACTGCTGGGGACTTTACTCCTGCCATCTACACCAACTTCGGTCCAGGAACCACAATCAGCGCTCCTGGCGGAGACCAGGACTATTATTACGACTGGGGCGAAGGCTCTGACAAGGGTGCCATAGGCTGCATCCTCTCCACTCTGCCTTATAATGTGAGTGCAAGCGGCTACGGCTATATGGAAGGTACTTCCATGGCCTGTCCACACGTGAGCGGAGTTGTGGCTCTCGGACTTTCCTACGCAGCCCAGCTGAGAAAGCATTTCAAGGCAGAGGAAGTCATAGAACTGCTTTACTCATCTGCTCAAGAGATCGAAAGCCACTGGGATACTGACAAGCTCAAATACTACTACAAATGGGTGGCAGACCTGGGTGAAAACCATTACAATTCCATAGACCTGAATGCCTACAAGGGCAAGATGGGAGCCGGCCAGGCCGATGCCTACGCCTTCCTGAAAGCCATTGAGGGTGCAGGCGTGGAGATGAGCTTCCCTAATGTTCTGCTTAGACTCGGAAAAGAAGCCAGGTACTCCCCTGCCAAATACTTCCTCAACGGAGAGACTCTCAGCTATAAGATTAGTATTGAAGACAAGAGCATAGCCGATTTCAAGATGGACGGCTCTCAGCTCGTATTCTCAGGCTTGAAACTTGGCCAGACCAAAGCCAGTATCAGTGCCAGCAACGGCCAGAGTTTCGAATTCGTAATAACTGTCAAAGAAGAGGGCGGCCAGGGCTGGTTATAATGAAAAGAAGCTTATTGAGCATAATCGCAGCTTTATCTGTGTGCCTGAATGCAGGCGCACAGAGTCTCTATTTCCCTATCACAGTTCAGGAAGGAGGCAGCATCAAGGAAAGCGACCCTGTTCAATGCTTCTTGTACGAATTCGAAAATATCAGCTCTGCTCCTGTGAGAATTGAAGCCCTGAGGACCAACTGCTCCTGCACTTCAGCCAGCAGCAGCGCAGAATTCATCCAGCCTGGAGAAAAAGGCACGATCAGTCTCAAATACTCTCCGGAAGGGCGAAGCGGAAGTTTCGATACCAAGGTTTATGTCTATACCGACCGATCTTCAGAGCCGGAGATTACTCTAAGCCTGAGAATAAGGGTGGTGGACGACTCCCCCTATCCTTACAGAATGGGTCCTTATGCCCTGCAGACCAAGGAAGTAGTATTCCAAGCAGGCAAGAAGGCCAGATCTGAGATTCTATATCGACAGCTCTCGGAAGGAGCTGCTCCGCTGACCCTGCGAGACGATTTTCTCTGTCCGGAGCTGAAGGCCAGCATTAAAAAAGACCGCATCATAGTGGAATACAGACCTAAAAAGAACAGTTCCACAGGAGAATACCCGCTATTTCTGGGAAGCAAGGAAAAACAAACTAAAGTGATAATAAAAATTAAATGATATGAGATACCTTAAAACCCTTCTGGCGCTATGCCTGTCCATATTGCTAACTTCATGCAATAAAACAAGTTCCAAAGACGGGATAGAACCGCTCCTGGAGGTGAATTATAACAATATCAGCGGCAACTGGAGTCTGGAAATGCTGAACGGCAAGTCTCTTCTCGATGGGACCTTCCTGGAATTGAAGCTGAATCGTAGCGAGCATACTTTCGAACTTAGCACCAATCTGGACAGTTTCCAGAATGTTCCTCACACTATGAGCGGCACTTACGCGCTCAGCGTAAGTGCACAGGACGGGGCTGTAATTGAAGGAAAATACGACCACGACAGCGGATTCTGGAGCCACGACTATGTGATTGAACGCCTCAGCGCCAGCTCTATGCTCTGGATAGCTCTGGACGATCCGGATTTGACACAATTATTCAAAAGAACCGAGTAGTTTTTCCATTGCTTTTTCTTATATTTGTGGGAACTACTACTAAAACGACGAACCAAAATGTCTAAAGCGTATATTTTTCCAGGTCAGGGCTCACAGTTCAGCGGAATGGGCAGGAGTCTTTATGAGAGTTCAAAACAAGCCCGAGAGCTTATGGAGGAAGCTGACAAGACACTTGGCTTCAAGATAACTGATATCATGTTTAATGGCAGCGCAGAGGATCTGAAACGTACGGAAGTGACTCAGCCTGCCATTTTCATACACTCCACAGCCTTGGCTTTATGCTCCGAGCTACCACGTCCTGATATGGTCGCAGGTCATTCTCTCGGAGAATTGTCCGCACTTTGCGTGGCGGAGGTACTGGATTTCGAAGAAGCACTCAGGCTCGTAGCTTTCAGAGCCGCAGCGATGAGCAGATGCTGCGAAAAGCGGGCTGGAGGAATGGCCGCGATAATTGGCCTGGAAGATAAAGTCATAGAAGAGTGCTGCGCTCAGGTGCAGGAAGGGCTCGTGGTAGCAGCGAACTATAACTGTAAAGGTCAAGTAGTTATCTCAGGGGAAGCAGAGGCGGTAAAAGCCGCTTGCGAAAGACTGAAAGAACTCGGGGCGAGAAGGGCACTGCCCCTCGCGGTGAGCGGTGCCTTCCACAGCGCACTGATGCAAAATGCCGCAGAGGAATTGGCAGAGATGATAGCTACGCTTCACTTCAAAGATGCACAAATCCCTGTATATCAGAATGTAAACGCCCAGCCGGAAAGAGATGCCTATAGGATTAAGACTAATCTGCTCGCGCAACTCACTTCGCCTGTACTCTGGACCAAGACGGTGGAGAATATGCTTGCGGATGGAGCGGACTACTTCCTGGAAATAGGCCCAGGTAATGTACTGCAGGGCCTGGTCAGGAGAATCGCTGGTGCGGAAGTGACTATCGATGGAATTCAATAAATAAACAAATAATTATCATTTATACACACTATGTCTAAAGAAAAGAAATTTATTACCTGTGACGGTAACCAGGCTGCGAGCAACATCGCATACCTTTTCAGCGAGAGCGCAGCCATCTACCCTATCACGCCTTCATCCACTATGGCCGAGAATGTGGACGAGTGGTCAGCAGCAGGGAAGAAGAACCTTTGGGGAGAGACCGTAAAGGTGACTGAGATGCAGAGTGAGGCCGGCGCTGCCGGTGCAGTTCACGGCGCTCTTCAGGCAGGTGCCCTTACCAGCACTTTCACCGCTTCCCAGGGCCTGTTGTTGATGATTCCTAATATGTATAAAATCGCAGGTGAGATGCTTCCTACAGTGTTCCACGTATCTGCCCGCGCGCTTGCCAGCCACGCCCTCTCCATCTTCGGAGACCATCAGGACGTGATGGCCTGCAGACAGACAGGTTTCGCCATGCTCGCTTCCGGTTCAGTTCAGGAGGCCCAGGACATGGCTGCTGTGGCACACCTTTCCACCATCAAGAGCAGCATTCCATTCCTGCATTTCTTCGATGGTTTCCGTACCTCTCACGAGATTCAGAAGATAGAACTTCTGGACGAGGACGAGCTTAAGGGACTGGTCAGCGAGAAAGCCCTAAACAACTTCCGCAAGCGCGCCCTTAACCCTGACTCCCCTGTCACCCGTGGTACTGCCCAGAACGGAGACGTTTACTTCCAGGCAGTTGAGTCCAGAAATCAGGCTTACGAAGCCATTCCGGACATCGTAGCCAGATATATGGGTGAGTTAGGTGAGATCTCTGGCCGTCAGTACAGACCTTTCGACTACTACGGATCCCCTGATGCCGAGAACATCATCATCGCCATGGGCTCAGTCACCGAGACCATCTGCGAGACCATAGACTACCTCCGCGAAAGAGGCCGCAAGTACGGTGTGGTATCAGTTCACCTCTATCGTCCTTTCAGCACCAAATACCTGCTCAAGGTCCTTCCTAAGAACGTGAAGAAGATCGCAGTTCTGGACCGCACCAAGGAGCCAGGTTCCCTCGGAGAGCCTCTCTACCTGGACATCAAGACTGTCTTCCAGGGTCAGGCCAATGCCCCTCTAATCGTAGGCGGACGCTATGGTCTTTCCAGCAAGGACACCACTCCAGCCCAGATTATCTCCGTATTCGACAACCTCGAACAGAAGGAGCCTAAGAATGACTTCACCATCGGTATTCTGGACGACGTTACCTTCAAGAGCCTCCCTATCAAGAGCGAGGTCAGCATCGTAAAACCAGGCACCACCGAATGCAAGTTCTACGGACTGGGTTCAGACGGTACCGTAGGTGCTAACAAGAACACCATCAAGATCATCGGCTCTCACACCGACCTCTACAGCCAGGCCTACTTCGACTACGACTCTAAGAAGTCCGGCGGTTACACCTGCTCACACCTGCGTTTCGGACAGAAACCTATCCACGCTCCATATCTGGTGAACACTCCTGACTTCGTGGCTTGCCACGTACCTTCATACCTCGAGAAATACGACGTACTGAAGGGCATCAAGGACGGCGGTTCCTTCCTTCTGAACTCCCTCTGGGACGAAAAGGAGACCATAGAGCGCATTCCTGACCATGTAAAGGCAGTCATCGGACGCAAACATATCAACTTCTACATCATTAACGCCACCAAGATAGCAGCCGAAATCGGTCTGGGCGGAAGGACTAACACCATCCTCCAGAGTGCATTCTTCAGAATCACCGGCATCATCCCTACCGAGGACGCAGTCACCTATATGAAAGCTGCTGCCCTGAAGAGCTACGGCAAAAAAGGTGAGAACGTGGTGAACATGAACTACGCTGCCATCGACCGCGGTGGAGAGTATGTGAAAGTGGAAGTGCCTGCAGAATGGGCCAATATCAATGCCAAGTTCTGCAACCACAACGCCGCCAGATTGGCCACTCCATTCGTCAAGGACATCGCCGACAAGGTGAACGCCCAGGAGGGTGACTCCCTGCCTGTCAGCGCCTTCCTGCCTTACCAGGACGGTACCATGCCTAACGGCACTGCCGCATACGAGAAGCGCGGCGTAGCTGTGAACGTACCTGTATGGGAACCTGAGAAGTGTATCCAGTGTAACAACTGTGCCTTCGTCTGCCCTCACGCAGCCATCCGTCCGTTCCTGCTCACAGCCGAAGAGGCCGAGAAAGTACCTCAGGGGCTCAAGCTCGCCGACGGCAAGGCTAACCTTAAGGAGTACAAGTACGCCCTCTCCATCTCAGTGGCCGACTGTACAGGCTGCGGCAACTGTGTGGACGTATGTCTGGCCAAGGACAAGGCCCTCAGCCTCAAGCCTTACATCGAGAACACCGCCGAGCAGCAGAACTTCGACTACCTTAACTCCAAAGTAGGCTACAAGAAGCTCTTCGATCCTAAGAGCAATCTGAAGAACGCCCAGTTCGCCCAGCCGCTCTTCGAGTTCAGCGGCGCCTGCGCAGGCTGTGGAGAGACTCCATACATTAAGAACATCACCCAGCTTTTCGGTGACCATATGATGATAGCCAACGCTACCGGCTGTTCTTCCATCTACGGTGCATCCTTCCCTGCAAGTCCTTACTGCACAGATGAGAAGGGTCACGGTCCTGCTTGGCAGAACTCCCTCTTCGAGGATTTCTGCGAGTTCGGTCTGGGAATGAGACTCGGAAGCGAGCGCAAGAGAGATACGGTGGCAGAGCTGATGCAGAAAGGTCTGCAGTGCTCATGCTGCTCAGATGAGATGAAGGCCCTCTTCCAGAACTGGCTGGACAATCGCTCCGACTACAAGACCACCCGTGAGGTAGCCGACAAGCTCGTACCTCTGATGGAGGCCTGCGGCTGCGACACCTGCAAGGAACTCCTTGCCCTCAAGCAGTTCATCCCTGCCCGCAGCCAGTGGATCATCGGTGGAGACGGTGCCTCTTACGATATCGGTTACGGAGGACTCGACCATGTACTCGCTTCAGGTGAGAACGTAAACATCCTCGTACTCGACACTGAGGTGTACTCTAACACCGGCGGACAGTCCTCAAAGGCTACCCCTGCAGGAGCCATCGCCAAATTCGCCGCATCCGGAAAGAAGATCCGCAAGAAGGACCTCGGAATGATGGCTATGAGCTATGGTTATGTATATGTGGCTCAGGTAGCTATGGGTGCCAGCCCAGTTCAGTACCTGAACGCCATCAAGGAGGCAGAGGCTTACGACGGACCATCCCTTATCATCGCCTACGCTCCTTGTATCAACCACGGACTCAAGGCAGGTATGGGACTCAGCCAGAGAGAAGAGAAACTCGCAGTTGAATGCGGTTACTGGCAGCTTTACCGCTACAATCCAGCTCTCGAGGAGCAGGGCAAGAAAGCCTTCAGCCTCGACAGCAAGGAGCCTGACTGGAGCAAGTTCCAGGACTTCCTCAAGGGTGAGGTTCGTTTTTCATCCTTGACCAAGCTCTATCCTGAAAAGGCCGGAGAGCTTCTCGAGAAGACCGAGGAATTCGCGAAGATCCGCTATAACAACTACAAGAAACTTTCTCAGGAATAATCCTGAAAAAGTCCATACTTTAGAATTATCGAGGCGATTTCGGGATCGAGATTGCCTCGATATTTATATGACGGCTCCATAGAGACGGCCAATTCCAGCTGCTCCACCGCCTGCTGCTCCAGCCCCCTTCTGGCATAAGCTATACTCAGCAGGTAGTGCGAAGCGGCAGTCTGCTCTCCCATACCCTCGAGAATCTGACTCGCAGTAGCATTATATTCCAAAGACAAGTAGGCCAATGCACTATGGTAGTCTCCATAATCTGCGAGCAATTCCAAAGCCTGCTCCCAGCTGCGCTGCTTTAGGAGAGCCACGCCTTCAGCATAAGTGCTGTCCCCCGCGTGCCTTCTGCAGAGCGCTTCGTCCGTAAGCGAACTCAGCGAGCTAACATAATAAGTGACAGGCTCGGTGGGCTTGAAAGAATACAGCAGCTTCTTTCCGTCCCAAATCTCAGTTTTTACCTTGAGCATGAACTTGTTAAGGGAAGCCCTCGACGAGATGCTCTGCCTGTAGATATAGACAAAGTGCCTCGTAGGGTCGGACCAGGTGCTGTCCCTTCTTACAGAGCTGTCCTCCAGGGGCGTCTTAATCAGTTTGTCCTTGTACTCCTGCTGACGGGATTTCTTAAAAGCGTTAAAGCTGATCAGCAGGGGCCTTCTGAAATGCCTCTCCAGGCTTTCCTCTTCCATGTCCGAGTTTGGAAAACGCGCTCTGAAACAAACCACCTGTTCCCTATCCACAAACCTGCTCGAATCGGCAGATATAGAAGCGACGAAAGAATCATACCTGCGGGCAGCCTTGAGTTGAGCCCTTCGGAATTCTTCTCCAGTCAGATAGACGGGACTAAGGGCCAAGGAGTCATTCTCGAAATACAGCACGGGATAAAAGCGAAGCTGCCAGCTTGGGTCCTGAAGGGAGTCAGTAGCCACTATCATAAAATCGAAACGAATAAGTCCAGCTCTCTCGGCAGTGTTACGAAACCTGGCCACTATCACCGCCGCATCCAGATTCTCGAAGGCAGTAACTTCCCCGCTCTCTTCGTCCCTGCTCACCGACATCGCATACAATCCGTCCGAATCCGCTTCTTCAGTCCGGTCCTCGCCGCCATAGCGGCGCAGTTCAGCCTCCCCAGGGAGCAGCAGGGACGAATTAAGCCCGCTCCGACGGATGGAGTTGAGTTTGGCAGTGGAACTGCAGGAAACAAATGAAAGACACAAAAATACTGTCCAAAGCAGCGGCCAAGGGCCGCAAGATAGTTTAAGATTAGAAATCATAGTCGTAAAAGTTTAGTTTATAATAAGTTTATTCAGTTTTAAGTTTCAAGTGTATATCCTCTCCGCAAGCCCATATCTGAATTGT
>JBJEBS010000131.1:0-5285 GCA_051870275.1 Candidatus Cryptobacteroides sp.
GACCCTCCCTCAAAATCAGGTGGTTAGATCTCTATTAGCTGCAATGTGGGTTAAAAGCGATTGCTAAAATGAAAAGGGAACAACTTTCCACCAGCACCGCAGCCGGAATGTGTGAGATCCGTCTGCTACGGCACACAGCTGCGGGGAGCTATGTAGGGCTCTCCTCGCTGTGGCCGTTGCTGAACACTTATGTTCAGTAAGTAATTTGAGGGTTATTCTCATCGCGAGCCCATTGAAAGCATATTCGGTGAGCAATTCGGGCTTATTACTCAGCGGAGGCACTTTGAAAGGGTGGCTGGTGAGTTATCTGGCGGTATTTTTTACCGCGGGACTGCTCGTGCAATTCACCTGGCATGGGATAAACTCATAACAAATTAATACTTAGGACTTTGCCATTAAAGATTATGGTAGGTACCATCAAATTGATTCCACTTGCCATACCGTATTCCGGTACTTTCCTGATAATCAATAAGATACAATTTGATGATATGCCAGGTGAATTTCGCGAAGAGAATAGCTGCAGCAAGGGGGGGTAGAAGATGGAGATGTGGAGGAAGATGGAGTAGAAGATGGAGATGGATGGAGATGGGGAGGAAGTTGGAGAAGGAAATTGAGAAATATATCTTGAGGATGATGTAGAAGGGGAGAAGGAGATTATTATGAATATGGATTTGGTTCGTGGGTGCGCGGCAGTCCTCTCCGGAACACACGCCACCCTCGGAGCTGCTGGCACTGGCACCATCAGGAACTAGTAGTTGTTGAGAATAATGGGGTATAACAGCCTCTGGCTGGAGATGAATTGTTCTTTCTTCTGCTATTGTGGTATAGCCGAAGTTCAATAATGGTATAATGTTTGCAGAATGCCCGCGGAACTTTATTATAGTATGACAGGTTTAGTTAGTTGTTTATTTATCTTGGCTCAGACATTTTTATCCCTGGATCAGGCTTTGGAGATAGCTCTGAGCGAGAATGTGGCCGTCAAAGTGGCGGACAAGGAAATTGAACGCAGCGAATACGCCAAGCGTGGAACTTATGCCTCGCTTTTCCCTCAGATAGATGGTTCAGCAGCCTTTCAGAGAACGATAGAAAAGCAGGTGATGTATATGGATTTCGATATGGGAGCTCTCGGTGGAGGCGGCGGAGCTTCTACCGGAGAAGGAGGTGAAAGCTCAGGCATATCGAAAGAAGGTCTCGAAGTCGGTAGGTGGAATACCTTTTCGGCTGGAGTAAATGCCTCCATGCCTATAGTGAACTTACAACTCTGGGAGAGTCTGAAAATAACAGGCCAGGATGTGGAATTGGCAGTGGAGAAAGCCAGAAACAGCAGACTGGAGATGGTAAGTCAGGTCAAGAACGCCTATTATTCAGTGCTTCTCGCCAAGGAAGCGCGAGACGTATATAAAGAGGTGTACGATAATGCATTGGCCAATTATGAACGCACCAAGCTCCGCTATGAGGCGCAGAAAGCTTCGGATCTTGATATGGCCAGGGCAGCGACTTCATTGGCAAACGCAATTCCGAATATGTACGATTCGCAGAATGCAGTGGAGATAGCCCTATGGCAGCTGAAAGCTGTGATGGGAGTGGATCTGGAGGAGGATATCGATGTGGTGGGACAGCTCTACGACTACGCCGGCGACATGAATACACTTTATGCGGAAGAGGAACTTGGCCTGGAGAATAACTCCACTCTGAAGCAGCTGTCCATTCAGGCTGAGCAGCTCGCTTCGAACATCAGGATGCAGAAATACTCGGCTCTGCCGTCATTGGCCGTGGCTTTCACATATAATTACAGCGCGATGGCAAATGACTTCCAGTTCAGTGAGTACAGGTGGACCCCGTATTCTTATGTGGGACTCTCGCTGAATATCCCGATTTTCGCAGGCGGAAAGAGATATAATAACATTAAGGCAGCGGGAGTGCAGGCCCAGGAGCTCGAACTCCAGAGACAGAACACCGAAAGGCAGCTCAAGATATCCATCAGGCAGAACCTGAACACTATGGAGACAGCAGTTCGGAGTTTCTCAGCCGCCGATCAGGCTTTGGAAGCAGCTCAGAAGGCTTACGACATTACTGAAGAGTCTTACGCCGTGGGCAAGAGCACGATGACAGATCTGAACGATGCCCAGCTCGCCCTCGTTCAGGCCAAGATGACAGCAGTCCAGTCAGTATTCAATTATCTGACTGCCAAGACCGGACTCGAACAGACTATTGGAATGGATTATACAGCACAGTAACAGACAGATATGAACAGCAGAATTTTAGCAATCGCAGGTGTGATGTGTGTACTAAGCGCTTGCTCAGGTAAAAAACCAGCTACCTCAAATAACATCGAGGCCAAGATCCCGACGGTAAGGACGGTGGCAGCTGTCGAAGAGACAGTAGATGTAGATCAGAATTATTCAGTGACACTGCAGGCCTTTGCAGTGAACAACATAGCTCCTCAGAGCGGCTCCCGCATCATGTCTATAGACGTGGAAGTGGGAGATTTTGTGAAAAAGGACCAGGAGTTGGCCAGAATGGATAAATCCCAGCTTCAGCAGTCCGAACTTCAGCTTAAGAACCTGAAGGACGAGTACCAGAGGGCCAAATCCCTCTACGAGAAGGGCGGAGTGTCCAAATCAGATTTCGAATCCATCGAACTTCAGTATAATGTGGCCAATACCACTTACGAGAATCTGCTCACTAACACCATACTTAAGAGCCCGCTGAACGGAGTGGTGACAGCCAGAAACTATGACTGCGGAGATATGTACACCATGTCAGCTCCGCTTTTCGTGGTACAGCAGATAGACCCTATGAAGGCCCTGGTAGCTGTCTCTGAAAAGGAGTACAGCCTTTTGAAAGAGGGCCTCAATGTAGAATTCACTCCGGAAGCTCTCGGCAAGAAGATATTCACCGGTAAGGTGAACAGGATATACCCTACTGTGGATCCTGCTACCCATACAGTAATCGCAGAGGTACTTATCGACAACCCTTCAGCAGAACTTCGTCCTGGAATGTATTCCAATGTCAGACTGATTTTCGGAAGCAAGCAGACCATTCTCGTACCTGATACTGCAGTGCTTAAGCAGCAGGGAAGCGGTGTCAGGACAGTGTATGTCCTGAATGCCGACAACAGCGTAAGTTCAAGGGTAGTGGAGATAGGTCGTCATCTGGGTGACAGGTACGAGGTGCTTTCCGGACTTAAAAAAGGTGAAATAGTGGTAACCAGCGGCCAGTCCGCCCTTAAGGATGGCAGCAAAGTAGAAGTATTGAAGTAATGAGCATATATCGTTCAGCAGTTAACAAACCGGTCACGACAGCCCTCATCTTTGTGGCTTTCGCGATCTTCGGTGTTTTCTCCCTGACGAGGACCAGCATAGCCCAGTTCCCGGATTTCGACGCGAATGTGCTGATGGTAATGTCCTCCTATCAGGGAGCCAGCGCCCAGGATATAGAGACGAACCTGACCAAGGTGCTGGAGAATTCATTGAACAGCGTGGAGAACCTGAAGGAACTCACTTCGCGTTCTAAGGAGAACATCTCCATACTTACTCTCGAGTTTGAATACGGAACGGATATCGATGCCGCGTGCAACGATGTTCGAGACAAATTGAACATGGTCAATTCCATGCTTCCGGACGGAGCTTCTATGCCTATGATCATGAAGTTCAGTTCGGATGATATGCCAATTATGATGCTTTCCGCCACTGCGGATGAATCCCTGCCTGGTCTGGACAAGATTCTGGACGACAAGGTCGCCACCCCTCTGGGGCGCGTGAACGGCGTGGGTACGGTATCCGTGAGCGGTGCTCCATCCCGCGAGATTCAGGTGTACTGCGATCCTCACAAGTTGCAGGCCTATAACCTGACCATCTCTTCTATAGCCCAGTGCATAGCCTCGGAGAACCGTAATGTACCTTCCGGCAATATCGACATCGGAACGGATACCTACAGTCTTCGCGTGGAGAAGGAGTTCAAGGGAGTGGACGAGATGCTCGACATCGTGCTGACATCTGTCAACGGCAAGACTGTCTATCTTAGGGACGTAGCTACCATCATAGACGGACAGCAGGAAAGGGAGCAGGAGTCTTATACTGACGGAAAGCGCAGTGCCCGTATCGTAATCCAGAAGCAGAACGGTGCGAATACGGTGAATGTGATCCGCGATATCAAGAAGCAACTCAAGAAGATAGAGCCTACCCTCCCTTCCGATATCAAGATAGAGATAGTCAACGATTCCTCTACCAATATCATCAATACCATCAATTCCCTGAAGGATACCATCCTCATCACCTTCATAGTGGTGATGCTCGTGGTCTTCCTCTTCCTGGGAAGATGGAGAGCTACATTCATCATAGTCCTAAGTATCCCTATAGCCTTGCTGGGCTCTCTGGTCTATCTTTTCGCTACCGGCAACACCTTGAATATCATATCCATGTCAGCGCTCTCCATAGCGATAGGAATGGTTGTGGACGATGCCATAGTGGTGCTGGAGAATATATCTACACATCTGGAAAGGGGAGAAAAACCTAAGGAGGCTGCCGTGCACGGTACATCCGAAGTGGCTATCTCCGTAGTGGCTTCCACCCTTACCATGCTCTGCGTGTTCCTGCCTCTTACCATGGTTCAGGGTATGGCCGGAATTATGTTCAAACAGCTCGGATGGATAGTCAGCATCATTATGATCATCTCCACTACTGCAGCCCTTACCCTCGTGCCTATGCTCTGTTCCAAGATGCTCCGCACCGGCAAGAGTACCAGTGCCTTCTATAAGAAGTTCTTTACTCCAGTGGAGAGATTCTTGGATTGGATATCCAGAGGATATGGACACGTAGTCCGCTGGTGTACTTCCCATAGAAGAATCGTGGTGTATGTGTCATTGGGTGTTTTCGTAGCAGTAATGGTATTCTTGGCGCCAAGGATGAAGACGGAGTTCTTCCCTCACAGTGACGGCGGACGTTTGTCTATAGACATCACTCTGCCTGTAGGAACCGCACAGGCCACTACGGCTCAGACAGCGGCTTCCATTTACGAGGATATCATAGAACTCGTGCCTGAGGTGAAGATTCTGAATTACACTTTCGGACAGGCCGATACCGACAATGCTTTCGCAAGTATGCAGAATAACGGTACTCACGTGATTTCTATGAACATAGACCTCGGTTCTGTGGATGAAAGGGAGCGCAGTACAGCTGAGATCGCCGATGTGGTCAGAGGAGTATTGGCCAATTATCCACAAATCCGAAAGGGTGTGGTTACCGAAGGTGGCGGTATGATGGGTGGAGCATCCAGCATCAAGT
>JBJEBS010000132.1:0-20264 GCA_051870275.1 Candidatus Cryptobacteroides sp.
ACCCTTGAACTATCCATTTAGCAAAAATCTAGACCCGGAAGTTTGCTGGTGTCCCTATATTTCTCAGCTTTCTGTGTACTTGTTTCTTCAATCAAGCTGCCAAACGAAGTCTTGGGCACACTTGTAGCCCAAGTCCCCAGCTGTCCGAACTCGGTAAGCATCCAGGCTTTGGTCCAGCCGGCCGATTCAAGATTGGCCTGAATATTCATAGGATTTGGATAATATGAGTTGATGCAGAGAAAATCCAGCTCCGGAGCCATCTGGATTATCAGCCTTACATTTGTCACATTTGAGCTGGCAAGCGTAGTTGTGACCGGATGATTTGGGTCTTCCTCGTGAATCATCTTGGCGATATCGTTGATAGCCGTCCAAAGTTTGGTGTTCGTATACATCGACTCAGCCTCATTTCCTATACTCCAGCACATGACCGCCGGATGATTTCTGAAGCGTCTGACCAGACTACGGCAGGTCTCAAGCTGAGCGGCTACATTTTCCTCATTGTCATAATCAAATCCATCCCTCTCCCTGGAGATATAAAGACCCATATGAACATATAGATTGTTCTTGTATGCCTCACTGAGAATGCTCGGAGTAGTCTCTTCCGAGGTCGAATAAGTTCTTATGCAGTTACCACCTAATTCGGCGACTCTCTTGTAATTGCGGTTGGTAGCTGCTCCCTTGGCGATCCACTGTTCGCCGTTCTTGTAAAGCCTCCAGACACCGCTTTCATTATTAATGCTAAATACCGTTGCCTCATTGACATCTGAGCCCTGCGGTATTATCGTCTCTCTCTCCTTACGGCAAGAAACGAGAGCAAGTCCCATCAGCAACAGGGAAAAAATCACTTTTGAGTATCTCATTTTGTTTTAGTGTTTACATTATATTCAAGTATCTGACCATCAGCTCTTAATCGAGCCACAAGACTATCTCTGTCTATCTTTTGGACAGAGCATTTGGACTTAGCGGCCATAGCGGCAGCTGTACCACAAGACTGACCAAGCACCATATACACAGGCTCCATCCGTATAGAGGAATAAGCCACGTGAGATGCAGACAAGCACACAGACACCAGCAGGTTAGAGCATTCTTCCTCCCTCGGTATCAGTGCAGCATAGTCGATCTGATAAGGCTTAGTCGGAACAAAGATTCCACCCTCTATCATAATGCTGTCCACTTGAGCTACATAAGAAACGAAATGACAGTCCATAGGATAGGAGCCCATACCGACGGGATGAGTAATCTCCTCATTCCTTTTTCCTTCGATATTATGCTGGGTCATAACATATTCCCCAAGCATTCGTCTTGATTCTCTTATGTACAGTTGGTGAGGAAAATGTCCATTGTCAGTGAACTCATCCTTGGGCCATCCCCATCTTGCCATCTCCTGTCTCATAGTCTCCGGCACCCTTTCATCGTGCCCGAGAAACCATAGCATCCCTTCGGCATATAGACGATGCTCTTCAGCGATTTCTTGCCTGGTCTGATAATCCCCTTCCGGATAATCAAAACTGCCACCTATAAAATCCAAATGGTTGGTATCAGTCTTTCTGTTAGGCATAGGAGTGAAAGTAATCACATCCTTCAATTCTGTTTTCCCATCGGATTCGATCCTTCTAAGTACCATCTCAAACATAGCCGGATCATATCCTTCAGGCTTTCGAAGCGGAATCATATTATCCGGATCATCAGTCAATGTCACACGATAGCAATATGCCTGCGTGCGATTATCTCCTTCTCCATATTCACCGTACAGGGATGGGGCCAGCTTTGGAATCATGCTCCCATCTTCCAGACAGGCAGGCCCCTTAATCATTCCATGATTACGGATTCCGGCCAATGTCTCCCCATACTTAGAGACAGCCTCCCTGCCAGTCACATAACTGACTCCCGCCTGTGCCATCAAATCTCCCTCATATGAAGCATCGACAAAGACCTTTGCACGGATTCGGATACCATTTAGAGTACGGATAGACTTGATTTTGCCATTTTTTAGCTCGACACCGTCAGTAAGAGTTATATGTGAATTATAAAGAATTTCTACTCCAGACTCTTCCAGCATGTCTTTCATAATTCTCTCCCCGACTCCTGATTCATAAACCCATTGCATCCTGCGTGAATCATTTTTACCGGAGAAAGTGCGTTTTTTGGTCGATTCCATAAACTGTTCACGACTTTGATTATGCCAAGCCTCTTCGTCCAAGTAATACGAATATATCCTCTTATAGAACTCTTCGGCGATTCCTCCGACCACGCTATGCTTATTGATATCTGTAGCAGTAAGCCCTGATGTGGCCAATCCTCCTACGTGGCCATCCTGACAGACCAGCAGAACTTTTGCACCCATCCTGGCGGCTTCGATAGACGCACAAACTCCTGATGCAGAGCCACCATAGACGCATACGTCATAAGTCTTGAAGACAGGAGCAGAAATCTGCAACAAGGCACAAAGGCTCACTAATGAAAATACCACTCTACGCATACTAATATCCTACATTTTGCGGGAAGTTTTCTGCTCCCATATTAATAATCTCAGACTCAGGAATAGGCCAACGGATGAAATGCGGATTGGCAGGAAGATTGGTTCTTCCCTTCATGGAAGCCTCATAGATAGGATTCCCTGCATATTTGGACACCTGATCGATCAGAATTCCAAGCCTCTTGAGGAAGAACCATCTGTCATTTTCGAAAGACAACTCTCTGGCCTCCTCATCGATAATGTCCTGCATAGTCAAAGTAGCAGTAAACTCCGCATTGCCAGCTCTCTGCCAGGTCTTGTTATAATAATACTTGGCTTTGGTCTGGTCTCCCAGCCTAAGTGCTGCCTCAGCACCTACTATGTAGGCATCAGAGAGCCTATACAGAATAAAATCCTTGTAACCTCTTTTCTCTGAAGGAGTCTTTGTATATATGTCACCCCACTTTGTACAGCCAGGCATAGTATAGCGGGGGTCCCCGCTTCCTGAAGTATATGCCGGCAGATACTCACCAGGGGCAACCTGCTTGCCGCTATACTGCACGGACACCTTTCTGGTATTACGGTATTTGTGAATATACCAGTCATTATACCTGGTATCCTTTGATTGGTCATACAGAGAAAGCAAATAAGGATTCGGGAGAACCCTTCCGAAGGTATAACCCCAGTTCTCTGCAGAACAGGACTCCTCTTCAGTACCGCCGAGAGCCGTTCTGTACTGGGCTATAAACAAAGTGCACATCTGATTACCTTTTGGGGTGGTAACAGAAAAATTTCCTCCAGGTTTTTCGCTCCACTGCTGGACCATGATTGCTTCCGCATGATTGAGATCGGCATTTTGGAACACCTCGGCGGTGGAAGCCAAAAGATGGAAAGCATTCGATTGGTCGATAAGATCGATCTGCTGAAGAGCAGTTTCCCAATCCTTCTTCCAAAGGGCGACCTTAGCCAGAATCAGTCTTGCCACTCCCTGATTGAATCTGCCGGCTTCATACGAAGTCCAAGGGAGATTCTCGGCAGCATAATTCAAATCCGAATACAAGAGTTCATAAACATCTGCAGCTGTGGCAGCACGATAATCCCTCTCATCATTCACATTCTCTGATGTGACCGGAACGGTATTTAGCCAAATTCTGTCAAATACCCTGAAAAGATGGAAGTAAGACTGGGCCCTGAAGCCGTGTGCCTGTGCAAGTGTCCTTTTAAGTTCCTCGCTCTGCTCCATCTGCTCACCATACCAGATGATTTCGTTACAACGGCTTATTATCTGATAATTTATCTTCCACATATAGAGCACCTGAGCTGCGGAAGGCTTCAAATAATTCGGATCATAGATTCCGAAGAAATTACCCGTTCCTCCACAAGTTGCCACTATATCGGTTCCTCTCTCCAGCGCCCACCAGGTAGGACTCTCATTTCCACTGTTATCGGCTAACAAAGTCCTGTGCAGTGAATATACAGCATTCATTGCAAGCTCAAGACCTGATGGAGTGGAATAAATATAATCCACAGAGTACTGGGTCTCGTTATTTTCCTCAAGAAACTTGGCACAAGAAGATAGACAAAGCACCAAGGTGCAGACAAATCCTGCCGATATGTTTTTCTTATACATTTCGATAATAGTTTAGAATGTTACATTTACACCTATAAGTGCCGTTCTTGGTTCCGGATATGCTCCGGTATTCCCTTCCGGCCCATAACCAAGCACTTTCGTTTTAGTCCATACATTGGTAAAAGTGGCATAGAGACGCAATCTCTGAATGGACAATGCTTTAATCAGATTCTTAGGGAAAGTGTATCCGATCTGGATATTCCTCAACCTAAAATACGTCGCATCCTGATATCCCAGAGCAGTAATGTACGCAGGAGCTTGTGTCATATTAGGAGCCGGAGCCTCATTGGATGGATTGTTCACAGTCCAATAGTTTCTCCTGATACCGTTTCGTTTACCTGTCATATCTCCACCGGTATTGAAAGAGGTCAGATACTCATTGTAAATGTATCCTCCGACAGAAGCATACAGTTCCAAGGACAAGTCTATTCCCTTGTACTCAAAAGTGGAGACGATAGTGCCTATCCAATCAGGATCTCTGTTGAAGATCACCCTGTCATCCGCATTGATCGTATTATCCAGGTTGACATCCTTCACCTTGATATCGCCAGGATTGGCATCTGGCATACAAGAATTCGATATTTCATCCCCGATTTGCCAGATACCATCAAATGCATAATCATAATACACATTCATCGGCTGACCGATAAACCATTTGTTATTCACATCATTTAAAGGCATTCCGTTCTCATCCACCCTGTCATCGATTCTGATAATCTTGTTCACATTCTTTGAATAAGTGAAATTCAACATCCATTCAAAGTCTCCTATTGAAAGAGGAACAGTATTGAGAGTCAATTCCACACCTTTGTTCTGAACTGCACCCATGTTTACCAGTTGATTTACATATCCAGTAGAGTTACTCAAAGATTTATAAATGAGCAGGTCATCGGTATCTGTCTGGTATAGTTCGAGAGAGCCGCTTATCCTGCCGTTGAAGAAGCCGAAGTCCAAACCAGCATTCATGGAAGTGGATGTCTCCCATTTCAAATCCGGATTTGACAAAGTCGTATCGGGCAGATATCCGATGGCTGTCTTATCAAACTCAGTAAGGTATTTTTCCGTAAGGCCAAGAGTCGTGTATGGGGAGACTCCCTGGTTACCGACCTGGCCCCAGCTTAAACGCAGTTTCAGATTGGAAAGCCAATCCACATTATTCAAGAAAGACTCTTTATTTATTCTCCAAGCAAAAGAAACTGAAGGAAAACAGCCGAACTTATGATTCTTGCCGAAAACTGAAGATCCATCGACCCTGACAGCAGCAGTAAACAGATACCTGTCGTCATAGTTATACCTCGCACGGGCGAGGAAAGATAACATCTTTCTATTTGAAAGCCCATAAGAAGGAACGCCATAGTTCAATGCAGAGCCTATAGCCTTGTAAGACTTATCGTCATTAGCGAAGTCAGTTCCATTGATACTCATCGACTTGTAGTCGATGACATTAAGACTCTGCATAAGAGTGGCATCAAAATGATGAACCGACTTAAAATCAATATTATAAGTGAGAATATTTTCAAGCAGATAATCATTGTTTGTACTCTTGCTTACTGTAGCTTTACCTAGATATCCGGCAGACAGGCAAGACGTATGATTGCGGCCAAGATAGGTATCGCTTTCCACAGATCTGCTGGTCATGCTAGTATTTAGCTTGTAAGTCAATCCGTTGGCTATCTTCCAGTCCAGAAACACATTATATAATTGTCTGACTATATTGGTTCTGTATTCGGAGTTATTTATGTTCCATAAAGGGTTATAATGAGACTCGCCCGCTTCAGTCACGTCTTTTCTAAGTGTCTGAGCATCATCTTCATAGACCTTTGCAAGAGGGGGCATGGAGATAAAAGTATTAAAAGTGCCGTCTGCTGTCTGTTTCCAGGACTGGACATAATTAAGATTGGCACCTATACTCAGGTTTTTACTGATCTTATGATCTATATTGATACGTGCAGAGACTTTGTCGAAACCAGAGTTTATGACCATTCCATCCTGTTGAAACAGGCCAAGTCCGATGACAAACTTAGTGCTTTCGTTTCCGCTTTGAAGCAGAATATCATGCTTCTGCTGAAGAGCTTTATGTATCATCAGTTCTTCCCAGTTGACAAATTCCCCGCTCTTCAGAACTTCACCCATAATCCCAGGGAAACAACTTGCCTCATCATAAGTACCAAATGCCTGGATATACGCCTCCTTACGGTAAGCAGCCCATTCTTCCCCGTTATAGAATTCACAATTTCGATCTATCCCCTGAACGGACATATAGCCATCATAGGAGACTTTCACTTTTCCCTCTATTCCCCTCTTGGTCGTAATCAGAATAACTCCATTTGCCGCTCTGGCACCATAAATAGACTGAGAAGAAGCATCTTTAAGAATCTCCATAGACTCGATATCGAAAGCATTGATATCATCAATTCCACTCATAGGCACCCCATCCACGATATACAAAGGAGAATTGTCGGCTGAAAGAGAGCGTCGTCCACGAATAAGTACAGATGAACTGCCTCCTGGTTCAGCACTATTCATTTTTACCTGAACACCGGCTGCAGTACCCCTTAGCATCTCGCCTATACTGACCGTGGGCATCTTGTTAAGTTCTTCCGCCTTAATGGATGTGATTGCCCCTGTAATATCGCTCTTTCTCTGGGATCCGTAACCCACAAAGACCAGTTCATCCAACATCTGAAAGTCTTCCTTCAAGATGAAGGTCTGGCTTTCATCCCCCAATTTCGCACTAACGATGAGATCCGTAAATCCCATACAGGTCAATTTAAACTTCTCTCCCTCCTTTGCAGAGACAGTAAAGTAACCATCCATATCAGCAAGAGCATAACTGCCTCCATCCATTGAGACAATGGCTGCCCCATATACTGCCTCTCCGCTCGAATCTATTATTCGTCCGACAAAAGACGGGGTTTTCGGTCGGCTCTCTTCCGGAGCATTTGCTTTATTGGCCTTGGATAATAAGATGGTCTTTTCCTCTATCGAATAAGTAAGTCCCAGAGGCTGGAACAGCTGCTCAAGCACCTTTGAAAGTGGTTCTTCGAAGACCGATAGCGAGACCTTAATCGAAGGATTTATCACTTCTTCGCTATAGAAGAATGAAAGTCCGCACTGCCTCTCTATTTCCGTGAGAACCATAGAAATTGGCCTTGATTCCATATTCACCGTTATCCGAGCATTACTTTGAGCAAAGGCAGAAAAACAGTGAGAGCATATAGCCATGCAGAGCAAGGCAAAAATGGTTTTCTTCATTTGTATTAGTATTGTTTGTTATTAATTCGTGTGGTCAGGGCTTGGGCTAAATATAAACTTCTATAATCTCAGGCCCTGTAATAATTCCCTTGTCCCTGCTGATCCTCTTAAACTTGAGGCTTGAAGTCCGGCTAAAAAAATCCAGCATTACCTCAAGTCGCTGATCGGACAACTGTCCTGTGAATTTCTGCCCGTAAATCTGAGGATTCTTGATTACAAAGCGGACATTATATCTGTTCTCAATCTGGCGCAGGGCATCTTCTATCGGTGTCCGGTTCATTATTATCTTTCCATATCTCCAAGCCGTCATCGTATTCGGGTCAAGTGTCTGGACAGATATTTTTTTTTCGACAGGATCGATAGACACGCATTGTCCGGGATAGATCTTCATGACCTCTTCCTTAGAATTATCCTTCAGATAATGCATGTTTATAGCTCCGTTTACAAGAGTAGTTCTGATCGAACGTCCCTCGTCCCCATAAGCATCGACATTAAATTCAGTTCCCACGACCTCTATAGTCATAGCCGAAGTCTTTACGTGAAAACTATGATCAGGATCTTTTGTTACCTTAAAATAACCTTCTCCCAGCAGTTCCACATCTCTGGTATTCGAAAAACTTGAAGGATATCTTAGAACTGAGCCGGAGTTGAGCCAAACTGTAGAACTGTCCGGCAAGACTACTGTAGAAGTCATTCCGGCAGTCGTTCGGACTTCAATCATCTGTACAGGATCAGTTTTAAGGCTGTTTTTGACCATAATAGCAGAAGCGATCAAGAGTGGAAGCAGCAATACTGCCGCAATTCTCTGATAAATCCTGGAATAATGCTTTCGTCTGGCCTCCTTACTTCGCTTATATACTTTGGAGAGTGCTATCTCCGTAGAACCATCTCGAGAAGACTTCATCGCCTGCTCCGCAGTCCAATATAAATAAGCCTCACGGGCAAATTCTCTGTGGCTTTCATCCTCATCAATCCAGCGGCATATATCCTCCGCCTCTGAGTCTGAAAGCCTTCCCTCAAAGTAGCTTAAAAGCGAATTAAATATCTCTGGTTCCATAATTTTTAGCTTATAATATTCAAGTTTTGCAAGTTACTAATTGTTTAATATTAAGAGATTTGTGCTGCTTGCAAACTTTTCTTTCCCACGCACATTTCTCTGTTTATCTGACCCTTCTCCTAAATCCTCTTCCTCAGGAAGAGGACTTTGTCGATGCTATAGCATCTCCGTACAGAGGTTGTTTCGCACTGCGAAACTTATCTTAGTATTATTAGTTTTAGTGTGTGCCTAAAGTTATGGATAATAGGAAATAGGCTGTTCTCCTTTTGCTGCTTCTTTACAGAACAGTTTTTTTTACAGGCTGTAAAATTAATTTTATAGTCTTTAAAATTTGTCTTCTGACTGTAAGAAAGGCTCAAGTGTCTGTAAATTAGCTATATATTTTCATTTTTTCGTCCCAGATTCTATGTTCGGGCGAAAAAAGATTTGGAACTTTGCATCGGGAGTTTTCTGAACCGCGGAGCAGGGGCTGCCACATAATGAGTATAAACTAAGAATAAAACTTCAAATGGAACAATTAAATCGAATCGAACTGAGAGGCGTCGTGGGAAATGCCCGAGTGCAGAACGCTGGAGGTCGGAAAGTCTATCACTTCAATGTAGCCACATCGCGTGCCTACAAGGATAGAAGCGGAAATGCAGTAATCGAAACAACTTGGCATCATGTAGTAGCCTGGGACGGTGATAATTTCCAAGATCTGGATAAAGTGGAGAAGGGCACTAAACTCTATGTCAGTGGAAGACTTCGCAATCAGAAGTACACCGGTAATGACGAGACTGAGAGGTATGCTGTGGAAGTGGTGGCTAACAGAGTGGTGCTCGTAGATTCTGACGAATCTCTTTCTTATGAAATGTAAATAATCAAAACTATGAAGACGAAAAAATTCTTTTATGCCCTGATGGGCCTGCTTGCCCTTTCGGCATGTAACAAAAATCAGATGACAGTAGAATATCCTCAGCAGGAGCCTGAGTATTGTTCTCTGACGGTGGCTGTGAATACCGGTCTGGTGGTAAAATCCACCGGAGCTGCGGATGTGGTGACTGCTAATGAAAAGGCTGTCAAGTCTTTACAGGTATTTGTATTCAGAGGGGATTTCCTGGATGCCTATCAGAAAGTTTCTGCTTCCACTCTGTCTCTGACCTGTACGGCGGGATCCCGAAAAGTGTATGCCGTGGTGAATGCTCCGGATCTTTCATCTGTCAGCAGTTTGAGCGCTTTGGAGAATACCATAGTGGATCTGGCTAACAACAGTCCTAATGCCCTGGTGATGGCTGGATGTAAGGACGTCAGCTTGCCTCAAAGCGAAGCAGTGAGTGTAGATGTGAGCAGACTTGTAGCCAGAATCGCCTTGAATAAGATCAGCCGTGTATTTGAGTCGGCATCTTTGGGCGCCCTTAAATTTACGGTGAAGAATATCTATGTGAGCGATGCTGCCGGTACCATCAAGCTGTCTGGAACTACTTCTATAAGCAAATGGTATAATTCAGGGAGGAACAGTGAATTGCCTACCCTGCTTTTCGACACTGTTAACACTGACATAGCGAACAATTCTGCTTATCAGACGGTTCACTATTTTTATGTGATGCCTAATGACAATTCCAGCAAGACTACCAAACTGGTCATAGAGGCAAGTCTGGGCTCAGAGACTTTCTATTACCCTCTGGAACTTCCTGCCATAGAGAGGAACAAGTCCTATGAGTTCCAGAATGTAAAGGTGCTTCGCCCAGGTTCTGACAATCCTGACACCCCTGTGGAGAGTGATGAGATTTCTTTCACGGTGAATGTAAGGGATTGGGATGTGATCGAGATAGAAGATAAGATAATTTAATTTTTATGGTATGTGCATCAGAGAATCAATAGTTGCCGTAGTATGTGCTATTCTTCTGTCGTCCTGCAGTGTGAAAAGTGACAGGACACAGTGTCCTTCGCTCCTTTTTTTAAGTGTTTTAGGGGGAGAAGATGAAGAAGTGTTTGTGAATATAGCCGGAGAGGATTACGAGTCTTTGATGCACATAGAAAAAATCAATGGCGTAGCTGTAGCTGGGGTGGATCTGAAGAAAGGAAGATTCCGTATAAGTGCTCATAGTGGAAGTATTTTAATGTCGTCAGGAATTATAGACCTGGGTATGGAGATGCCCCAGCTTTACGCCTATGCTGAAAGTATAGAATGTACTTCTGATGTGACCGAAGTGCTTGCCCGTCTGGACAAACAGTTCTGCCGATTGAAAGTGATAGTGACAGGGATAGAGTGTAGTGCACAGTTGAGGGGGAATGTCTGCGGAATGGATTTGTGGGATTTGTCTCCCATTTCGGGACATTTTTATGTCAGAAAGGATCCTTTGATGAGTGGCCAGGAGTCCCGATTATTTGAGTTCGTGATTCCGAGGCAAAAAGATAGTTCCCTGATGCTGGAACTGATATCTGAAGGGAGTCTGCTCTGTTCTTTTGAGATAGGAAAGGATCTGATAGCGGCAGGAATGGATTGGAATAAGCCTTCTCTGGAAGATATGGAAGTGATTATCCAAAGTTGTGAATCCGGATTTGTGGTATCTGTAAAAAATTGGGTTCAAGTCGAAATATGAAAAAAAGTATCCTTATAATATTGTCTGCTCTGTTCTGTTTTTCTGCCTGTAAGAAAGAGCAGCTCTATGAAGACATGGTGCAAGTCAGCATTAGGGCCATCTCGGAATACTCTGGAGTCAAGAGTTCCATTCCAGCCAAGGAATTGGCCATTACGGATATGAATGTCTATGCCTACAGTGGGGGAAACCTCTATTCGGAGGCATTTTCTTCCGGCAGCAGTCTCAAGTTGTCGCTGGACAAGGCGAAGCAGTATAACTTGTATGTGCTGGCCAATGTGGGAAAGCAGGATGCCCCGTGGGAGGAGGGAGAATTGGCAGAGATAGGATGCGCTTTTGTTTATAAGACAGAGGGTTATCTGCCTATGGCGAGCAGGGATCCAATTTCTTTCAACCCCGCTTCGGGAAGCAGGGAGATGACTGTGACTTTATGCAGGCTGGTATCCAGATATACTCTTAGTCTGGAAAGGAATCTGCAGAACTGTCAGGTGATACTTAATTCGGTAAGGATACTTCAGGAGGCGGATAAGGTTCATCCATTTCTGCTTGAAAGCAGGGCTGAGAATGTCGTAGATGGAGACAGCAGTACTGAGGCTGACATTATGGCCATCAACGATAATCAGAGCATAGTCTTTTATGTGATGGAGAATTGTCAGGGTGTGCTTTTGCCTACCAATGACGATCCTTATAAGAAAGAGCCATCTTCGATAGGGGATAAAGCGGGATTGTGCACTTATATGGAGGTGGCCGGTACTTGGTTTACTAACGGGGCGCAAGCCGACATTTTTATAAGGTTGTATCTGGGGGAAGATAATTGTAAGGACTTTAATGTCAGGGGGAATACTGATGTCAGAATCACTTTGGGGATATCCGACAGCGGGACGCTTAAAAGTGAATGGAAGGCCGAGAGGGTGAATATGGAGGATGAGAGGGTCTTGGCCTTCAATTCCAAGTATAGCGCAGTGTATCAGGACGATGGCTGGACTCAGATCCCTATGAGGGTGAACCCTTCTAACCTGGAATAT
Organism: Candidatus Cryptobacteroides sp.; assembly: GCA_051870275.1. Lineage (GTDB taxonomy): Bacteria > Bacteroidota > Bacteroidia > Bacteroidales > UBA932 > Cryptobacteroides. The sequence continues at coordinate 12,002 of JBJEBS010000132.1, forward strand.
AATATAGAATTGACATCCAGTGAGATTGAGGATGCCGTGGAATTTAAGGTCGAAAACGGTTTGGTTTATGCCAGAGGGCTTTACGACGGGATACAGACTCCTAAGACCGAGATAAGGGTAAGCAGTTGGGATGGAGCCTTGAGTTCCAGCACCAATGTGCAACTGCTCTTTCATAAGACTCCTTTTACGAATTATGAGGCTTATATTCCGACTTGTGTGGGGGAGTATGGTTATGTCAGATTTGACGACAGCGTCCTGGAATATCCTATAGTAATCAGCACTTTGGGTCCAACCTGGACAGTGGGAGACCCTGAGCTTCAGGGGATGCAGGTATTTCAGGACCCAGTGTCTTCGGATTACTATTATTATCAGCCAGATGAGAAGACTTTATATATATATCGTTCAGGAGTTTCTGACAATTCCAGCGTGACCGTGAACTGTGGCAAGACCACAAAAGCATTTATGCTGAATACGGCAGAACTTCCCCAGATAAGTCTGAACGACGGCTTCGTCTCCGAGGCGGGCTGCTACAAACAGGATGACAAGGGAAGGTATTACGATTCGGATTTCGTGGCATATATGGCAGACAGTCAGGGGAATAAGATTCCTATGAACAAGTTCGCCACTCCAGCTGCCATCTTGGCATATCAGGGGAAGACCAATACTCTGGCCAATTCCTATGCTAACTTCGAGAGCATCTTCGGCGTGCCTGCTCAGGGGAGCAACGCTCCGGTATCTAAAGTCTATATAATGACTTTGATTACTTCTGCTGCCCAGAGGTATCAGTATTACGAGGCAAGCGGGAACTTGTGGAAGTTCCAGGCCGTGGGTGTAAATGATTTGCCGGAAGAAAGTTATAGTGTATATGTGGAGTTTCCGTCCACTTCCATCAGGGGAGAAGCGGATCTGACTTGTATGCGGGTTTTCCCTTCCCAGAGGCATCTGGGAGAACTCTACAACTACCAGATAGCTCCTGGAAATCTGAGGTCCAAGACTTTAAGTCTGGATTTCAGTGAAGGCGGGCAGTATCTTTTTCCGCCTGTGGACAGGGTGCAGTGGAAGGTGAAGCAAAGTACGGAGGACCTGTCGGTAGAGCCTTCCACTGCCTATGCTTCAGCTGCTGAGACTAAATATAGCAGTGGAGTGTCGATAAGTGAAACCACGATGAGTTTCGCGGATATGAGTACGGATATTTACCCGAGCTGCGGGCATCTGGCTCTGCAGGCCTCAGTCACCAACCCGTATTCTTCGAAGACCTATTACGGCTATTTCACTCTGGATCTGATTCTCTATATGAGTGTGGGCTGCCAATTCGATTACCTTCAGCCTTCTTCCACCACCGTCGGCTCTATAGGCGTGAGTTTCGTACCTTTCTGTGAGTTCTCTACGAAGGCCAATTCTGCCCTCTGGACAGATATGCTTCCGGAGTTTATGATGGTCAAGAGTGCCAGCACTTCCAAGACTTATGCACTTAATGTTCCTGCTTCTTCTTCGGCGAACAGCTTTACCCTTTCGGGGGAGGATTATATGCCGAGAGGAACTTTCCCTTTGGCTATGGCGATGCTGGGCTCTCATAAGGATGCCTTCGAGTTTACTTTCTATGCCTTCTTTAACTCTGGCACAGAATTGCTTTGTAACCGGGCGGGATATGAGAAACTTTATCCGGCTAATGAGATGAAGGCATATAAGGATGGAAGGAAAGGCTATTACCATCTCGTAAGGCAGTTTGACTTGGCCAATATGCCTGAGGTCGGAAATGCAAACGGCCTCGAAAATCATCTTATCGAGGCCGCTTACGGAAGTCTGTCTTATTAATAAAGACTTTAAGTTTCGCAAGCAGCACAAATCTTTTAATATTAAATAATTAGTTACTTGCGAAACTTGAGTAAAGACTATACGAGTACTTTTTCGTTCTTGTCCGGTTTTTTGAAGAAGATGAAAAAGAGTATGGCTACTACCAGGGCATAGCCGGCGAAGATAAGCCAGCAGGTCTTCCAGTCACCTACACGGAAGACTATGCCGTCAACCATGGTCTCATAGGTGAACTTGTTTACGATAGCCTGTGCGCTGAGGGTGCCGACTGTAGCTCCGATACCGTTGGTCATCAGCATAAAGAGTCCCTGTGCGCTGTTCTGGACGGCCCCTGAGGTTCTCTGGTTAACATAGAGGGAACCGGAGATGTTAAAGAAGTCGAAGGCCACGCCATAGACTATGCAGGAGAGAATTATCATCCATACTCCGCTGCCTGTGTCACCGAAGCCGAAGAGGCCGAAGCGAAGTACCCAGGCGAACATGGCGGTGAGCATCACGTTCTTGATACCGAACTTCTTCATCGCAAATGGAATGAGCAGGATGCCCAGGGTCTCTGCGATCTGGGATACTGAGTAGATGGCTGTGGCGTTCTTAGCTCCCCAGGATGTGGCGAATTCAGGCAGGGCCTGGAAGTGGGAGATGAACGGTGTGGCGTATCCGTTAGTAATCTGGAGGGCTACTCCCAGCAGCATGGAGAAGATGAAGAAGATGGCCATCTGTCTGTCCTTGAACAGCTTGAAGGCTGAAAGACCGAGGGCATCCATAAGAGATTGATTACTTTTCTTCTCGTGCTTGACGGATGGCAGGGTGAAGCAATATAAGGTAAGTGCCAGACCCAGAGCTCCGGAGATGATGAACTGGTGATAGGTGTTCTGGAAGGAGATTCCGTCGGCAGTCTTGCAGAAGTTCATAATCCACATGCTGGCGATGAATCCTATGGTTCCGAATACTCTGATAGGCGGGAAGTCCTTCACGGTATCATAGCCGTTCTGCTCCAGAATGCTGTAGGCTGCCGAGTTAGAGAGGGCAATGGTAGGCATGTAGAAGGCTACGCTGATGGTGTAAAGAGCCATAAAGACAGGGAATTGCGGAGCTGCCTGTGCGCCGTAGATACCGGCTGCAAGCATAGCGCCTCCGGCGATGAATTGGCATAAGGCAAGAGCCTTGGTAGCTCCGAGCCATTTGTCGGCGACGATGCCCATAAGAGCAGGCATAAAGATGGAAACTATGCCTTGCATGGCATAAAACAGACCGATTTTGGCGCCGAATCCGACTTGGCCCAGATAGTTGCCCATAGAAGTGAGGTAGGCTCCCCAGATCGCCCATTGCAGGATATTCATTACAATGAGCCTTGTACGAACGAATTTTGTCATTTCAGTGCATTAACTTTTATAGTAGGCAAAAATACGGATTTTCGTGGGATTTCACTATCTTTGGACTATGAAATTTCGATTAGAATGTCAGGATACCGTCTCGGCAGCCAGAACTGGTGTACTCGAAACCGATCACGGCACTATACATACTCCTATATTTATGCCGGTGGGCACTGTGGGTTCCGTTAAAGGGGTCTATCATCACGACTTGAAGGATGACATCAAGGCGGAGATCATTCTGGGGAATACCTACCACCTTTATCTCAGGCCTGGTCTGGATATTCTCAAGGCTGCCGGAGGCTTGCACAAGTTCGAAAGCTGGGACAGGCCCATACTTACGGATAGCGGAGGCTTTCAGGTGTTTTCCCTCAGTCCCATCAGAAAACTCAGTGAGAACGGCTGCCTTTTCCGCTCGCACATAGACGGCTCCAAGCACGAGTTTACTCCTGAGAATAATGTGGATACCCAGCGCATTATAGGTGCGGACATAATGATGGCTCTGGATGAGTGCTGTCCTGGGGACGCGGATTATTCCTATGCCCGCAAGTCTTTGGATCTGACTAAGAATTGGTTGGAGAGATATGCCGAGCATTTCGCTGTTACGCAGCCTCTATATGGTTATGAACAGACCTTTTTCCCTATCATTCAGGGTTGTGTCTATCCGGACTTGAGGCTGGAAGCGGCCGAGCACGCCGCCCGTTATGCGCAGGTCGGCCTGGCCATAGGTGGATTGGCAGTGGGAGAACCTACTGAAAAGATGTATGAAGTTCTGGATCTGCTCTCTCCGGTCCTGCCGAAGGACAAGGCCCGTTACCTGATGGGGGTAGGGACGCCGGCGAATCTGCTGGAAGGCATAGCACGAGGAGTGGATATGTTCGACTGCGTGATGCCTACCCGAAACGGACGTAATGGAATGCTCTTTACCTGGAACGGTATCATGAATATGCGCAATGCCAAATGGGAAAATGATTTTTCGGAGCTGGATCCGAGTGGAACTTCCTTTGTGGATCATTGTTATTCAAAGGCTTACCTTAGGCATCTTTTCATCGCCGGAGAGCTTTTCGCGGGGATGATAGCCAGCGAGCATAACCTGGCTTTCTATCTGGATGTGGTTCGGCAGGCCAGGCTGCATATTGAGGCTGGGGATTTCAGCTCTTGGAAAGAATCGGTATTACCTCGTATAAGTTCAAGATTATGATAGAGTTACGACCTAAGAAACTGGATTGGTACATATTCAAGAGCTTCCTGATGACTTTCGTCGTGGCTCTGATTCTGATTATCGGAATCGTGATTATCTTCGATATTTCCGAGAAGATAGACGATTTCGTGAAGAACGAGGCGCCTCTGAAGGCCATTATTTTCGATTATTATCTAAACTTTATTCCCTATTTCGTGAATATGTTCAGTCCGCTTTTTGTCTTCATCACTGTGGTCTTCTATACTTCCCGACAGGCGGCCAACTCCGAGATTATCGCAATTCTGTCAGGTGGCGTGAGCTATCACAGGATGATGGTGCCTTATCTGGCAGCGGCTACACTAATCACGGCCCTGTCCCTGCTCTTGAATCTATATGTCATACCGCATTCGAATACGGTGAGGCTGGATTTCGAGCAGACCTATGTGAAGAGTCGAAGTTCGAATAAGAACAGGAATATTCATTATCAGATAGCCCCAGGGGAGTTCGTATATGTTGAGTCTTTCAGCAATTGGAACAAGACTGCTTACAAATTCACCCTCGAGAGTGTGAAAGATAACAAGCTGGTCAGCAAACTTTCAGCTGATTCTGCTGTCTGGGACAGCACCATGGATGGCTGGAGGTTGAGGCGATATTGCCTGAGGGAATATGCCGACGGCCTTGAGGACAAGGTGGAGTGCGGAGAGCGTCTGGATACGGTAATCGCCCTTAAACTCTCGGACTTTTATTTTACTGACAAGACCGTGCAGACATTGTCTATCAAGGAATTGGATGAGTTGATCGATACTCAGAAGATGAGAGGGGATTCTAATGTGATGTATGCTGAGATAGAAAAACATACCCGTTATGCGATGCCTTTCTCGGCATTTATACTGACCATTATGGGTGTGGCTCTGTCTTCTAAGAAAAAGAGGGGAGGCATAGGCTGGAATCTGGGTCTGGGCATAGGATTGGCCTTCTCATATATTCTTTTCATGCGATTCTCCCAGATGTTCGTGTTCACAGGAGCGCTCTCGCCAGGGATAGCGCTTTGGCTGCCGAACTTCATCTTTGCCATTATCGCGGGAGTGCTTTATCATCTCGCTCCGAAATAGTATTTAATATTTTAAGTTTCGCTTTTGCGAAACAACCAACAAAGAGAAATGTGCGTGGGAAAGAAAAGTTTCGCAAGCTGCACAAATCTCTAAATTATAAAAATTAGTTATTTGCGAAACTTGAGTTGTATGATAGTTAAGGTTATAAACAAGAGTGCCAATTCTCTTCCTTCCTACGCATCCCTTGCTGCAGCGGGTATGGACGTGAGGGCCGAGCTTTCCGAAGCCATACAGATCGCTCCTCTGGAGCGAGTGATAGTGCCTACAGGGCTTTTTCTGGAGATTCCAGTGGGTTATGAAGTTCAGGTGCGTCCACGCAGCGGGCTTGCCGCCAAGCACGGAATCACCGTTTTGAACAGCCCTGGGACCATAGATGCGGATTATCGTGGGGAATTGAAGGTAATTCTGGTGAATCTCTCGAACGAGGTGTTCAGCATAGAGCCAGGGGAGAGAATCGCCCAGATAGTATTGGCCCGTCACGAGACCATAGAGTGGCAGGAGAGCGATCAGCTTTCAGACTCTGCCCGAGGCGCTGCCGGATTCGGGAGTACGGGTCTTAAATAAGAGCTGGGTTAGGGCATAGAATATCAGGGCGAAGACCGCTCCGACTATGAAGCCGACCAGTATGTCGCTGAGGAAGTGTTTACCTACAAATACTCGGCTCAAACCGACCAGCACTGCCCATAGACTCAGCACCAGACCCCCCCGCTTTAGAAACTTGGCAGAGCATACAGCGAAAGCCATGGCGTTAGCCGCGTGGGCGGAGAAGAAGCCGTATGGGTGTGAGGCGCTGGCAGCAGCGAGCATATGCAGGCCTCTTTCTACCATATCGGGGTTATTGCAGGGGCGAAGCCTGCAGACTGAGTTCTTGATGAGATTACAGAACTGGTCCACGCAGAGGATGCAGAGAACTATCGCCAGGATGCTGATCAGGCCCTTTTTCCATCCCAGTTTGTGTATCAGCAGAACTATTATCAGCAGGTACAGAGGAATCCAAATAAGTTTGTTACTGAACCATATCCAGATCTGATCGGAGATGGGGGAGTTAAGGGAATTTATGGCGAGACTTAGATTCTGGTCGAGAGTTTCTAACATATAATGTGGGTGATTTGATAATCAGGTCTTGTTTATTCTTCATGTAGTGCCTGCCAGAGCAGGTCCTTGAGTTCTTTCAGGCCTTTCTGGGCTATGGAGGAGATGAACATGTGAGGGATGCCTTCCGGAAGATGTTTTTCCAGATCTTTTTCTATGTCACTGTCTATCAGGTCGCATTTGGTGACGGCGAGGACTCTCTGCTTGTCGAGAAGCTCGGGGTTGTACATCTCCAGCTCATTCAGCAGGGTCTTATAGGTGGCAGTGATGTCCTCTTCTACGGCTGAGACCATGAAAAGTAGGACAGAGTTCCTTTCTATGTGGCGTAAGAATCTGATTCCTATGCCTTTGCCTTCGTGAGCCCCTTCTATTATTCCTGGGATGTCGGCCATTACGAAGGATTGGTCGTCGTAGTAGTTGACTATCCCCAGGTTAGGTTCCAAAGTGGTGAAGGCGTAGGAAGCTATCTTCGGCTTAGCGGCGGTGATTGCCGATAGCAGGGTCGATTTGCCGGCGTTCGGAAGTCCGACCAGACCTACGTCTGCCAATATCTTTAATTCCAGGATATACCAGCCTTCCACGCCTTCTTCTCCTGGCTGAGCGAAACGGGGTGTCTGGAGGGTGGCGCTTTTGAAGTTGTTATTGCCAAGTCCCCCTCGTCCTCCAGGGCAGATAATGTATTGCTCTCCCGCCTCCATCATCTCGTGGAGAATCTCTCCGCTTTCTGCGTCTTTGACTACTGTGCCTACTGGTACCTTCAGGGTGATGTCTTCACCGTTCTTGCCGTGCCTGAGCCCTCCGCTGCCGCTTTCTCCGTCCTCGGCTTTGATGTGCTTGCGGTATTTCAGGTGGATGAGGGTCCAGTACTGCGGGTCGGCTTCCAGAATGATATGGCCGCCTCGTCCGCCGTCTCCTCCGTCCGGTCCACCCTTAGGAACATACTTGGCTCTGTAAAGGTGCATCGATCCTGCTCCTCCGTGTCCCGAGTGGCAGAATATTTTCACGTAGTCTATGAAATTGCTGTCTGGCATAACTTTTTGTTAATCAATGTATTAAGCGGCCTTTGAAGTGGGTTGAATGGGTAAAAGTAACAAACGAGTAACAAAAATTTCGTGTAATTTGGTTAAAAACCGCATCCAAAAATGTGTAAGTTACTTCGGCTTTTTCAGTTGTTTTGCCCTTTTGTTTTGGTGCAACTGGCGTTGTAACTTGCAAATCCCCTTCAAAGAACTTATGAACTGTGAGTAAACAATGGGTTAGTCGTATGCTACCCTAATCTGCAAAGATAGTGATTCTTTTCGACCTTTTATGTTTTGGCGGCTATTTTTGTCCTTCTGCAATGCTTGCTATCCTCTCGTCATCATACCCCTCATCATACAACACAACCCCTCTCTGCGGCCCGGGATGCTTGTGAGAGATGTGCACGAACGTGCTGTAAATAATCATCTGGTCGAAGGGCAGTTTCTCCTGCAGGACGAGCTCTGCGAGTTCGTGTGGATTGTCAGAAGCGATGTCCGCTGCCTGACCTTTGGTGTGCTGGGAGTTCTTCGCTCCTTTGAGAGCCTTGTTAAAGGCTGGGCATCTGTAGCCGGAGTTGATGTACAATGGCTTCCCGAAGGCAGAGCGCAGCGGCTGAAGAACTGTCACGACAAGGGAGCGGACCTGAGATGCGATGCTTTCGTCCGGGATGCTGTTGT
>JBJEBS010000133.1:0-5213 GCA_051870275.1 Candidatus Cryptobacteroides sp.
TCAAAGATACATACTTTTTCTTCTTCTCAAACACAGGGTTTTACTCCTGAGCCGAAAGCAAGCTTTCAACGGCGTGGCTCCAAAACAAAATTAGCATCGCGAAAGCGATGCTAACTAATTGTCTCAATGATTTGCGGAAAGACAGGGATTCGAACCCTGGAACCGCTTTGGGCGGTCACACGCTTTCCAGACGTGCCTCTTCAGCCACTCGAGCATCTTTCCAAAAGGATGTGCAAGTTAATCATTTTCTGTAAATTCTCAAAAAATACTTTCTGCTTTTGTCGTTTTATGAAGTTTTCTTTTAATTACTGATATAAGTTTCGTAAGTGCGAAACAAGCTTGTTCGGAGATGCTTCAGCATCGACAAAGTCCTCGTCCTGAGGAAGAGGATTTAGGAGAAGGGTCAGATAAACAAAGAGAAATGTGCGTGGGAAAAAGTTTTCGCAAGCAAAAATCTCTTAATATTAGATAATTATTTACTTGCGAAACTTGAGTTACTGATATAAGTTTTGTATGCTTTGCTGTCCACTACCAGATAGCCCAGCTGTAGTACCTATATCTTACTTCAGTTTACCCTGCCAGGGATATCTCTCTACGGCCTCGGTCCACATCAGTCCTCTTGCCAGCTACAAGAACGTCCCTTCGGTATCTATGACTCTAATCTTTACCTCGCTAGTTTATTTCTTTGCTTGATATATCGAGATATTGATCCAGTAGATGGCGACCTTTGTCAACAGCTATTTTCTGTTTGCCGCACCAGTCAGTTCTCTGCTTAACTGATTGATATAAAAAATCAGCAGGCGACCTTTGTCAGCAGCTATTTCAGTTTACCGCTCCAGGTAATCTCTCTGCTGAATGGGTCGAGGTATTGATTCAGCAAGCGGGCGGCTTCTCGACGGCTGATAGGATCAGCCCCACTTACGGAACTAAGCCCTGCTCCATTCATAGCGGTCCCAGATCCATAAACTACTCTACTATTATCTCCAACATAATCTCTATCAGCTAAATCCCCAGCTGCCTCAGCTCTATCTCCAGTACCAACACCATCCTCAACAACATCCCCAGCTACACCAGCTCCCTTCAGTTCCGCACTTTCCAGTATTCCCTCCAGCAGAGCCCTAAACTCATCTCGGCTAACGGTATTGGCAGATGAATTGTAGTCAATCCCGAAGTAATCATCCAGATACAGATCTGACCATTTCAGATTCTCCTCGGGATAGAAGTGACATTCGTTACTCCAGCCCACAGTCTGGCCAATTCCCCTCATAATACCTGTAAGCCCTATCTTGTGAATGCTCTCAAAGTCAGGGTCCGAACTCAGACAATCCCTGTACGGCATCATCAAGGCCCCCGCTTTCAGTAATTCCTTCTGAACGGAACGGATATTCACTTCCCTAATCGGCAGCTTATCCTTCAAGGCCTGGAAAGCCAGAACTCCAGCCGCCTGACCCAGTTCCATCACTACCGGCTGAAGTCGGGTACTGCCATTGATAAGGTTACTAACGGAGATGGATTTCTCCGCCACTATCAGGTTCTCCACCTCCAGAGGCACCAGACAGCCAAGCGGCAGGGAGAAAGGAATAATCTTCGGAAAATTTATCTTATAATTCTCCCACTGCGGATGGGCGAAATGGTGATGGTCCACAGGATAATCTCCCACGGCTATCCCCGTCCTGTAAGCATCGGTAGAGAAGGTTGAAGCCGCCTCATCTACTGTAAACAGGTATTCCCCACAGATTCTTCTGGACTCCCTATGGTAAGGGTAGAATGGGAACAGATCTTCACTCGGGTATTCATCATCAGCCAGATAATAGGTATTGTAGCCCAATTCTGTCTGCAGAAAATACAGAAATCCCAGAGAATGAAGTTTGGCCTGACGGATGGCTTCCTCTCTCTCTTCCCTACTCATATCCACCATATTAACATAGTAGTCATTGCCCGAAATAGGCCAGTTTATCATATATTTTCCCCCAGGACACTTCCCGTAAGACATCATCATGGCAGGGGACCAGAGGGTCTGACCTGTATTCGACGGCACGTTCAAGGAGTTCTGACAGCAGTTCACATACTTCGACCTGTCGTAAGCCTCAGGCTTGGCTATGCTCATATCCTTCCCATAATTCTTAAGGGTCATCACCATAGTCAGGTCCTGAACCACCTCGTTAGGCCCTATCGCCGCCTTCTCCCCAGTCTCTTCAGAAGAATCCATGCCAATTCTATATTCCACCCCCACTGCTTTAGCCACATCTCCCAGCTCCGTCGCATCTATCAGGATATCACAGTCATAGGACAGCCTGTGCCCATCCTTGTCTTCGAAATACACCTTCCAGCCCTTCCCCGTCTTGACCGCGCTCTCGAAGCGGCATTCTTTCACTACCCTTAGCATCCTCTCTGCTCCGCAGAGCTGCTCGAAGACCTCCTCCCCCACGTGCGGTTCGAAAAGGATATTGCTCACCCATCCGGTCTTCAGCGCGTCATAACTTCCATAGTATGAGGCCAATTTATCTGTAAACTCGGCAAAGAGTCCACCCCTTAGATAATAGCAGCCATCGGTAGCTGTTACACCCGCCGAGGTAAGCATACCCCCGAGCCACGGGCTCTCTTCCACCAAGGTAGTCGGTACTCCCAGGCGCGCCGCCTGAATAGCCGCCGCGCAGCCGCTCGCTCCACCACCTACCACCAGCACAGTACCCTGCTGTTCTACCGAAGGGTTGAAAGACATATCTCCATCACAGGAAGCAAACACAAGACAAGTGGCCGCCAGAAGGGCCCCAAAGCAATTAATACGGTTCATATACAAGTAGTGTTATTATCGGATAGTTGTACAAATATAATAAAAAGCCCTGAATGCTTTTTCAAATGCAAAACTTATATATATAAGTTTTCGCAAGCTGCACAAATCTTTTATTAATAAATAATTAGTTACTACAAAACTTAAGAAGAAATGCTTATCTTTGGGGCTGTAAAATAACGGTTTCAACTAATATACGTAAAAATGAAAACCTACAAACAACTCTCGGCAGAGCAGATCTCTGTCCTCGAGGCACAGTCGTGCCGCTGCGACGATTGGTCCCAGGTGACCGTAGCAGAGGATTTCGATCCCAAGTTCGTTCGCAATGTCAATTTCTCCGGTCAAGTCAGGATCGGTTCCTTTCACAAAATCTTCACACTCGCAGGCGGGATATGCAAGCATAGCGGCATCTATCACGCCACTTTGCATAATGTAGTAGTCGGAGATGACTGCATGATAGAGCATATCCGCAATTACATCGCCAATTACATCATCGGCGACGGCTCCTATATAGAAAACGTGACGGATCTCATCACTTATGGGCAGACCTCCTTCGGTAACGGAACCAAGGTCAGTGTCCTGAACGAAACCGGAGGACGCGAGGTAACCATTCACGACCACCTGTCCTCTCACGAAGCCTATATCACCGCACTTTACAGGCATGATGCACAGCTGATCAGTACGCTGGGAAAACTCGTGGACGAGTACGTATGCTCTGTCACTTCGGGAGTAGGTATAATTGGCCGGAATGTGGAGATAATGGATGCGATGCACATCGTGAACGTGAAGATAGGGGATTCGACGAAGATAAAGGGGGCTTCGCGCCTGCGTAACGGCACTATCATCTCCTGCCTCGAGGCTCCGGTAAATATAGGGATGAATGTCATCGCCGACGATTTCATTATCCAGAGCGGCTCCAGCATCACCGACGGAGTGAGCATCAGCAAGTGTTTTATAGGCCAGGCCTGCACTTTGGGCCACGGCTACAGCGCTTCAGATTCACTTTTCTTCAGTAACTGCCAAGGCGAAAACGGCGAGGCCTGCGCCCTTTTCGCCGGTCCTTACACCGTCACCCACCACAAGTCCACCCTGCTCATCGCCGGTATGTTCTCCTTTATGAATGCCGGTTCGGGTTCGAACCAGAGTAACCACATGTACAAGCTCGGCCCTATTCATCAGGGCATATTCGAGCGTGGAGCCAAGACCACATCTGACTCCTATGTCCTGCTTCCGGCCAAGATCGGGGCTTTCTCCCTGGTGATGGGAAGACACGTGAACAATCCCGACACTACAGACTTACCTTTCTCTTATCTGATTGAACAGCAGGGAGTAACCTATATCGTTCCAGGAGTAAACCTCAAGTCTGTGGGAACTATCCGAGACGTAAAGAAATGGCCATCCCGAGACAAGAGAACAGACCCTCACAGGCTCGACCATATCAATTTCAATCACCTCAGCCCTTTTACGGTTCAGAAGATGTTCGCAGGCATAGATATGCTCGAAAAACTGCGCGAGGCCTCCGGTAACAAGGCGGACAACTACTACTACAAGAAATCCATCATCCGAAATTCCGCCCTGCACAAGGGTATCAAATACTATCAGACCGGCATCGTGAAATTCTTAGGCAACTCCTTCATCTCCAAGATAGAAGGCTTAAGCATAGACAGTGACGAGTCACTTCGCAGGGCCCTCCGTAAGGATTCTGACACAGGTTCCGGCATCTGGCTGGACATCTCAGGACTTATCTGCCCTGCTTCCGAGGTGGAGCGTCTGTGTAAGGACATCTCTTCCGGAAAAATCAGTCAGGTTACTGAACTTGGAGAGCGTTTCGAGGAGATATCCAGATCGTATTACAGCTACGAGTGGACCTGGGCCTACGATGCCATAGAACGTTATTTCGGCTACGACCTGAGCAATATCACCCGCCAGGAAGCCATCTCTTTGGTCAAGCAGTGGAAGAGCGCAGTGTTATCTCTGGACAAACTCATCTACGAGGATGCCGGCAAGGAGTTCGAACTCACTTCGATGACCGGTTTCGGAGCAGATGGAGACAAGACCCGTCGTAACGAAGACTTCGCCGCAGTTCGTGGCGGCGGCTTCGACGAGAATCCATTCGTGCTGGAAGTGCAGGATCACATCAAGCGTAAAAGCGAGCTCGGCGACAGGGTTATCGCGGCTTTGTCCGGCAGATAGAAATCCTCTATAGGGCTTCGGAGATTATCTGCCGGGCATGGTTCTGGAACTCCTCCCAGCAGTAATATGGCCCATAATAGGCATGGCAGCCTTCTATGTTCACCTCCTGCTCGTTGAAGAGGACTTTGACCAGGATGTCTCCCTGCCTGTTACGGTAGATGATGAGTTGGATGTTACTGCACATACAGAGGTTCTTGTATGCAGGCCAATCATCGGGCGACTCCTCTAT
>JBJEBS010000134.1:0-5192 GCA_051870275.1 Candidatus Cryptobacteroides sp.
AAGAACTCAAGGAGGTAAACATTTATCCGGCTAACAATTTCGTAACCACCAAGGAGAGGGGGATAGCCGCAGTCAGCGCCATTCAAGACGACCTCTACAAACAGATCAATTATTTCGAAGAGATAGGCAAGCCTCTGGAAGCCAAGAGAATACAACAGAGGGTGGAGAACGATCTGGAGATGATAAAGGAGCTGGGCTACTGCCCTGGGATAGAGAACTACAGCCGTTATTTCGACGGCAGACAGGAAGGGCAAAGGCCTTTCTGTCTCCTGGATTATTTCCCCAAGGATTTCATCACCTTCATAGATGAATCCCATGTAACCCTGCCTCAGGTTCATGCCATGTATGGAGGAGACAGGAGCAGGAAACAGACCTTGATACAGTACGGATTCCGCCTGCCGGCAGCCGCAGACAACAGACCTCTCACCTTCGAGGAATTTGAGCAGGTGACTGGACAGAAGGTCTATGTCAGTGCCACACCTGCAGACTACGAGCTTGAGAAAAGCGGAGGCCTGGTAGTGGAGCAGCTCGTAAGGCCTACAGGTCTGCTGGACCCGCCTATAGAAGTAAGACCTATAGAGAATCAGGTGGATGACCTGGTGGAAGAGATTCGCAAACGCTCCGCTCTGGACGAAAGAGTCTTGGTTACTACTCTTACCAAAAGGATGGCGGAAGAGTTGAACAGATATATGTCTAACATCGGCATACGCTGTAATTACATACATTCCGATGTGGATACCACCGAGAGGGTGGAGATTATAGAGCAGTTTAAAAACGGCCTTTTCGATGTGCTGATAGGAGTGAACCTGCTAAGAGAGGGCTTGGATATACCTTCTGTATCCCTTGTGGCCATACTCGATGCCGACAAGGAAGGTTTTCTCCGAACCACCAGGGCCCTTACCCAGACGGCTGGCCGTGCTGCCCGTAATGTAAACGGTATGGTGATAATGTATGCTGACAAAGTGACAGAAGCCATGGATGCCACCATAAGGGAGACTAATCGTCGCCGTCAGAAGCAGATAGAGTATAACGAACTGCACCACATAGTGCCTAAGCAGGTGGAAGTCAAGCATAATTCCCTCGCCTCTACCCTCAGCGGCAGGGTCAGCGCGGCCAATTCCTACGACGATCCTCGGTACATCCCTAATCCTTCCGATCTGGGCAAGGGGGAGATAACTGTGGGTCTTGGTCACGATTCCCTCAGACTTCCTGGGGACGCATTTGAGAATGGTCATATCAAGGCCGATCTGGCTGCCGTTTTGCAAGATCCTGTCATCCGCAGCCTTTCCCGTTCACAGGTGGAGAAACTCATAGAAGAGGACAAGGCCAGGATGCACGAGGCTGCCTCCAAGCTGGAATTTAACAAAGCCGCACATTTCAGGGATGAAATGTGGGCTTTGCAACAATATCTTAAAGTTTGGAAAGACTAAGCTTTCAGAAGTTCCTCACTTCTGGCTATGAAATCTGAAAGGGCTTTTCCTTTCAGCAGACCCTTGGAGAGCAGGGCCAGATCCACTACCTGGAGCAACAGCTCTGAAGTATTCTCCCTGTCGCCCCAGATCTTCTGGATGAGAGGATTCTCCATATTCACCTTGACGGTGTACATCTCAGGCATGCTGCCGTAGAAGTTCATTCCGCCTCCGATGGAGGACATCTCCCTCATTCTTCTCATAAACTCGTTCTGGGTAATCAGCACGGCTTCAGAATTCTCACCCAAGTTAGCAGCTTCTACATTATAGTCCGGACCCTGAGGCAGGGCAGACTTGAAGAGTTCGCTGAGAGCTTTCTTGTCGTCTTCGCTAAGTTCCGGCTTTACCTCGTCCTGTTTAGGAATAAGGTTGGCAGCGGCATCTGAATCCACGCGGGCGAAGCGGCTGTTCTCGTTCTTCTGCTCCAGCAGACCCACGAAGTGGGAATCCAGCTCGCAGTCCATCAGCAGGACATTGTAGCCCAGGGCCTTGGCAGCCTCGATGGAAGAGTACTGGTTCTGAACGTCGGTGGCGTAGAGGAAGACGAGCTTTCCGTCCTTGTCTTTCTGATTCTCCTCTATGGCTTTCTTGTATTCATCTATGCTGTAGTATTTTCCTTCGGTATCCTTAAGCAGGGCGAAATTCAGGGCTCTTTCGCAGAACTTCTCGTCTGATAGCATTCCATATTCGATGAAGAGCTTGATGTTGTCCCACTTCTGCTCGTAGTTCTCCCTCTGCTCCTTGAAGATTTCCTCCAGTCTGTCGGAGACTTTCTTGGTGATGTAGGTGCTGATCTTCTTTACATTGGCATCTGACTGCAGGTAGCTGCGGCTTACGTTCAGAGGAATGTCTGGGGAGTCGATTACGCCGTGAAGCAGGGTAAGGAAGTCAGGTACTATGTTATCCACGTGCTCGGTTACGAACATCTGGTTACAGTAGAGCTGTATCTTGTTCTTGTCTATGGCCATTCTCTCCTTTATCTTAGGGAAGTAAAGGATACCAGTGAGGGTGAATGGATAATCCACGTTCAGGTGGATGTAGAACATAGGGTCTTCCTCCATAGGGTAGAGGGCGTGATAGAAGTTCATGTAATCCTCTTCCTTGAGCTCTGAAGGGGCCTTGGTCCAGATAGGCTCAATGTTATTGATGACATTGTCCTCATCAGTCTCCACTTCCTTACCGTCTTTCCACTCTGTCTTCTTGCCAAAGACTACCGGAACAGGCATGAACTTGCAGTATTTGTTAAGCAGAGCCTCTATTCTCTCCTTGTGGGCAAACTCCTCGGAATCGCTGTCCAGGTAGAGGGTAACTATGGTGCCTCTGTCTTCCTTCACGCATTCGCTCATCTCGAACTCAGGTGAGCCGTCGCAGGACCAGAATACTCCCTTTTCTCCCTCCCTGTAGCTCAGGGACTCGATGGTCACCTTGCTGCTGACCATGAAGGCAGAATAAAAGCCAAGTCCGAAATGGCCAATTATGCCGTTTGCCTGATCCTTGTATTTCTCCAGGAATTCTCCGGCAGAGGAGAAGGCTATCTGGTTAATGTACTTTTCTACCTCCTCGGCGTTCATACCTATGCCTCGGTCTATAATCTTTAGGGTCTTGGCAGTCTCGTCAAGTTCCACCCTTACTTTCATCTCTCCGAGTTCGCCTTTCCATTCGCCCGTGGAGGCGAGGGTCTTAAGTTTGCCGCTGGCATCTACTGCATTAGCTACGAGTTCCCTAAGGAAAATCTCGTGGTCACTATAAAGAAATTGTTTGATGACCGGAAATATGTTCTCGGTCGTTACTCCTATTTGTCCTTTCATATCGTATAAAAATTAATTGCGTTCTTTACACGAGTGTAAAAAACGCAATTTCCATTCCATTGACAAAATGTCATTATTTGTAGAGGAAGCGCTTGATGCTCATCTTAGGAGTTTTTACAAATGGCTCCAGAACCACTTCCACTTTGGTAATCTTGCTATAGTTAGGCAGAGCTTTGTTAGATGCGATGCGGATGTTCTCAGGGATGTCGGAGATGGCTTCCTCGTCCAGACCGGCCTTCTTGATAGCCTCCTGGTCGAGATATACCAGAGCGACCAGCTTGGAAGCCCTGTCCACAACCACTGACTCTGTGACATAGGTCTGGGAATTGACCACTGCCTCCACTTCCTCAGGGTAGATGTTCTGACCAGAAGCACTGAGAATCATGTTCTTGGAACGGCCCTTGATGTAGATGTTGCCGACCTTGTCTATGACTCCCAGGTCACCGGTACGAAGGAAGCCGTCCTCGGTAAAGGCAGCCGCAGTAGCCTCCTCATTTTTGTAGTAACCCAGACAGATGTTGTCTCCCTTGGCCTGGATCTCTCCAGCGACCTTGTGCTGGTCTTCGGAATCGATGCGGATCTGCGCGCAGTCCACCTTCTTTCCGCAGGAACCCACGGCATATTGATTCCAGTGTTCGTATGCCAGCAGCGGTGTGGCCTCCGTCATTCCATAACCTACGGTATAATGTAGGCCAATTTTATGGAAACAGTTCTCTACCTCAGGGTTGAGCGCAGCCCCGCCCATGATGTATTCCTGAACATTGCCGCCAAAGGCTGCATCCAGGCTCTGACGCACCTTCTTGAATACTACCTGATTCAGTAGAGGAATGTGACTCAAAATCTTGATGGCAGGCTTGCTGATGGCAGGTTTGACAGAGGATTTGTAGATTTTCTCCATAACCAGAGGCACTGTCAGTACCAGGTATGGCTTTACTGTCTTCATAGCTTTCAGCAGGAGGGAAGGCGCTGGGGATTTCCCCAGGAAATAGATACATACGCCTCCGGTCAGAGGATAGATAAACTCGAAAACCAGGCCGTAGATATGGGCCATAGGCAGCATGGACACGATGGTGTCTCCCTTATGGCAAGGAATGTGACTGTGCGCGAACTCTACTGATGCGCTGACATTCCTGTAGGAAAGCATTACTCCCTTTGGAGCGCTTGTGGTTCCGGAGGTGTAGTTGATTATCGCGAGGTCGTCTAGGTTAGCGTCATCAACTCTGAATTTCACATCCTCTTTTCCGAAGCCGTCTTTGAAAGTAGAATTGAAGCTTTCGTCTAAGTGCTCATATATGTTTTTGAAGTTTTCTTCTGCTGCATACAGAAGGGCGAAGTCGTCAGTGTTGAAAGCAGCCTTGAGTTGAGGCATTTTCTCAGGATCCAGTTTGTTCCATATCTCGGCATCCGTGAAAAGGATGAGACTGTCGGAGTGGTCAACCAGGGAGTTGACGCTGTCCGGAGTAAAGTCTGCAAGAATAGGAACTATTACTGCTCCATAAGTGTTCACTGAAAGGAAGGAAACTGCCCATCTGTTAGTGTTTTTCGCACAGATGGCGATCTTGTCGCCCTTTTTGA
This sequence comes from Candidatus Cryptobacteroides sp., assembly GCA_051870275.1. Taxonomy (GTDB): domain Bacteria; phylum Bacteroidota; class Bacteroidia; order Bacteroidales; family UBA932; genus Cryptobacteroides. The sequence continues at coordinate 4,853 of JBJEBS010000134.1, forward strand.
TTCCGACATGGTCGAAATACAGATGGAAACGTGCGATATGTCGGGCCAATCCTTCGAAAGTAATCTCTTCACCTTGGAAAAAACACAGGGCTTTCTGCTCCCAGTTCTCCTTGATGGTGCTATTTAAAAGATTTAAGTAGTTATGCATAATTGTGTTCGATTTTGTGATGGCAAATATAATCTTTGAGAATTTGAAAAAGCCCAGACTTTTTCGCAATGTGGTGAAAATTATGCATCTTTGTGGTGAAATAAATTTATTTGGGGTGAATTTTTGTTATGTAATGTTTAAAAAATAACTTGGTTCAATTGAGAGGTTTGACAAGGTAATTCCACTTAGGGA
>JBJEBS010000135.1:0-20001 GCA_051870275.1 Candidatus Cryptobacteroides sp.
TTGAGAAATAGATCTTGAGTATGATGAAGAAGAGGGAGATGGACAAAGATGGAGAGGGAAATTATGTTGAATATGGATATGGTGAATGGCTATAAGTTTTCCAGATATCAGCCTCCGCCTTGTACTTAGAGAAATTACCCTGTTATTTCGCTAAAATGAAAGGGAACAACTTTCCACCAGCACCGCAGCCGGAATTAAAAAGGGGCCGCTGCTAAACAACATATGCGATAAGTAATTCGGCGGTTCAGTTCACAAAAAGGATAACCGCGGTGAAGAAATTTATTAAAAGGGTGTATTACGAAGTGCTGAAGGAAGGAAGGAAGGAAGGAAGAATGAATGAATGAGTGAATGAAAAAATCAAAAAATTTTTTACAATAAATAGAATTGTCACAAGTTGACAAAACTTCGCTTTACCTTTGCATCATCGAAGGAAATGTGAGGGAGATAAAGAAAGGAATTGAATTGAAGTTAAACTTTTTAAAATTAACAGATATGTCTAAAGAAGTTAAAAATTGGATTGATAGCATGGCTGAAATTGAGGCTTTGATAATGGACCTGGATCTGGAGTTCGTTAAAGAATCAACTGAACTCTAACAACACTACATGTTAGGAACTCTAACTACTGGTGATTCCAACAACACTAAATATTAGGAACTCTAACTTCAGGAAAAACCTTCCCATAGAAGTTCTAACAACTGGAAGTTCTATCTGATAGAGTTCCATCTAATAAAAGCTTTAACTGGTAGTAATTCTATCTGGTAGAAATTTTGACTGCTGGAGGTTATAGCTGCTGGACGTTTTAACGGATAGAAGTTTTGGCTGATAGAAGTTTTGGCTGATAAAAGTTCTATCTGCTGGAGCTTATATCTGGTAGTAATTTTAGCTGATTAAGGATATTTAAGTTTCGCAAGTGCGAAACCACCTATGTACGGAGATGCTATAGCATCGACAAAGTCCTCGTCCTGAGGAAGAGGATTTAGGAGAAGGGTCAGATAAACAGAGAAATGTGTGTGGGAAAGAATAGTTTGCAAGCAGCACAAATCTATAGATTACAATTAATTAGTTACTTGCGAAACTTGAGTTAAGGATATAGCTGGGAAAAGGTATAGATGGTAAAGGATTTGATTGTTGGAGAATATGATAATGGGGGTATCAACGAATTTGACAGATAGTTTGTCAAAAATGAAAATTTGTCAGGGCTTTGAGGGGGATTTATCGATGGAACAATATTTGAGATAAAAATGTTGAATTTTAACATCTTATTATATGAAGGCAAAACATTTCACCCTTACAGCCTTGATCGCCGTCGCCGCTGTGATGGCCCCGAAGGCAGATGCATGTACTGGAATCTCATTGAAGGCTAAGACCGGAGATGTAGTAATGGCACGTACTATAGAATGGAGTGGGTCAGATATGAATACTTATTATGTAGTAGTTCCTAAAGGTCACACACCTAACACCAAATACGCTTACACCGGCGTAGCAGTAGAACTTCCGGAATACATCATGGAAGGAGTTAACGAAAAAGGCCTCTCCGCAGGACTCTTCTACTTCCCTGACTACGGAAAATATCCTGACGAGTCACAGGCTGCAGGAAAGACCAGCGTATCCGATTTCGAACTGGTAGCCTACATTCTCTCCTGCTGCTCTAACATCGAAGAAGTCAAGAGCACAGTGAACAGCCTGTATATTCACGGAGTTGACCCTCGTTCCTCCACTGTCCACTGGCGTTTCATCGAGGAAAGCGGAAGACAAGTCGTTCTGGAGATTATCGATGGAGAATACATCTTCTACGAAAACCCTGTCGGAGTCCTCGCAAACTCTCCATCCTTCGATTTTCATCTTACCAATTTGAACAACTACGTGAACCTCGTTCCAGGAAAAGCCGAGCAGAATAATCTGGGAAGAATGTCCCTGAACTCTTTCAGCGGAGGTACCGGACTTCTCGGACTGCCAGGAGATTTCTCTTCCACATCTAGATTCGTCCGTGCAGCCTTCCTGCAGAACACAGCTCCTGTAAAGGACGACGCCACTCAGACAGTAGTCCAGGCTTTCCACCTTCTGAACAGTTTCGACATCCCTATCGGTGCATCCTATTCAAAGGACCAGACCCCTGTAGATATTCCAAGTGCCACCCACGTGACAGTAGCTACTGACCTTAAAGGTCATAAACTCTATTACAGAACTCTGCACAACTGTGAGATCCGCTGCATAGATCTGAATAAAGTCAATTTCAAGAAGACTGGCTATATGGCTAAACCTCTGGATAAAGTCAAGGCTGAAACCATTCACCAACTGTTCTAATTATAAAAATCTAAAATCTCAGCAAATGGTTTAGTAAAATAATTACCAAGCTGTTTGGCTGAAAGATTGATACCTTTCTAGTAATTTAGTAATACAGCCCTTTAGCCAAATTCATTGCTAAAGGGCTGAAACTATTCAGAGACCATTGCCAGCTGCTTTGGTAAAATGACTGAGATAATTTTTCAGCTGGTTTAGTATATTAAAGTTTCAATAGTGCGAAACCACCTATGTCGGAGAAGGTTCAGATAAACATTACCAATTGGTTTGGCTAAAGGGACTTAGGCCAAGTGTTTCTTCCGAGTCAGGAAGACCTGGAGCAGATAGACGACAGCTAGCAGCACTCCCACCTTATAGGGAGAAAGTAAATCCGGAGTTCCATGAAGCAACTCCAGAGTCCCCTGAATCTGCTCCGAAGTCCCACGGAACAGTCCGGACTCTCCGAAAAGCAGTTCAGCCAAAGGACTGACCACAAGCGGAGAGAGGAATTGGCCTAGATAAAGAGCCGAAGACATCAAAGGCATAACGGTGGAGGCAGCGTTTTTACCTGCCTTCATCGTGCTTATAGTGTTAAGATACGGAACTCCGATACCGTTAGCTATTCCGATAAAGGCAGAGCCGGACAAAAGCAAAGGCAAGGAGGTACCCAGGGACAAGAGCAGATAACCCAGAAGGAAAGCAATAGGCGGCAGATATTTCATCCCCCGAGGGAAAGCCTTCATCATCTTTCCGAAAAACAGCCCCACGAAAAAAGCCACCAGGTCAAGCCCCACCATTATAAGAGTAATGGCATTGCCGGAAAGAGAAGTACCCATATGGGCACAGATGGCAAATCTGGTCGGATAGATAAAAAAGAGGAGCATCACCAGAAACATCCCTACTACAGAAGGATGATATTCCCGAATCAGTTTCAGAGACGGTCCCTTTCCCCCTTTTAACTTTTCTTTCGGCAGGAATAAAGCCACCAAAATCACCGCGATAAGGCCCAAAAGATAGACCAGGAAGGAATAATTCCAATTAATCTCGGCCAGAAGTCCTGCCAGAAGTGTGGCCACCACTCCTCCCATCTGATTCATCGCAGCAGAGAGACCCATAAGCGAAGCCTGCTGCTCAGGAGGGTAATAATAGGCCAAAAGACCTGTCGATAGAGGCATGATCACTCCCACGCTCACTCCAAGCAAAGCTCTAAGCAGAAGAAGCAGAGCCATATTATCCACGAAGAAACAACCAGCTCCAGCCAGAACATAGAGGCCCAAACCATACAAAGCTAAAGTTCTGCTGTCAGTCAGAGAACAAAGCAGGGGGAAAAGAAGATTGGCAAGTATAATGAAAAGGGCCGGAATGCTTATGATAAGTTGCAAAGACAGGGCAGAAGACTCACTGAAATGATCTTTGATAATACCCAAAGCCGGCGCGATGGCAGCTCCGGCCATCACGGTAAGAAGAGATATGGAAAGTACTGTCCAGGTGAGCTTTCCGCTGATTTTATTTGACATTAATTAACGGAGTACAAGCTCTGCCAAGCGTTCTAAAAAAGGACTGCAAATTTAACAATTTTTCAAAAATTGCAAACTTCCAGATCATTTGAAGAACCTGTCCACTTCCTTGACACAAGAAGGTAAAGTGAAGACTGCAACTCGGTCTCCAGCCTTAACCTGAGTGTCTCCCACAGCGATAAAAGCCTCATTGCCACGAAGAATTCCACCGATAACTGCATCCGAAGGAAAATCTATATTCTTAAGCGGCCCCTTAGTGATGGCGCTACGCTCGGAGACTGTATATTCCAGGACTTCCGCATCGGTTCCACTCATATATCTGACATATCTGGCCCTGTCTCCCAGAGTGAGCTTGTAAATTCGGCTCGCGGTGACGAGTTTCTTGTTTATCACCACATCCACACCCATCTCCTCGGCCAACCTGACATACTCCATATTCTCCACCTCTGCCACCGTCCTGGCCACTCCGAACTTCTTCGCTGCCACACAGGCCAATATGTTCGCCTCATCATTTCCTGTAAGGGCTACGAAGGCATCATATCCTGTCAAACCCTGCTCGTAAAGAAAATCCGTATTACGAGCATCTCCGTTGATAATCTCCACATTTTCAGGCATTTCTTCCGCAAGTTCCAAACAACGATCCCGCTTCAACTCTATGAGTTTCACGGAAGACATCTCGGCAGAGAGCATAGAAGCAGTAATGGCTCCCACTGAACCTCCACCCATTATCATCACCTTGGAAGCGGAGAAATCTTCCAGCCCCAGATAATCGTTCAGAGCCTTGACTCCCTCCTTCATTATGATCAGATAAACCAGATCCCCATATTTGAATTTGGTGTCGAACTTCGGAATAATAGTAGTATCGTCACGGGAGATGGCAATTACACGAAAAGCCGAAGACTCCCTCTTCGAGAAATGAGTGGTAAAATCTACCAGCTTGGTATCCAGTATAGGACTGTCCTCATCCAGGCGGAAAGCCCCGATATGAAGTTTACCGTGGGCGAAATCCATAGTGTCGGAAGAAGTGTTATAGCGGAGCTGTGAGACTATCTGCTCGGCAGCTATTTTCTCCGGACACAGAGGCATATCCAGTCCCATATTTTTCAAGAGCTGACGATTCTTGTTAGTAAGCAGCTCCAGGTTCTTGGTTCTGGCCACCACCGTCTTAGCCCCAAGATTCTTTGCAAAAAGGGAAGCAATTATATTAACTTCCTGCTGCACATATGGATATACAGCTATAAAAAGATCAGCCTTGTTCACCTGGGCCTCAGTCATAGCCTTGATGGAAGTGGGATCCCCTTCCACTGGTTCTATATCCACAGAGGCAGATAGCGCCTCCAGTCTCGACTTTTCATCATCGATGACCACCACATCATTACCTTCCCTTACAAACAATTTTGCAAGATGAGATCCGATCTCACCGGCACCGTCAATTACTACTTTCATCTTATTCCGAACAATCTGACAAAAAATATCAAGCCCGATCCAGGCTTCACTTTTACAGAAGCCTTGAAAGGCTCTGTCTTTACACTTTTATACTCCTTATGAGCCTGAAAAACTGCCTGGGCGTAAGCCTTTTTTCCACTCAAAAGATACACCAGGGCACTTCCCCAATCCAAAACATAGCGGAAAGCTATCCTGCAGGAAGCCCTGAAGGGACCTATTGCCGCCGGCAGATTCTTTTTCAGCATCCAGAGCGAGTTTCTGAAATTCAGCCTCAACTTCATAGGCGAAGTGGAAGGCAAAGTCCCGCCACCTATATGATAGACCACACTCCGCGGCTGCACCCAGACCTGAAAGCCCAGGCCCTGAGCCCTCCAGCACAGGTCGATCTCCTCCATGTGCGCGAAAAATCTCGAATCGAAGCCCCCAAGTCTCTTCCACAAACTGCTGCGGATCAGCATCGCCGCACCGCTCGCCCAAAATACCCGAGAGGGCTGGTCGAATTGGCCTGTATCCATATCCACATGGGAGAGCACACGGCCACGGCAGTAAGGATAGCCGAAGAAGTCCAGCAGTCCGCCCGCTGCACCGGCATATTCGAAACGCTTCGTTTTATGCCAATCCCCTCTCTCCCCACGCTCCAAAGCCAAGAGCTTGGGTGCGCAAATTCCACATTCCGGCTTTTCCTCCATCAGTTGCACCAGCGGCTCCAGCCAATCCTGCTCCACCTCTATATCCGAATTCAAGAGCAGATAATACTGGGCATCTATCTGGGACAAAGCCTTGTTATAACCTCCGGTAAAACCCAGATTCTCTCCCAAAGGAAGCCTTTTTACCTCAGGAAAATCCCTCTCCAAAAGTTCCAGAGAGCCATCCGTCGAGCCGCTGTCAGCCACATAAAGGGAATCTTCTCTCCCAAGGGAAGCCAAGACCCCAGGCACGAAAGACTTCAGAAAATCCTTCGTATTCCAGTTCAATATGACTACTGCGACCCGCATAAAAAGCAAATATACTCAATTATTTCTTAATCTCTTAGCGACACTCTCCGCCGCCCTGATTCCATCCACGGCCGAAGAGACTATGCCTCCGGCATAACCTGCTCCCTCCCCGCAAGGATAAATCCCAGGAAAGGACTCATACTCAAGGCTTTCAGGATTCCTCGGAAGCCTAACTGGAGAAGAAGTCCTGGACTCCACCCCCAGAAGCAGGGCCTCGTTAGTATAATACCCCTTAATCTTCACCTCAGGAAAAGCCTTGCGAAGCCTGCGGGCCACTCCTTCAGGCAGAGCCTCATGAAGGGCAGAGCTCTGAACCCCAGGAGAATAAGAAGTCCGAGGAAGAGAAGCAGAAACTCTCCCCTTACAGAAATCCACCATTCTCTGGGCAGGGGCGGTAAAGCCTTTTCGGACCTGAGCCCACATATTCCTCTCCACCCCCAGTTGAAAGTCCAAGAGTCTCAGAGGCGAATCACCCGATATATCCTCAGGCTCTATCTGCACCACCACGCCGGAATTGGCCCAGCGTGAACTGCGCGAAGAATTAGACATACCGTTAAGCACAACGCTCTGATATTCAGTCGAAGACGGGACAAGCACTCCCCCTGGGCACATGCAGAAAGAGAAAACTCCCCTACCCTCCACCTGCTGCACGAAAGCATACTCGGCTGCAGGAAAGCCTTCCCTCCACTGTCCCCTGTACTGAGCCTCGTTAATCATGCTCTGAGGATGCTCCACCCTCACCCCGAGGGCAAAACCCTTCGCCTGCAGGACTCCGCCCGCAGACTGCAGCATCTCATACACATCCTTTCCCGAATGCCCGCAAGCGAGAATCACCGCCCCCGCCTCATACTTCGCCCCATCCTTACAGGCCAATTCTATCTTCTCCCCTTTCCTTCTCATAGCGCATACCCTCGAACCGAAGTGGTATTCCCCGCCGTGCTCCAAAATGCAATTTCGTATATTCTCCACTATCCCAGGCAACTTATCTGAACCCAGATGCGGATGCGCTTCTATGAGAATATCTTCCGAAGCTCCGAATCGGACAAACTGATGCAGGACCTCCCTGTTATCCCCCCTCTTCGAAGAACGGGTATATAATTTTCCATCTGAAAAAGTACCTGCTCCACCCTCGCCGAAACAATAATTCGAATCCTCATCCAGCACTCCCTCTCTGGATATCAATGCCAAGTCTCTCTTCCTGCTGTGCACGTCCTTGCCTCTTTCCAAGATAACAGGCTTCAATCCCAGCATCAACAGATGCAAGGCAGCGAACATACCTGCCGGACCGGCCCCCACCACCAGAACTTCCGGAGCGGAATGCACATCTTTATATTCAGGAAGATCAAAAGGCTTATAATCAATACCTTCGGAAAAGAGCTCACATCTATAACGATACAGAGGGCTATGCCTACAATCCACACTTCTCTTCAGATTAAGCTCCAGCGCGGGGTCGCGAAACTCCCTCCTAAGCCTCTCCCTTACCTGAGCAGTGCTCAGGGGAGTATCCATCGGAGTAGTAAATTCGAATAATTTCATCAGCACAGGGGCATTTCGCTAAAGCGTACTAAAAATCAGCGATTCGGGAAACAGGAGCTACATCCAGAGGACATCTCTCTCCGTTCAGGTAATGGAAATATCCGGCGATAGCTATCATCGCGGCATTATCGGTAGTAAACTTGAATTCCGGCAGATACACATTCCATCCCCTATGTTTCCCCTCCAGAAGCATCCTTTCCCTAAGGCCGCTGTTAGCAGAGACTCCCCCACCTATGGCCACCTCCTTGATACCGGTCTGCTTGACAGCCTTGATAAGTTTGTCCATCAGAATATCTATAAGGGTCTTCTGGAAAGAAGCACAGATGTCCGCCTTGTTCTTCTCCATAAAATCCGGATCAATTTGCAACTGGTCCCTGACAAAATACAACAGGGAAGTCTTGACTCCGCTGAAACTGTAATCCAGACCTGGAATATGCGGCTTGGCAAATTTAAAACGGTTCGGGTCCCCTTCCTTAGCCAGTCTGTCTATAATAGGACCGCCCGGGTAGCCCAAGCCCATCATCTTTGAGCACTTGTCGAAAGCCTCTCCCACCGCATCGTCGATAGTAGCCCCCAGAATCTCGAAATCCAGAGGAGAATTGACCTTAACTATCTGGGAATTGCCTCCGGAGACCAGAAGACAGAGATAAGGGAAGGACGGTTCTCGCACCGGCTGGTCTTTCTGTCTTACGAAACCTGCCAGGACGTGCCCCTGAAGGTGATTTACCATCACCAGAGGACAATCCAAAGCTAAAGAAAGCGTCTTCGCGAAGGAAGTTCCCACCAGAAGGGAGCCCAAAAGTCCAGGACCCCTGGTGAAAGCTATGGCAGTAAGTTCGGAAGCAGACACTCCAGCCCTTTTCAGAGCCTCGCTCACCACAGGAACTATATTCTGCTCGTGAGCCCTCGAGGCAAGTTCAGGAACCACCCCGCCATAGGCACGATGAACATCCTGACTCGCAAGTACATTGGACAGTAAAACTCTGTCCGAAATTATCGCTGCCGACGTATCGTCGCAGGAAGATTCTATCCCAAGAATAATATCTGCCATAGTAAGGCGCAAAATTAGGAAAACTTTTGCTAAATTTGAGCGATAATGCGCAAGAAGAAGACAAGGATAATCATTACCCGTATTCTCGAAGCCATAGTGCTGCTTTCGGGAATAGTTCTTCTGTTGTTACAAAGCCCAGGAGTCCAGACCAAACTGACCCAGAATGCCATTAGTTTGGCCGAAAAGCACATAGATGCGAAGATAGAATTTTCCCGCATCAAATTCGCTCCATTCACTACGCTGATAATAAAGGACCTGGCTATCATCGACAAGAACCCTCAGAGTTCTCTGGATACAGTTCTCAGCGCCCAACACATCTCCGCCACCTTCACCCTGAAAGGTTTGCTCGCTAAAAAGGGAGGAGTCCATCTGGACAGGCTCAGAGCAGAAGGAGTTTGCCTGAATCTGGCCATCTACGACAGCACGAAGTTCAAATATGACAATAACATCTCCGCAATCTTCAAGATTACGGAGAAAAGCGATGAACACAAAGAGATTCCGGATCTCTTTTCCATCAAAAGGGCTGATATCAAGAACTTCCGTTTCCGGATGCTGAACTTGAATGAAGACAGCTACGAATACCCTGGAAAGGGTATCAACTGGTTCGATCTGGACCTGACGGCAGATGTAAGGGGCCACGACATCAACTTCGTGGACAGCCATTGCAGTTTCTTTGTGGACAGAGGAATAGTCAGCGAAAAATCCGGATACAGTTTCTCCCTGAAAGGAGAATGTGTCACAGGTATGGGTCTTACAGATGTCAGGAATACCCAGATTCGGGATGCTAACTCCTCTGTGTATCTGAAGCGCTTTACCATGTACGCGGAAAAGAATTCAGATTTCAAAGACTTCGTTCACAAAGTTATCCTCAGTCTGGATGCCACCGCAGAGCCTCTGGCGATAGAGACCATCAGCCACTTCTGCGGATTATTATCTGACTGTCCCCTGCTGCTGGACATAGAAAAGCTGAAATTCCAAGGAACTATAAACGACCCTGAGATAAGTCAGGCAATCTTTCGAGAAAGACTCAGCGGAGTGGATGCAGACCTGAGTTTGAAAATGAAAAACACACTTGACCTTCAGAATGCTGAATTGAGACTGCTGTCAAATAGACTTGATCTCACTCCTGAAGGCATAGGGACATTCGTATCTGCTTTTATGGAAGACAAGAACCTGGACCTCAGCGGCATAGCCCCAGGTCTGGAAGCTGGACTGACGGGCAGTATCCAAGGCCCTATGAACGGATTGCAGGCAGACCTGGCTCTAAAAAGCAATATGGGAGATATTCTCCTGCAGGCCAAGCTCTCAGACCTGGTCGATTCCGACAAAGCCCTTAGTTTCGAAGGAGATCTGGCAGTAAACGGAGCGGACCTGGACAAGATAGGAATAAGCGAGGCTTTGGGCAGAACTTCCCTGAATCTGAAGGCAAGCGGCATACTTCACGAAGGAAATCCTTATATCAAAATCGAACAGTTGAATGTCAATGAATTGACTTTCAACAACTACACATATAGCAGAATAGATGGTAACGGGTATTTTAAAGACAAAACCTTCACCGGCAACCTCCGCTGCAACGACCCTAACCTCACCCTTATCTTCGGTGGCAGTTTCTCCCTTTCGAACAGCAGTTCGAACTCCATCTATCGTTTCAATATGAATCTGGCATACGCCGACCTTAAGAAATTGAACATAGATACCAGAGGTGGCAATTCCAAACTTTCCGCCCTGATAAACATAGACTTGCGTAGCACTAACGGACACGTACTCATAGGAAATGCTGCTATTCCGAGCATCATCTACACCGACGACCAGGGTAAACATAACATAGGCGAAATTAAGTTTACTTCCGTCCTGGAACAGGATAAGATACGGCTGAATCTCAAATCCTCCTTTGCGGACCTGGCCTATACCGGAGACCCTGATCTGTCCACCATTATCAGACCTATAATGGCCTGCAGCATAGCCAGAGCGCTTCCTTCAGTCTTCGCATCTGATTGTCCAGAATGGAATCATCGCACTTTCGATGCGGTAGCCATTATAAAAGATACCAAGGAGGTGCTCAGCTTCCTGCATCAGGATATACGCATCGCAGACGGAACCCGACTGAGTGCCAGTCTGAAAAACGACTCCAGTTTCAGCCTGGATTTTGATTCCGCCGGTGCCCAGATCGATGGTTATTTTCTTAAGAACCTGAAGGCCAAATTGATATCCGACGAGCATTCCTTGAGGGCTGAAATGGGAATAGAAGACCTGATAATCAACAACTTCAGCACCAAGAACAGCAGTCTTAAGATTCAGGCCTCCGGAGATAAGGCAAGTCTTGCATTCAGCACAGAAAAGATACTTGGCAAAGAACTCTCCACTGAACTTGGTCTTGAGGCTTTCTGTTCCCGCGATGCAGATGACAAACTGCAGGTGGATGCCTCGCTTGGAGATTCCTTCATACACATAGCCGATCAAAGCTGGGCTTTCTCTCAGCCGAGAATCAGCTGGGAGGACGAGAGGCTTAGTTTCAATAATTTCAGCCTTAGCAACGGCGCCCAGAAGATAGAGCTGAAAGGCGATATCAGCGGAGAGGTGCCGAGCGAATTGGCATTGATTATAAATAATTTGGAACTGCAGACGGCAAATGCCATGCTGGATGCTGAGATGCCGCTGTCAGGCATACTGGAGGGCCGGATATCCCTTATGACCCCGTCCCGCAGCAATGCCGGTCTTAATGTGGAGCTGGATTGCCCGGAATTGAAATTAGGCAAGGCCAATGCCGGAAGAATCAGTCTAAATGCCTTCCTGGATGACGAAGATGACCTTATCAAATTCACCCTTACTAACGGCACAGAGGAGAACAACAAACTCATCAAGGCAGAAGGCAGTTTCAACTCCATATCTTCTTATCTGAATGCCAAGCTCAGCTTCAACGCCTTCGACCCTGCAGTGCTGCAACCGGCCCTGAGCGGATTCTTAAGCGAATTAAGCGGAAAAATCGATGGCAAGATAAGTGCCACAGGGCCTGTCAATAAACTTGCCATCAGAAGCAACGCCCTTACTCTCAGCGATATTAAACTGGGGCTCAAGCCTACGGGAGTTCTATATGAGGTCGATGGCAAGCTGCGTTTCGACGCAGATGGACTGCTGGTGGAGAAAATAGACATCAAAGACCCTAAACAGGGAAGTGCAGAACTTAGCGGACGCTTCCCTATGCTGAACCTGAACTTACAGAATTTCAGCGTACTGGACAAGAAAAGCGGAGGAGACAATTTCTACGGCAACCTCGCTCTTAACGGAAACATTCGACTTAAGGGTGAAGACCTGAGCAAACTTCTGCTGGAAGCAGACCTGGCCAATTCCGGTGTAGGCAAAGTCTATATCACTTTGGACGGTGGTAACGACAACTCTTCGTCCCTGCTCAGCTTCAAGGAGGCTGTCAGCGAAGAGATTAAAGAAGAAGGATTCAGCCAGAAAGAGACAATTCCAGTCCCTTCATCCCAGTTTGAAGCCAAATGCAGGCTGGAGGTGAACTCAGGGCTCCTGATTACTGCGAATCTGGACAAGGAGGGCAGCAACTCTCTGAACATAGCGGGAGACGGAGTCATTACGGCTGATTTCGACAGCAGAAACTCCGATATAAGTCTTGGGGGTAATTACGACATCACAAGCGGCAAATACCATTTCTCAGCCCTCAGTTCACTGATTAGCAAAGACTTCAGCATAGAAGACGGCAGCAGCCTCACCTTCTCCGGAGATGTGATGGATACAGAGTTAAACATCTCCGCCACACACAGTCTGAAAGCCTCCCTGAGTTCACTGATTTCAGATACCACCTCGGTATCCACCAGAAGACTGGTGAACTGCGGAATCAAGATTACAGACAAGATACGTTCCCCTCAACTTTCCTTCTCTATAGATATTCCGGACCTGGATCCTACGACCAAATCCCTGGTGGATAGCGAATTGAACACTGAAGATAAAATCTCCAGACAATTCCTGTCACTCGTAGTTCTGGGAGGATTCATGCCTGGCAGCCAGAGCGGTATCAACAATAACAGCAGCAATTCCAACTTCCTGCTCAGCAACCTCTCATCCATAATGTCAGGACAACTCAATGCAGTTCTCCAGAAGATGGGAATACCTCTGGACTTCGGTCTAAGCTATCAGCAGAACGAGATGGGTAACGATGTGATGGACTTGGCGGTATCCACCCAATTATGGGACAACATGGTCTCAGTGAATGGATCAGTGGGGAACCGCAAATTCTCATCTTCCAGTGACGAAAACATGGTGGGAGATCTGGACATTACCATCAAATTGAACAAATCCGGCCATTTCAGGCTGAATCTCTTCTCACATTCAGCCGACGATTACACCAATTACCTGGACAACAGCCAAAGAAACGGGGCAGGTATATCCTACCAGAAGGAATACGACACCTTCAGAGATTTCTTCAGACAGTTGTTCAGAAAAGAAGATAAGGAGAAGGAAATCATTCCTAACAAGACGATTAAGATTACAAATGAACGATAAAGGCAGATTATTTCTAATACCCTCACCCCTAAGCGAAAGAGAACCCTCAGAAGTGATTCCCGCACCTGTACTTGAACTGCTTCATCACATAGACCGTTATGTGGTGGAGGAGGAGCGTACAGTACGCAGATACCTTTCTCGGGCAGGACTGAAAGGGCACATAGAAGAATTGGATTTCACGGTTTTGAATGAACATACGAGCCCCGAGGAAGTGGAGAAGATGCTTAGTCTTTTCGAAGACGGTAAAGACGTAGGTCTGATAAGCGAAGCCGGACTGCCGGCCGTGGCCGACCCGGGAGCTGCCCTCGTGGCCCTATGTCACAGACACGAGATAGAAGTCTGCCCGCTCGTGGGCCCCTCCTCTCTGATGCTTGCCCTTATGGGCAGTGGTCTGGATGGCCAATCCTTTGCCTTCCGAGGCTATCTGCCGGCTAAAAGCGAACAGAGAAAAGCAGCCATAAAAGAGGCTGAAAGGCTCTCAGGGACTCTGAGGCAGACCCAGATATTCATAGAGACTCCCTATCGCAGCGACGCACTCTTTCAGGATTTCTTGAATTGCCTGGCTCCTGCGACCAGACTTTGTGTAGCTAAAAGACTATGCTCTGACGATCAATATATCAAGACCTACAAAGTCTCCAAGTGGAAAAACCGCAAACTCTTGATAGGAAAGGAACCCTGCGTCTTTTTAATACTGAAGTGAAAATGAGAGGAAAACTTGAGTTGAAGGGAATGAAGTTCCACGCCCGTCACGGCTGTCTGGATTTCGAAAAGGAAAAAGGTGGAGAGTATCTGGTGGACTTCGAGGCTGAACTGGAGCTGGGACAGGCCGCCATCAGCGACGAACTAAAAGATACTATAGACTATTCCGAGATATACGCCCTTATCTGCAAGGAGATGGAAAAGCCATCGAATCTGATAGAAAACGTGGCCTCAAGGATATTCAAGGCTCTGGAAGAAGCCTACCCTGAACTGGAACATTTCAGCATCAGGCTTTCCAAACTCGACCCACCTGTAGGCGGAGAAGTGAACAGAGCCGTAATACATTTAAGCAGATGAAGATAGCATACCTTACCCTCGGCTGCAAGCTGAACTACGCCGAGACTTCCACATACGAAAGAGCATTCCGGCAGGCCGGATTCGAGACTGTCTCTGCCAAGGAAAAGGCGGACCTCTACCTCATTAACACCTGCTCGGTCACAGCCACTTCTGATGCCAAGTCGCGCAACCTCATCCGCAAGACCCACAGACTTAATCCTGAAGCCAAGATCATAGTCTGCGGCTGCAGCGCCCAGCTCCGAAAGGAGGAACTGAGCCGAATTGAGGGTGTCTGGAAGATCTTCGGCTGTAAGGAAAAGGCTATGATAGTCCCACAGTGCCTTCAGGCCCTGGGCTTTGAGACTGAAGCGCCGGACCTGGAGGACAATGTCTTCGGGGCTTACAGCAGCGGGGAGAGAACCAGATGTTTTCTGAAGGTGCAGGATGGCTGTGATAACAAATGTCATTACTGCACAGTTCCTTACGCCCGTGGAGAAAGCCGCAGCATACGGATCTGCGAAGCCCTCAGGATGGCTGAGAAAGCGGCCTCAGAAGGCATCAAGGAGATAGTGCTTACAGGAGTAAATACCGGAGACTTCGGGAAAAATACAGGAGAGACTTTTCTGGACCTGCTGAAAGCCTTGGAGAAAGTGGAAGGAATTCAGAGATACAGGATTTCCAGCATAGAGCCTAACCTTCTTAGCGAAGAAATCATAGACTGGATAGCCTCAGGCACCAAATTCCAAGCTCACTTCCACATACCCCTGCAGACGGGTTGCGATGAACTGCTGGAGGCTATGGGAAGGCACTACGACACCGCATATTTCGAAAAGAAATTGGCATACATAAGAGAAAAGCTTTCCGAAGATGTGTTCATAGGCATAGATGTGATGGTGGGGCTTCCTGGAGAGAGCGAGGAACTGTTCGAAAAGAGCTTGGCATACATAAGAAGGCTTAGGCCGGCGTTCATCCACGTCTTCCCTTACTCCCGAAGGCCAGGTACGCCGGCAGCGCAGATGAGCGCTCAGGTGAGCGAGGAGGAGAAGAAACGCAGGGTGGAGCGGATGGAGGAGCTGTGTATGGAACTGCATAGGGACTTCGTGGACTCACAGAAGGGCAAGAAGGCCCAGGTGCTCTTCGAATCGAAGGAAAAGGATGGACAGATGAGCGGCTACAGCGGGAACTATGTCAGAGTGAGCCGAGAGTATGATCCAGATCTGGTAGGAAAGATAGTTGAAGTAGTGATATGAAATGCAAATTGACTTTTTTAGGCACGGGGACATCCCAGGGAATTCCGGTAATAGGTTGCAAATGTGAGGTTTGCACCAGTTCCGATCCGAGGGACAAACGTTACCGTTCCTCTGCCCTGGTGGAATACGGGGACATCACGATGCTGATAGACTGCGGACCGGATTTCCGCTCCCAGATGCTGAGGGCGCGAGTAGAACACCTGGATGCGGTGCTTCTGACCCATAACCATAAGGACCATACCGGTGGACTGGACGATCTGAGATCTTTCAACCTACTAGAACACAAGCCTGTTAACATCTTCTGTGAGGATTATGTGGAGCATTCCATGGAACAAGAGTACAGTTATGCCTTCGTGGAGCCCCATTATCCTGGAGTTCCAGAATGGTATGTCAGACATATAGACGGGAAGCATCCTTTCAGGGTGGAGCCTAACGACTTGCTGCCGACCCTGGTATGGGAGAGTGGCGTGGGCTATCACAAAGTGGAGCCTGACACGAGCAATCTGAAGCGTAAAGGCGTGGAAGTCATTCCTATACAGGGTTATCATAACCTGGACAAAACTTTCTCTGTACTGGGTTTCCGCTTCGGGGACATAGCCTACCTTACGGACATGAGATGTCTGGAAGATGGGGAATTGGAGAAACTGAAGGGGTTGAAAGCGCTGACCCTGAACTGCGTGGGACGCAAATTGCACCACTCTCATTTCTGCCTGGACCAAGCTATAGAATTGGCCAGAAAAATAGGGGCAGAGAATACCTATCTCACTCATTTGGCACACACTTTGGGGAGACATGAAGACTTGGAAGCTGCCCTTCCGGAAGGCATTCATGCCGCTTATGACGGGCTCGTAATAGAATCAAACTAATTCAAAATGAAAAATATAACTTATTTATTACCATTACTTTTAATGTGTGCTTGCAATACTAATCCCCTTCTGAGGGAATCTTCCCTGGAATATGGGGCACCTGAATTCGACAAGATCAAAACCGAGCATTACCTCCCAGCCTTCAAACAGGGCATAGAAGAGGCTAAAGCTACCGTGGATGAGATCATTGCCGACCCTGAACATCCTACATTCGAGAACACTGTCCTGCGTCTGGAGAACAGCGGAGAAACCCTAGACAGGGTGGCTGGAATCTTCTTCAATATCATGGAAGCTGACAATTCCGACGAACTTCAGCAGATAGCCGTGGAAGTCAGTCCGCTGCTGAATGAGTACGAGGTCTATGTCAGCACTAATCCGGTTCTTTTCGACAGGGTGAAGGAAGTCTATGAACATTCCGAAAACTTGGACAAAGACCAGCAGAGACTCACCGAGAAACTCTATAAGTCTATGGTAAGGGGAGGAGCACTTTTGAGCGAGGAGGATAAGGCCAATTTCGCTGCGCTTAGCGAAAAACTCTCCCTGCTGCAGCTTGATTATGCGAAGAACGCACTTGCAGCCACTAACGCATACACTCTGAACGTGCAGGACGAAAAAGAATTGGCAGGTCTTCCTGAATTCCTCATAGAGCAGGCGGCCGAACTGGCGCAGGAAAAGGGGCAGGGCGGCTGGACCTTCGACCTTTCCTACCCTATGTACAGCCCCTTCATGAAATACTGCGACAATCGCTCTCTTCGCGAGCAGATGTACAAGGCCTATGCTTCCAGGGCTTGCGGAGGCGAGTTCGATAACTCCCAGGTAGTTCTGGACATCACTTCCACCCGTATAGAGATAGCCCATTTGCTGGGCTACAAGAGTTACGCCGACTATGTTCTGGAAGAAAGAATGCTCAAGAGCACCGAGCAGGTGTACTCTTTCCTGAATCAGTTGCTGGAACCATCCCTGCCAGTGGCTAAACAGGAAGTGAAAGCGGTTCTGAATTATGCCCGTGCCAATGGCTTCCCTGAGAAAGAACTCCAGGCCTGGGACTTCTCCTACTGGAGCGACAAATACCAGAAGGCCTTCTACGACTTCGATGAGGAGGATTTGAAACCTTATCTGGAACTCGAAAACTGCGTGAAGGCGGTCTTCGACCTGGCTGGCAGGCTTTATGGTCTGAATTTCGAACTGCGCGAAGACCTTCCTGTATATCATCCGGATGTGAAAGTCTATGATGTCAAGGACAGGAATAGCAGACATATGGCCCTCTTCTATGTGGACTTCTTCCCGAGAGCCTCTAAACGCAGCGGAGCCTGGATGACTGAATTCAGGGGTCTCAAGCAGAAGGACGGAGAGGAGATCAGACCTCTGGTAAGCCTGGTTACCAATTTTACCAAGCCGAGCGCCAGCAAGCCTTCGCTTATCTCCCACTATGAACTGACCACCCTGCTGCACGAATTCGGACACTCCCTTAACGCCATCCTTAGCGAAGGCCGCTACGGAAGTCTGACTACCACTAACGTAAGCACCGATTTCGTGGAACTGCCTTCCCAGATTATGGAAAACTGGGCCTTCGAGACAGAATTCCTGCAGAGTTTCGCAAAGCATTACCAAAGCGGAGAAATAATACCTAACGAACTGATAGAGAAGATTATAGCTACCAAGAACTACAACTCTGCCTATTTTCAGGTAAGACAGCTGAACTTCGGTTATCTGGACATGGCATGGAATACTCTGGAGACTATGACCGAGCAGGATGTCCTCAGTTTCGAGGCAGAGGCCACCCGCCGCTGCGCCCTGCTTCCAGAAGTAGAAGGAGCATGCATCTCCACTGCCTTCACCCACATCTTCACTGGCCAATATGCTGCCGGATACTATTCCTACAAATGGAGTGAAGTCCTGGAAGCCGACGCATTCTCCCTCTTCAAGGAAAAGGGTATCTTCAGCCAGGAAGTGGCAGAATCCTTCAGAGCTAACATTCTCAGCCAGGGTAACAACGAAGACCCTGCCGTGTTATTCAGAAGATTCAGAGGTAGAGACCCTCAGCCTGAAGCCCTGCTGAAGAAACTGGGAATCACTCAGTAGAAGACTCCACTCCGAAATACTTCATAAAGATATCGGATGGAGATTCACTTCGGTTAAGACAGTATTTTTCCATAACAGAGGCCCTCTGAAGAGCGGCCTCTTTTAGTTTGTTATAGTAATCCAGCCGCAGATTCACATTCCCAGGGGCAAGACGGGGATGCCTTATGCAGATGACTGTACTCACGGCACAAGGCACATATCTGATGACATGTTCAAGAGAAAGTTCGTAGAGCAGGACTCTGAGTTGAGGCACGGTGATGGAAAGATTGGCAGCCAAATACTTTTCATCCACAGGCACTGCATAGGAGAAGATGGCCGTATAAGTACGCATCAGCAATTCCAGCAGGCTGATCATCTCTGGCTTAGGAAAATCCAGAAAGTGCAGGCTCTTTCTCTCGGGCAGAATCTTCACCCGAGTCGGAATGTCCACGTCTTCACTGTAGAAAAAATGCCCTATTCTGGAGAGATATTCCAGTGCATAATGGGTGCTGACCCTCGGGAGAGAATACTGCTTGCAGAACTCCGCCAGGTCGAACTTCAGCTCCCTGCCCTCCCCCGTCTCGTAAGGAATCTGGTAATAGACGTGAATCTTCTGATAGACATCCTCGATAAATTCCGGTTTAGGGAAAGAAAGCTCCACCATCTGGTATAACCTACTGATATCCCGCTTGTTATAAAGAAGTACCGCATAGGCTTTAAGCCCGTCTCTTCCAGCCCTTCCCGCCTCCTGGTAATAGGCCTCCATAGAATCCGGAATATCCATGTGCACCACGAATCGCACGTCCGCTTTGTCAATTCCCATTCCGAAAGCATTCGTGCAGACCATCACCCTGATAGCGGATTCCTTCCAAGCCTTCTGCCTGAGGCTGCGGCTTTCACTGCGAAGACCGGCGTGATAATAGTCAGCGCTCACCCCCGAAGCCTTCAGGAACTGCGCCACCTCTTCGCACTTTCTGCGGTTCCTCATATACACCACCCCAGTTCCAGGCACTTTCTGACAGATATTCAACAGCTGCCCGAGCTTGTCGTTACACTCCCTCACCACATATTTGAGGTTCTTGCGGCTGAAATCCCCTCTAAGAACATTCTTTTCTTTGAAGGCCAATTTCTCCATGATATCCTCACAGACCTGCGGAGTGGCCGTCGCCGTGAGTGCTAACACCGGCACCTCGGGGAGCACTTCTCGAATCTGCCCTATCTGCAGGTAATCCGGACGGAAATCATAGCCCCACTGCGAGATACAATGTGCCTCATCCACCACTATAGTACTGATAGGAAGGCTTTTAAGATAAGCACGGAACAGCGTGGTCCCCAGTCTTTCCGGCGACATATACAAGAACTTGCAGTCCGGATCGTACACGGCATTATTCAAGGCCATTTCTATCTCGCTTCTGCTCATCGTCGAGTTTACTGCGAGCGCCT
>JBJEBS010000136.1:0-5169 GCA_051870275.1 Candidatus Cryptobacteroides sp.
ATATAGAGGGCTTCTATTCCAGGCCCCGCATAGACCATGAGATTCTGGAAAAGTATCACGAGAACCTGATCTGTTCTTCAGCCTGTCTTGCAGGGGAAATTCCTCAGAACATCCTCAGCGGCGACCTGGACAAGGCCAGGGAAGCCATACTTTGGCATAAGAATCTCTTCGGAGAAGATTACTATCTGGAGGTGATGCTCCATAAGACCGAGGTCCCTGGGATGAGCCTGAAGACCTATGAGGAGCAGAAGAAGGTGAACGAAGCCATCTTCGCCTTAGGAAAGGAGTTGGGAGTCAAGGTAATAGCCACTAACGATGTGCATTTTCTGCGTAAGGAGGACGGTCCGGTGCACGACCGCCTCATCTGCCTTACCACGAATGCCAATTATAATGACCCTAATCGCTTGCATTATACCCAACAGGAGTACCTGAAGAGCGAGGAGGAGATGCTTGCTCTCTTCCCAGATCATCCTGAGGCTATATCCAATACTGCTGAACTTGCTGCCAAGATAGAAGCATATTCCATAGAGCGTCCTCCAATTCTGCCTAAGTTCAACATAGATCCGGCTTTTCTTTCCCAGATCGATAGTTATCTTAAAAAATACGAGGCTATAATCAATGAAGGCAAGGCCGAAGGCCGAGGCCAGGACTTCTATAATTCTGTGGCTTATCTTTGTCATCTGACTTATGAAGGAGCACACAAGCGTTACGGACCTACTCTGAACGAGGAGCAGAGCAGCCGTATAGAATTTGAGCTGAAGACCATAGCGAAGATGGGCTTTCCGGATTATTTTCTTATAGTTCAGGATTATATCGCCGCTATGCGAAAGCAGGGCTATATGGTGGGCCCTGGACGTGGTTCTGCCGCGGGCTCTGTGGTGGCTTACTGTCTGTGGATTACCAATCTGGATCCTATCCGGTATCAGCTTCTGTTCGAGCGTTTCCTGAATCCGGACCGTATCAACATGCCGGATATAGACGTGGATTTCGAGAACCTAACTGCTGCTCACGAGTATGTAGAGAAGACTTATGGGTCGGACCATGTCTCCAGAGTTATCACCTTCGGTACTATGGCAGCCAAGAGTTCCATCAAGGATGTGGCCAGAATCAGTGAGGTGAGCATAGACGAGAGTAACCGTCTGTCGAAGATGGTGCCTGACAGGCTTACGGAGAGAGTGACCCGTTCATATCCTTTCAATCCTAAGCTGGATGAACTGAAGAAGGGTTTCAAATTGGTAGAAAAGGAGATAGATGGGGAGAAAAAGGTCTTCCAGGAAGGTCTGGAGGAAGTGGATGCGAAGATAAACTTGGCCAATTGTTACCGTCTCGTGCCGGAATTCCAGGAAGAACTGGCAAACGGCTCGGAGATTAACAAGGAAGTGCTCTATTATGCTAAGGAACTGGAAGGGAGCATCAGACAGGTGGGACAGCACGCATGTGCGACGATAATTGGCCCGTCCAATCTTACTGAGCACATGCCTATATGCCTTTCGAAGGATAAGGAGACGGGGCTGGATGTGTGGACCAGCCAGTACGACGGGCATTATATAGAGTCGGTGGGAATGCTGAAGATGGACTTCCTGGGCCTGAATACCCTGTCCATCATCCACGAGACTCTGAACAATATCAAGGACAGGTATAATAAAGTCATAGACATAGAGGCTATTCCTATCGACGACAAGGAGACTTATGAACTTTATGGCCGAGGTGATACCACGGTGGTGTTCCAGTTCGAATCGGAGGGTATGAAGACTCATCTCCAGAGGTTGCATCCGGAGCGTTTCGAGGATCTTATCGCGATGAATGCCCTTTATCGTCCGGGGCCTATGGATTATATTCCGGATTTTATCGACAGGAAACTTGGCATTAAGCCTATAGAGTATGACCTGCCGGAGATGGAGGAGTATCTCTTTGATACTTACGGTATTACTGTATATCAGGAGCAGGTGATGCTGCTCTCGCAGAAGTTGGCCGGATTTACGAAGGGTCAGGCGGATACTCTGCGTAAAGCTATGGGTAAGAAGCAAATAGATACCTTGATGTCGCTGAAGGACAAATTTATGGCTGGCGGTATAGCCAACGGCCATCCGGAAAAGGTTCTGGATAAGATATGGAAGGACTGGGAGAAGTTCGCGCAGTATGCCTTTAATAAGTCTCATGCGACCTGCTATGCCTGGGTCAGCTATCAGACGGGTTATCTGAAGTGTCACTATACTCCTGAGTTCCTGGCGGCTAACCTTTCTTGTAATCTCTCGAAGATGGATGAGATCAAGAAGATTATGGCGGATTGCAAACTGCATAAGATTCCTGTTTTGATTCCGGATATCAACGAGTCTTCGAATACATTCAAAGTGAATAGAAAAGGGGAGATACGTTTCGGCTTCGGTGGACTTAAGGGATTCGGCAGCAATATGATAGAAGCTATCATAGCGGTTAGAAATGAGGGTGGATTATTCGAGGATGTATGGGATTTCGTGGAGAGGATGTCCGTGAACAGTGCCCGAGACCCTAAGAATAATCCGGCTTTGAACAGAAAGAGCCTGGAGATATTGGTTAATTCCGGAGCTTTCGATTCTTTCGGCTATAAGCGTAGCCAGTTCTTTATTCCTGGTCAGAGTGGGACTTTGTTCATAGATGATCTTATCCACTATGGAGACTTGTATAAGGTCGATCAGATGGATAACAGTGTGTCTCTGTTCGGGGATGCGGAGGAGTTGAAACCGGCCAGACCTCAGATGCCAGTATTCGAAGGGGAGGAGAATCAGCTGGATCTGCTGGCGAAGGAGAAGGAATTGGTGGGAATGTATCTGTCGGCTCATCCTTTGGACAGGTATGAGTTCGAATTGGAGACCTTTGCCTCCGTACAGGTGGCGGAACTGTCGGATAAGATCAGCGAGTGTTACGAGAAGCAGGTCGGAATGAACCTGACTATGGGCGGGATTATAAACAGTGTGGAGTATGGAAAGTCCCGTAGTGGAGCTCCTAACATCAAGATAGTGCTGGAGGATTATTCTGGTCATATAGAGATTCCTTTCTATGGAAAGGATGTGGACAGGTTCAGGCCTTTCCTGATAGAAAAGGAGGAGATATTCATAGACGGGGAGATTAAGGCGGCGTACAGGCCTAAGAATGAGTCCGCGATAAATGTCCCGACCAAGAATGAATATCGTTTTGCCATTAAGGAGATTAGTTCTTTAGGTAATGTGTCGCAGAAATTCCTGAAGGGTTTTCAGGTACTTCTGCAGGCGGAGGATCTGGATGCCAAGCTGAGAACTTCTCTGGTTAAACTGATTAAGAAGAACAAGGGTACTTGTCCTTTGTCTATAGTTCTGATGGACAGGCGTAATAATTTCCACGTGGAACTTAGCTCTCATAAGTATTCTGTGAGTGTGAACGGGGATTTTCTGAATTCCTTGAAGGCTTTGGGATTGGCTTATAATCTGGTAAGATAATGGAGGGCCTTTTCGAGAGATCCGAGTTGCTTTTAGGCCCTGAGGCTATGGAGAAGCTGCGCAGTGCGCGGATTATTCTCTTCGGGGTGGGTGGAGTAGGCAGCTGGTGTGCAGAAGGCTTGGTGCGTAACGGAGTGCAGAAGCTGTGTATCGTGGATTTCGATGTGGTGAATCCCTCTAATGTGAACAGGCAGTTGGAGGCTACGAGCATGACGATTGGCCTGTCTAAAGTGGAGTGTATGAAGCGCAGATTGCTGGAAATTAACCCTGAATCTCAGATAGAGGCAGTGGAGGCGCGTTTTAGCGCTGAGACGGCGGGGGAGTTTGAATTGGCCCGATATGATGTGATTATAGATGCCATAGATTCGCTGAAGGATAAGATAGCGCTGCTGCTGGCCGCTTCGCGCACTGAGGCCAAGGTCTTTTCGTCTATGGGGGCGGCGCTGAAGATGGATCCGTGCAGGGTGCGGGTGGCGGAGTTCTGGCAGGTGAGGGGTTGTCCTCTGGGGGCTATGCTGAGGAAGCGTATGCGGCAGGCGGGGACTCTTCCGCAAAAGGAGATCACCTGTGTATATGATGACGAAGTGCTTGAGAATAAAGGAGTTGTCGAAGAGGGCAGTCGCGTTAATGGCTCGCTTGTACACATCACTGCCATCTTCGGAATGACTCTCTGCGGGCTGGTTATTAAGGTTTTGCTGGCTGAGAAGCAATGCGCTTAGTTGGAAGAGTTTAGCTTTTCCAGAAGGGCGGAATAATCCAAGCCTGTGTACCGACTTTCGTGGATACATTTTCCATTGGAATACTGGCGCACTACGGCATAATCTTTACATATCAGTATGCTTATTCCGTGGTATTTATCATCAGAATACTCATCAAAGGATATGCACCCGTTCGCATAGAAATACACTCCGAAACCGTTTCTTTTGTCATCGCACCAGCTACCCCTGTACCTGTCTCCACTTTTGTAAAAGTACTCTCCGAAGCCTGATATATTACCATCCTTGAATTCTCCGACATATTTATCCCCTGTTGCCCAGGTGTAACAGCCATTACGGTCATTAAGTTTACCGTTTACGAAAGTACCCTCTTTAATGTCTCCGTTGTTGAAGACAATTTTGCCTTTTCCGTGATATAGCTCATTGCGGACCTCTCCTTCATAGTAGCCTCCGTTAAAATTGATTCTTTGGATGTTTGAATTGTTTTCTCCCTTATAGAGTTTGAGAGCCTCGTCCAGGGTCATTCCTTTAAAGCCAAGGGTTTCCGGATAATTACTCCAAATCTCTTTTTCATTTGGCCCCAAGTAACCGTCCGCGCAGATGAGGGCTCCGACAAATCCGCAGATTTCTCTTCTCTGCTCATCGGACATATTGTTTATAAGGGAAAGGGCATCATTTAAACTTAACTGCCTGTTCATATCCAGCATAGTCTCCATCTCGTTATTAATATCTACTCCAAAATATGCGAGTTCTTGCAGTATTATTTCAAATTCTTTGTCGGTGTTGTCTTTGTTTTCAAGATGGGTCACTTCTAATCCCAATCTTAGAATTGCTGCCAGTTGAATTTTTGAGAATTCCATATCTTAAAAGTTTTTATGTGTTTTAAACAGGTCAATCAAATATATGAATTATTTTCAAGTTATACTTTATTGTGACCTGTTTAATTATTCCTTAATTCCGCAAAGCGGATTGCTTAAAAATAGCAAGCCCCTGATAAAGAA
>JBJEBS010000137.1:0-5086 GCA_051870275.1 Candidatus Cryptobacteroides sp.
TTGTTTAACTTTACACCTGATGGTGCTGTTGCACTGTCAAATTGAATTCGGCTTTGTTATTTTCCATCTCTTTATCAAATGCATCTACAGTATATACATTTTGTAGCTTTCATGTTCAAGACAAAACGACAAAGGATCCTATTATTGGAGCAAGCATCACAATTCAAGGGACAAGCAAAGGAGCTGTCACAGATATTGACGGAAACGCGTCAATAGACAACCTGAGTCCGACAGATAGATTTGTGGTTTCCTATATTGATTACAGCACATTTTCAGACATAGTTGGTACAACCCACCCTACCAGATTAATTATTGAACTTGAACCTGACACTATTGTATTACCATGAAGAAACACATCGGGATAACTCTATTATCACTGCTGCTATGCTTTCCGCTGATGGCGGAAGTGAAGTATAGCCGCATGACTAGTAATTATTCCCAGGAATCGCTTTATATTAATGTAAAAGATTCACTCTCCAAGGCCTCTCTTCCAGAGGCCGCTGTTATGATTGTATCTGGCGAGGATACCACGAAGTGTTTGACCGGCCTTGACGGAAATGTGAAAGTACTTAATAACTTTAACAAGGGCGACATCGAGATCATAGCTTCATACGTAGGCTTTAAGACTGTCAAAGCCCGCCTGGACATACTCTTCAATGTGCCTTACAGCATTCAAGTAGAAATGGTTCAGGACCCCGAAATGCTCAGTTCCGTAATTATCACGGCAGATGCTGTCGCTATGGTCATCAAGGGAGACACCACGGTATTCAACTCGGCAGCCTTTTCTAAAAAACAGGGAGATTACCTGAAGGATTTGATTAAAAAGATGCCTGGAGTAGATATTCAGAATGACAATATCACTTTCAATGGCGAGAAAATCGACCGAGTAATGGTAAACGGGACAAACCTCTTCGGTAAAAACATCAAGGACGCGATGTCCATGCTGCTCGCCGAAGAAGTGAAATCTGTGAAAGTGTATGACACTCAAGTGGAAAAATCTCCCGACACTATCGTCGAAAAAAAGGAAAAGGTGATGGATGTAATCACCTGGAACCCACTGAGCCATATTTCCCAGCTCAAGACAAGCGCAGCAGCCGGAGTCTATTATAACAATTCATCCCAAACTGGCTGGGCAGCCGACCTTAGCGCAGCCAATTATTCGACTTCCGAAAAGCCGAATATCAGCATCAATCTCTCCGCTGCGGACAATATTAATAACTATCCGAACTACAATTCTGCCACCTCACCGTTCAAGACATACACAGGTAATCTCTCCTTCTCCAAGAGAACGAAACGCTCCACATTTAATGGGGGCCTGAAATTCAATCACTTGGCATCCACAAATTCAAGTTCGAGTTATAAAGACTACTACCCTTCCGAGATGTGGGGAGAAAGACAGGACAGCACTAAATCAGAGAATAATAACAGCCTATCATCCATCGCCCAAAACGCAGTTCTGCAATTGATCAAAAAAAGTGGCACTTGGATCATCACAGAGAACCTGTCTTATTCCAAGCAGTCGGTCTTCAATCGCAATTATATGTCTTCCCTCATTGATGGGAAAGCCTCCGAATACGACAAACAGCAGAAAAGCCTGAATAAGGCAGGGGCGATGACGATTGGCCTAAAGTATAATAAAAGAATTAATAAGAAAAACAGTTTCGGAATCCATTCCGACTTAAAATATAATTCCACCTGGGGAGATGGCCGCCGGTGGGATGACTCGCCTTTGAGCATAGACAGGGAAAATCTTTCAGATACTTTGAAACGATCTTCCTTTTCGCCATCCCTTTCCGCCATCTGGTTTTACAAGATAAACGAGCAGACTCGATTGAATATCTCCAGCAATAATTCCCTCAATGTCTTGAACAATAAGGATATATGGAGGGATGGAGACAGTTTTCTGCTTTTAGCTAACAATAGCAAGGACTATCAGGAGCGCCGCTATGATAACGGCTTAAATGCTCAACTTTCTTTCGGAGACAGCTATGCAGAAGGTTTATCTGCCAATGTTTCTGCAAAGTTGAACAACAGTTTCATCCAAAGAGAAGAACATCTGTCTAATGTAGAAGACTATTCCAAGAATTATCTGAAACTTCTGCTGGATATTGACCTTAGATTTAATAAAGGAGTAAATAATATAGTCTTTAATTATATGGAGAAGGCAGATTACCCTCAGGCAATTGACCTCAGACCGGTAATCGACGACAGTGATCCATTTTTCCTTAAGGCAGGTAATCCAGATTTGGAATTACCGGTAAGTCACTGGGCTACAGTAAAATGGACCATCTCCTTCCCGAAAATCAACAGTATTCTTACGGCTGGAGCTTCTGCCAATCTCACCACAGACCCTATAATTTACAAAACCACCTATAACCCTTCCGAGACCTTCATCCCTGAATACAACTATACAGCGCCTGCCGGCTCAAGCCTTATGCACTCTGTCAATGTGGATTACAAGTATGACGCTGAAGCTTATCTGTCTCTGAACAATTATTTCCGCAGTCTTAGCAGCGACATTTCATTCTCTGCTCACACTTCCAGCAATCCTTTCTTTACTATGGAAGAATACCAGGTGAATGAAGATAAGAATCTGGGATTCAATTGCTCCCTGTATTATTCTCCGAACTTTATCGACCTCTCACTTCAGGCCTCCTTTAACGATGGCTGCCTGTCAAACAAGAATCAGAGAATTTACGACTACCAGAGCTATTCCATAAGCGGCAGCGTCAGCAAGATGATAGGCTCCCGATTCAGGCTTAAGGCAGATGCTAAAAGAACAGTATCCTCGTCATCTGACAGGGAGGTGGGATATCAGTATTTCAAGCTAAATGCCGAAGCCTCGCTTTTCCTCGGACCAGACAATTGCTTCCAGATCAGAGTCTTCGCTGATGACATCTGCAATGTCAAGACAGACTATGAGACTATAATCAGCGAATTGTATGTAGGGAAAAAGTTGCAATCATACTTGGGCTCATTCGTCGGAATATCCATTTCTTATACTTTCAATAAGAGATAGAGTACTTTGACAATAGTGTCAAAAACACTATATTTGCAGGCTTTAATTTTTCGATTGAAATGAAAAAGAAAATTTGGATCCCGCTGACTATAGGACTCGCGCTGTTGTCAGCCTGTAAAAAAGATGATACCCCGCAGCCGAAGGAGCCGGTTTACTATTCGGCCATACCTAACGGGGGCTTTGAATGTTTTTCTCACGCCGAGAGTGACAAATACTATTCTCTCTACGATCCTGCCAGTCCTGACAGCACCCTCCAGCACAAATGGTGGTGCACAGGCAACAAAGGAAGCACCACACTGTCTTCCAAGTACAGTGTAACTATGCCAGACTACGAAGACAAAGTTGAAGGCGAAGCCTCCCTGAAGATGGCTTCCACCTATGTTCTTATCAAATTCGCTGCAGGAAATGTCTTTACCGGAGAATATGTGGAGACCAATCTCCTTAAAGGCAGCGGGACCATCAATTTCGGAAGACCGTACCACGAGACTCCTTCCAAATTAAGCCTCTGGCTCAAATACCAGAGCGGAGTCATCAGCGAAAAGACCTTGAATGACAAACCGGAAGGCGATCCTGTGAAAGTTGGAGACAAAGACAGAGCCATAGTATGGATAGCCCTTGGAGACTGGGACTACAAGACTTATGGAGGAACCGAGTTCTGCCCTGTTCAAGTCAACACCGCCGACAAAAGCACGTTCTTTGATCCCGACTCCGAAGCCGTCATCGCCTACGGCAATCTCATACTGGAAGACAGTACAGATGGCTGGATCAAAGCCGAGATTCCTCTGGAATACAGGTCCGAGCGCACTCCGACCCACATTATCATCTCCGCAGCAGCAAGTTTGCTCGGCGATTACTTTACCGGCAGCGCAGAGTCCATCCTTTGGATAGACGATTTGAAACTCGAATAGATTATCTGAACCCCTTTACAGCGGCCGCACGATTATAGCGTAGCGGCTGCTTTCGTTTACCTCCGTAAGAATCTCACTTGCAGACTCCAACTTCTTCCTCAATTCTTCTGAAGAAGGAGCATACACCGTCTCCATCAGATACTTCCCATCCTCAAAACGCTCAGCAAAATGGCGATACACTCTCGAGGCCACTATCCCCATAGTCATTCTCAAGTTAATCTCCACGCAAGGTCTAAGCAGATAGTTCCCCTCCCTATCCCGACAGATATAGGTATCAACCCCAAGATAGCCAGAATAAAACCGAAACTCACTATGTTCCAGATACTTGATAATCTCTCCACAAGCCTGGTCGAGCAAGCCCTCAGGCAAATACTCCGCACATTTCCTCCTGACATAATCGTCACTCACCAGCAGATTATCCTTATAGGCGCAGCGGCAGGTCTCAAAGATGGAATAATTCGCCAGACTCGCCTTCCCCTCTTTGATTCGGAGCTGAATCCCCACATTCAAGGCCAATTCCTGCAGTTCTTCCGCTATCAGACTTCCCTGCTTCTCCATCACTTTCCGGCAGCGACCCCAATCGTTCTCAGTAACTCTGCCCCTATACAGCCGCCTCAAGCCCTTTCCACTGGAGGACCAGGGTGATTTGACCATCACATCCCCCACTTCTTCTATAAAATATGCCAATTCCCCCACGGACTTGAGTTCTCTTTGTGCCGGATAGCTCAGATATGGGCTATTCAGCCTTTCCGAAAGATATATGCCAAGTTTCATGGATTCCCTGCGGTGGGCGAGCCTTCGGATCATAGCGATATGTTCGTCACTTGGCAGTTTGTCTTCCGGAATCCCCTGATTTAGAAGCCTATGCTTAATTACCAGGTCCCAACCCCAGACGTTGATCTCTTCCTCTGATCCGGCGAAACGCATAATGGAAGCGCAGTCCTGCGCGAATTTCTGCGAGGAGAGGTCAGGACAGTAATTCCTGTTACCATTCGAGAGGCACTGCTCATGCTCAGGGTTAAAGACATACAGCATAATCCGCAACGTTAACTGTGCAAATATACTGAATTCTCACTCTATGACAGCTATCTATCTTTCTATATCTCCTTAATTCCGCAAAGCGGATTGCTTAAAAATAGCAAGCCCCTGATAAAGAAAC
>JBJEBS010000138.1:0-18943 GCA_051870275.1 Candidatus Cryptobacteroides sp.
CTATAAGACTACATTATAATAACGACTGATATGACACCGACCTTAATTATTATCACGCTTATCCTCTTCGGAGTGATAGCTCTGCTGGCAGAGTTTCTGATATTCACCGGCATAGGCATTAGCGGAATTCTGGGATTGGCTTCCCTGATCTATTCTTCGGTATATGCATTTCAGACCCTTGGCGCGAAGGCCGGTACCATCGTGACTGCCATAGACGTGGTGATCGTCATTATTATGCTGGTGGTCATGCTTAAGGAAAAGACCTGGAAAAGGCTTGAACTGAAAGACGAGATCAAGGCTTCCGTCCAGAATGACAGCCAGAAGGTCTCCCTCGGACAGAAAGGTCAGAGTCTTACCAGACTGGCTCCTCGCGGGACCGTGCGTTTCGAAGGGCTCAGCTGCGAGGTATGCTCGGCCGACGGGAAGTTGATAGACCCCGAGACCGAAGTGGAGGTCGTATCCATCGAGAATAATCAGATTCTTGTAAAACCAGTTAATAACTAATACATTATGACACAAATCATTATCTGGGTTGCGGTTATTATCGTAGCTCTTATCATCCTTCTGTGGTTCTTCCCTGTGGGGATGTGGTTCAAGGCTTTGCTCTCAGGTGTGCGCATCTCCCTGCTGCACCTCGTGCTTATGCGCTGGAGAGGCGTGAATCCTTCCACCATCGTGGTCGCCATGATCACCGGCACCAAGGCTGGACTAAAATTGAATGCCAATGAACTTGAGGCCCACTACCTCGCTAAGGGAAATGTCAGCAAGGTCGTAATGGCCCTCATTTCTGCTGCCAAGGCCAACATTCCTCTGGATTTCCAGATGGCTGCTGCGATTGACCTGGCCGGACGCGACGTGTTCGAAGCTGTGCAGATGTCCGTAAACCCTAAGGTTATCAACACCCCTCCTGTAACGGCTGTGGCCAAGGACGGTATCCAGCTTATCTGTAAGGCCAGAGTTACTGTCCGGGCCAATATCAAACAACTCGTGGGTGGTGCTGGAGAAGAGACAGTGCTCGCCCGTGTCGGCGAGGGCATCGTTTCTTCCATCGGTTCTGCCGACAGCCACAAGGATGTGCTCGAGAACCCTGACAAGATATCCAAGCTCGTGCTGGGCAAGGGTCTGGATGCAGGAACCGCTTTCGAAATTCTCTCTATCGATATCGCAGACATAGATGTCGGCAAGAACATCGGTGCCGTGCTTCAGATGGATCAGGCCGAAGCCGACAAGAATATAGCCCAGGCCCGCGCCGAAGAGCGTCGCGCCATGGCTGTAGCCCTCGAGCAGGAGATGAAGGCCAAGGCCCAGGAGGCCCGCGCCACCGTTATCGAGGCCGAGAGCCAGGTGCCTCTCGCCATGGCAGAGGCCTTTAGAAACGGCAATCTCGGTATCATGGACTATTACAGGATGAAGAACATCCAAGCCGATACCGAGATGCGTGAATCTATCGCTAAGGATTAACAGTAGCGATTACTGTCTTTTATAAGGCCTTCGACCTGAACTCTCAGCTCGGAGGCTTTTTCTGTAAGCAGATCCTCTACGTTCAGGTGCAGGCGGTAGCGCCAGTGGTGATTAGGATCAGCTGGCTGGTTAACTCTTTCATTCTCGAAATCCTTCCTGCGAAGGTTCTCGTCCAGGGCTATCCAGTCCTGGATAGGGAAGATGGCCAGCATGCAGCAGGAGTTAAGATGATCCCACAGAACCCTTCTCACTTCCCAGGCAGGCATATCTCCCTTGCCGGTCTCCAGATGCTGGAGACGGAGGTTGGCCATATCGTGGCTGGAAGTAGCACATACGCTCAGGTAAGGCCAGGCGTGACCCTTGTCCATCTGGGTCATCTCCAGAGAGAGAATCTTCCAGTGGTCCATAACTCCAGGTACACAGTCCGGAACCATACCCAGGTCCTCGCCGCAGGCCAGCATTCCGCTTGCGCTCAGCAGTTCAGGCAGTTTCTTCTCGGCGTTCCTTCTCCAGAAATCGTCGTGACGATGGTAGAAGAAATCGGTGTAGAGGGCGTTGTAACGGTCTTTCTGCCACTGGGCCAGCTTGGAGGTGTCAGGAGTAATCATAGGCTGATAGTAGCCAGGGTGACGAGGGTCCTCCAGGAAGAGACCTTCGCGAGGCAGCTGCATATTATAAATCTCCTCGGCACTGTAAGGCAGGGCAGGGTTAAAGTGACCCATCAGTCCGCTCTTATACTCTGAAGGAATCTCCCAGATTCTGAAGAAGCCCAGGATATGATCGATTCTGAAGGCGTCGAAGTACTCGCTCATCTTCTTCAGTCGGCTCTTCCACCAGGCAAAGTCATCCTTGGCCATCTCATCCCAGTTATAGGTAGGGAAGCCCCAGTTCTGACCGTCCTTGGAGAAATAGTCAGGTGGTGCACCGGCGCAAGAGTCCAGGTTAAAGAGTTCAGGATGGTAGTAGGCGTCGGCACTGTCGGAGCTGACTCCGATAGGGAGGTCTCCCTTCAGGGAGATGCCCTTTGAGCGGGCGTATGCCACCTCTTCACTGAGCTGTTTGTCCAGGTGATACTGTATCCAGCAGTGATATTCAGCCTCGTTTGAATCCCTCTGTGCACAGAATTCGGCATATTCGTCAAGCCAATACGCATTCTCTTTATAGAACTTCACATATGCCTTGCTCTCCAGGTCCTTGGCACCTCTGCTAAGGAAGGCCTTGCGTACGAGGGCCATCTTCTCTTTGAATACCCGAGGATAGTCCAGTTCGGGAAGGGCGTTAAGTTCGGCTTGTTTCTTCTTGAAAGTGGCAGTCTCCTTTACTCCCAGGTCCTGAAGATGGATGTACAGCGGATGCAGGGCGAAACTGCTCACAGGGCTGTATGGATAGGAATCCTTCCATTCTCCCTTGCGGGTGGTGTCGTTGATAGGCAGAATCTGGATGATGGATTGGCCTGTAGAAGCGGCCCAATCCACCAGCGGCCTGAGGTCGCGGAACTCTCCGATTCCGAAATCCTTCTCGCTGCGAAGGGAGAAGATAGGAATCACTGTACCTGCTCCACGGAAGCCGGGTCTGTCGAATTTCTCTGCCTGATGCTTCTGTGGGAAAGGGCAACCGGCTATGGGACAGTCTATCCAGCTGTCCACTATCTCGGCGCTCTTCTGACGGCAATTCACCTTAGCGCAGTGTTTGTCCCACTCCATACGGTAGATAAGACCTTCGCGCATAACCAGATAAGAGTACTCTTTCAGGTCGGCGGCACTTACTTTGTCCACTGTGACACTCCAGATGTCACCGCTGTTCCAGTTCATAGGGAACTTTCTACCCTTCAGACTCAGGGCCAAGCTCTCACCCCAAACGGTGTGATATTCAATCTTAAATGTAACTTGCATATTAGACTTTATAGTATAGTTTCATTATTTTCGCAAAGAGACGTGCAGGCAGCACAAGCTTTGCGAATATAGCCAATCTTTGTAAAAAACTGGCTATTACATAATGGTAAGCAGGACGAGGGGTGCGAATAATGCGACGAATCTTTTTCGCCAGGTATTCCGGTTTGAGTCCTCCTTTCTCGTCTTTCTCTATACTTGCAAGGGAATTCTTATACCCAGGATAGACCTCGTGGACTTCCGAATTATCCACACTCTTTCTCTGGGAGGTAAAAGAAGTGGCGAAATCCCCTGGCTCTATGGTGGTGACCTTGATTCCAAAGCCGCTCACTTCCAGTCTGAGGGCTTCGCAATAGCCTTCGATAGCGAACTTCGAGGCGCTGTACATTCCCTGATAAGGCAGGCCTATCAGACCTCCTATGCTGCTGAGGCAGATGATGTGTCCTGAGCGCTGTTTTCTCATTATGGGTACTATCTGCTTGATATAGCGGACCATACCCATAAAATTCACGTCCATCTGTCTCTGGCAGTCCTCTATGGAGTAGAACTCCAGCGGTCCGCCTATGCCCATACCGGCATTGTTGATGAACACGTCGATGCGCCCCTCGGCATCCATCACCTCCTTCACGGCTCTCTCCACATCCTCTTGAAGGGTGGACTCAGCCTTGATGTAATGCACTCCAGGGAGAAATTCTGTGGCTTTTCTATGGGTTCCATAGACCTTGTGCTCGTCAGCTTGCAGGGCCTGAGCCATAGCTTTTCCGAATCCTGAAGTGATTCCTGTTATAAGGATAACCATAAGCTATTCGATGATGCCCACCTGTTTGAAGACCTTCGTCAGTTTCTCCACTGCGGTGTCTATGTGTTCCTTAGTGTGGGTCGCCATCAGGGCGAAGCGGATCAGCACGTCCTTCTCTGCCACTGCCGGAGCTATCACCGGAGTGATGAACACGCCTTCTTCGTAGGCCAATCTCACTACGGTCAGAGCCTTCGTGGTGTCCCTTACCATCAGCGGGATGATAGGCGACTGGGTGGCATTGATGTCGAAACCGTGGTTTCTGAATTGTTCCCAGGCATAGCGGGTGATATCCCACAGGTGCTCCAGCCTCTCAGGCTCTTCTTGCATGATATCCAGGGCTCTCGAAGCGGCGGCCACTGCGGCAGGAGTCATAGAGGCACTGAAGATAAGGGAGCGGGAAGTGTGTTTGATGAAATTGATCACTGTCGAACTTCCGGCTATGAATCCGCCCAGGGAACCGAAACTCTTGGAGAAGGTGCCCATAATCAGGTCCACCTTGTCCGTCAGGCCGAAGTAATCGGCAGTACCGGCTCCGTTCTTTCCGAACACGCCCAGACCGTGAGCATCATCTACCATCACTGCGGCGTTATATTTCTCGGCCAATTCACACAGCTCCGGAAGAGGGCATAGGTCTCCGAGCATAGAATACACTCCGTCCACCACGATCAGCTTCGGAGCATCTGCTTCGCAGACTTTGAGTTTCTGCTCCAGGGAGGCCATGTCGTTGTGTTTGAACTTATAGACTGTGCTCCAGCTCAAACGGCTTCCGTCGATGATACAGGCATGGTCGGTGTCGTCCAGGAGGATGTATCCGCCGCGGCCTCCCAGGGCGCTTACTACGCCCAGGTTAACCTGGAATCCGGTACTGAAGGTCACTGCCGCCTCCTTTCCTACGAATTTGGCCAATTTCGCCTCCAGTTCTTCGTGAATGTCGAGAGTGCCGTTAAGAAAACGGCTTCCAGAACAGCTGGTGCCATATTTCTTGATGGCATTGATCGCAGCTTCTTTAAGTCTCGGATCGTCTGAAAGTCCCAGATAAGAGTTCGATCCGAACATCAGCACTTCTGAGCCGTCCGCCATCTTCACGATGGGGTCCTGCCCAGAGGAGATAGGCTTGTAATAGGGATAAATTCCCGCAGCCTTAGTCTCTTGAGGTAGGGTAAACTTCGCACATACCTCGTTAAGTAATGCGTTCATTTTTTAATAGGTTTAGATTTATGTACACCGCAAATATAAAGAAAAATTTTATTTCACTTCCAAAACTGCTCCATGGTCCGTTACGATGGCTCTCTTAAATCGCTCAGTATAACCAGGTTGGGTCAATCCGTCAGGAATTCCTTCACTGTACTCGCTATGACGGAAACTGCCATCTTCGTTCTGAGCCTTCACATTACCGTCTATGAATTTCACTAAGAGCAGTTGGTCAAGTTCAACCCATTTTTCGAAAATCTCCTGAGCGCTTTCGCAGCTGAACTTTGTCATCTCTTTGATAGCCTTCCTGCCTTTCCCTTTCTCCAGAAGGGCGCAGAGTCTGTTGTCCATGGCCGGAACTGCTTCTTCTATCTGCCTGTTCTCCCAGAGGTCAATCTCTTTCCTTACCACCGGTTCCATCTGATTATACATCTTGTAGCAGGCCTGGGCTATGCGGTTGCAGGCCCAGAAGGCAGAAGTAGGGGAGTAGTGCAGCAGGTCGCCGTTGCCCACCTCGAAGCAATCCGGAACCTTGCTGGAGTTAACATAACAAGGAGTCAGATAAGAGGTGGCTGCGTCGTCTGTGCCGAACCAGATCAGGGCTCCGGCTTCACGAGGCAGATAGCCCCTGGCCTGGGCCACGAACCAGAAACCGGTCTGCTGGGTGGCTATGGCGCGTTCGTTGAGGTAGCTTTGGCTGTCCACTTCGAAGTACATTGGCCTCCAGCGGTATGGGCAGGCGTTTCCGCCGGCTCCGGTATCCACTCTCATATCCATAGGGGTACCCTCGTAATGGTCGCGCATGGCGTCAGCCACATCCTTTACGCCGAGCTTGCGGGATGGCTTTACGAAGATGGGCATTTCGTTATCGAGCTCGTAGCCCATCACGTGCTGGAGGTAGGTGGAAGCAGGGACGGAGATTAATTGGCCTTCCTTTTCAAAGGTGAAAACTCCGTCGCAGAGAATGTTGAAAGCAGACCAGGCGCGGGCTTCGCAGCCTCTGGCTCCGCCGAAATCCATAGGGTTGTAGGCCTCGCGGAAGCTGAAATCCTCGTCCTTCCCCTCGTACCAGCCCATTCTGCGGGCGAAGTCGATGACATCGGGGGCGTAGAGGCAATTCTCTGGGTCGTTCAGAGGGAAAGTGCAGATGCGGGCCTGATTGGCGTGGGCGCAGATGTAGCCGTCCGGGATGCGTCTGGCTACCCAGACTATGCCTTTTTCCTCGCCTTTACCTACCAGATCCATTATCCAGGCCTCCTGGGTGTCGGCTATGGAGAAGGTCTCTCCTTCAGAAGGATAGCCGTAGCTGTTAGCCAGCTCTACTATGCAGTCTATGGCTTCGCGGGCAGTGCGGCAGCGCTGAAGGGCTATGTATATGAGTGAGCCGTAGTCCATTATTCCGTCCTTGTTAATCTGGCTTTCGCGGCCTCCCCAGGTGGTCTCGGCTATGATGAGCTGGTGCTCGTTCATGTTGCCCATGGTCTGGTAAGTGTGGGCTACCTGGCTGATGCTGCCCAGAGGTCTCTGGCTGTCCCACTCGACTATCTGGAGAGGGCTGCCGGCCTTATGGTCGGCCCTCGGGTGGAAGTAGAGCTCTCCGTAGAGCCAGTGTGAATCGGCGGCATAGGATATCATGCAGGAGCCGTCCTTGCTGGCTCCACGGCTGACGATAATGTTCGTGCAGGCTTCTGAAATACTTGTGCTCAGAAGCATAATGGAAGCGATAATAATGCTAAGCTTTTTCATTTTATTTGATAATTGTTTATTTTTGCCTTCGTTTTGAACGCAAATCTAATGAAATATTTTTGTTTGGCATTAGCATTGGCCTTGTCTGTTCCTGTGATGGCGCAGCAGCAGGGGCCTCAGGAGCAGGAAAAGAAGCTGAGGGAGAGCATTGAGGCTTCGCTTGAAAAGTACGAAAGGACCTTGGAGCTGGAGTATTGGCAGGTATTCTACCTGGATTCCATTCTTACTCACGACTATGGGGAGATGCTGAAGGAACTGGAGAGTAAGAGTAAGGCCAAGGTGGAGAACTCGGACATCTATATCCAGGTGCAGGACAAGTGGAACGAACAGATGTATAATTCTTTCCACAAGGTGCTTAACGAGGATCAGTGGAACAAGTATCTTAAGCAGGGGGCTGCCCGTGAGAAGAAGGCCAGGGACAAGAGAAAGGAAAAAAGGAACAAATAGGATATGAAACGCGAAGATATAGAAAGAATCATCGGGGAACTGAATGCCCTGAAATGTAACTCCTTGAAGATGGTCGAAGAGGCCAGGATCAAGTATCTGGGTAAGAAAGGTGAGATTACAGCTCTGTTCGAGGAGTTTCGTAATGTGGACAAGGATTCCAAGAGGGAGTTCGGCAAGCCTTTGAACGAACTCAAACAGGCTGCCATAGCTAAGATTGAGGAATTGAAGGCGGCTTTGGACGAGGCTGGAGCCGCATTGGAAACCAGTGAGGATCTGACTATGCCTGGAGATGAGTTGGAACTTGGCTCCCGTCATCCGGTGAGCATAGTGAGGGAAGAGATTGTGAATATCTTCCGTAAATTTGGTTACGATGTGGCCGAGGGTCCTGAGATTGAGGACGACCATCACGTATTTGAGGCTCTTAATTTCCCTGCCAATCATCCTGCCCGTGATATGCAGGATACTTTCTTTATCTCTGCCGGTCACCTGAATCCTCTGCTTCTTCGTACTCATACCTCCTGTGTGCAGGTGCGTGCTATGGAGACTATGCCTCTGCCTATCAGGGTAGTATGTCCTGGAAGGGTGTTCCGTAACGAGGCTATCAGTGCCCGTGCTCACTGTATCTTCCATCAGATAGAGGGTCTGTATATAGACGAGAATGTGACCTTCGCTGACCTGAAGCAGGCAATTCTGCTTTTCGCCAGGGAGATGTTCGGTCCTCAGACGCAGATTCGTATGAGGCCAAGTTACTTCCCGTTCACTGAGCCTTCCGCTGAAGTGGATGTGAGCTGTAATATCTGTCACGGCAAGGGCTGTAATATCTGTAAGGGTACCGGCTGGCTGGAGATTATGGGTTGCGGTATGGTGGATCCTAATGTCTTGGAGGCATCCGGTATAGACAGCAAGAAGTATAGCGGCTTTGCTTTCGGAATGGGTTTGGAGAGAATTGCCATGCTGAAATGGCAGGTGAATGACTTGCGTCATTATTTTGAGAATGACCTGCGTTTCCTTAGGGAGTTTAATACTTCACTTGAAGTGTAAATAGTAGCGGTTTGTAATTTTTTCATATATTTGCCATCGCAATCATTAAATTTTAAACGAATGAAAAAGTTAATTTGTACTCTTGCTGCATTGGCACTTTGCTCTGTAGCTGCTTTGGCTCAGGATGTTATCGGAAAATGGAAATTGGATGATGGCAGTGCTATCGTCGAGGTATATCAGCAAGGTAATACCTATAATGGTAAGATAGTTTGGCTTGCTGAGCCGAATGATTCCGAAGGTAATCCTATCAAGGATCTTGCTAATCCTGACCCTAAGCTTCGTGGCCGTCAGATTCTCGGACTGAATATGCTCGAGGGACTGGTTAAGGAAGGTGACAAGTATGTGAAAGGTAACATCTATGATCCATCTACAGGCAAGACTTATTATTGTAATATGAAGGTGAACGGAGACGTTCTGAAAGTCACCGGCTCCCTGGATAAGAAAGGTCTTATCGGTCGTAAGATGGACTGGTTCAGAGTGAAGGAATAATTCTAAAATCTAAATCACATTTAGAAGGCGGCTAATAATCCAGATTATTGGTCGCTTTCTTGTGTATATCCCGCCTTACCAATGTACTCCTACCTACCAATGTACTCCTACCTGCCAATGTTTTCCACCTTACTTCCTAAATCTTCCCATCTAATCCTTTCCCTCCATACACACATCTGACCAGTTCGTGCAATTCACCTGGCATATCGTCAAATTGTATCTTATTGATTATTAGGAAAGTACCGAAATACGATTGGCAAGTGGAATCAAATTGATGCCATCTACCATAATCTTTAATGGCAAAGTTCTGAGTATTAATTTGTTATGAGTTTATCCCATGCCAGGTGAATTGCACGAGCAGCCCCGCGGTAAGAAATACCGCCAGATAACTCACCAGCCACCCTTTCAAAGTGCCTCCGGTGAGCGAAAAGCCGAAATTACTTACCGACTACTTGTTCAAAGTGCCTCTGGTGAGCGAAAGTCTGGAATTACTCATCGAATATGGTCTTCAGCAACGGCCACAGTGAGGAGAGCCCTATATAGCTCCCCGCAGCTGTGTGCCGTAGCAGCCGGAGTTTCACACATTCCGGCTGCGGTGCTGTAGAAAACTTGTTACCTTTTCGTTTTAGCGAAAAAGCGGCCTTATAATTGACATTTTGGGTTGGTGATTGATATAAGAAAAAGGATGACCGAATGGTCATCCTGATTTGAGCGGAAAACGGGGCTCGGACCCGCGACCTCAACCTTGGCAAGGTTGCGCTCTACCAACTGAGCTATTTCCGCGATGGGAATGCAAAGATAGATGCTTTTTTGAAAATTACAAAATTTTCTTCAAAAAATTTAAGTGCCTCGGACGAGACTCGAACTCGTACAGCCATTTCTGGCCAAGGGATTTTAAGTCCCTCGTGTCTACCATTCCACCACCAAGGCTATTCGAAGAATGCAAAGATACAAAATTATTTAGAAATATCTCTTTTCCTGTTTGATAAGGGCTAAGAATATGAAGAGCATTATGCTGAATGATAGCAGGGAAGTGCCTCCATAGCTGATAAATGGCAGAGGAATGCCGATTACCGGCATCAGTTTGATGGTCATTCCTATGTTAATGAGCATATGCATAAAGAGGCATGAGGCTATGCAGTAGCCATAGATTCTGTTAAAGGGTTCTCTGCTGGACTCAGCCATCTTCAGGATGTGTCCTATCAAGAAGACGAAAAGGGATATGAGCACCAGACAGCCTATGAAGCCGAATTCTTCTCCTATGGTACAGAAGATAAAGTCCGTACTTTGTTCAGGCACGAAACCGTAGGTGGTCTGGGTCCCTTCCAGGTAGCCTTTCCCCCTCAAACCTCCCGAGCCAATGGCGATAAGGGACTGGTTTACATTATAGCCTGCACCCATAGGATCTTCTTTTAATCCGAGGAGTACTTCCACTCTTTGTTTCTGATGTGGTTTCAGGATGTTATGGAAGACATAGTCTGTGGACAAAATAGTAGCTGAGCCCAGTAGCAGTACTGACAGGCAGAGCAGTCTGAGTTTTCTCCTGAGCTTAAAGGACTTGGCCCCGTGGATGCGGATAAAGGTGTAGCAGCTGCCTATAACGATTAGCAGTACAGCGAAAGCCACCCATAGCGGGAAGCGGATTGAGAGAATGAAGAGCAAAACTATAAGGGCCAACAGCATCAGCCACCAACCGGAGAGTCCTTCTCTGTATAATACGAAGATGTACCCCATATATACTAGGGTGGAGCCGGTCTCCTTTTCTGCCAGGATAAGGATGGCGGGAATACCGATCACGGCGATTACCAGCAGCAGGTTCTTTAGATTTCCGCTTCCGAAAGCCTTGTATCTC
This sequence comes from Candidatus Cryptobacteroides sp., assembly GCA_051870275.1. GTDB lineage: Bacteria > Bacteroidota > Bacteroidia > Bacteroidales > UBA932 > Cryptobacteroides. The sequence goes on from JBJEBS010000138.1 coordinate 10,916, forward strand.
AGTACGTGAGCCAGCAGCAGGGAAGTGGTAATCTTCGAGAGTTCACAGGGTTGGAAGCGAATTGGCCCTATGGCAAACCAGGACTTGGAACCGTTTACTTCAGAGCCGAAGACTATGGTGAGGGCCAGCAGGACGAGTATCATCACATAGGCAGGTCCCGAGATTACCTCCCATAGGTAAGGTTTTATTACGAAGAGGATTATGGACCCGACGCACAAGGAGATACATATCCAGATGAATTGTTTTCCAGCTCTGGTACCCAGGTCGAAGAGGCTGTGTACTTCATCCACAGAATGGCCTGTGGCATAGATGCTCAGCCATCCGATAATTATCAGGAGCAGATAGGCCCCGATTATTTTAGCTATCTCTTTCCCTGTCATTTCTCCACATTCATAAGGTCCGCTTCCAGCACATAATTCTCCAGCCACTTTCTTTTCGCCTCTATCTCTCCATTAATATACTTTTCTACCATCAGAGATGCCATAGGGCAGGCCCATCTGGCACCAAAACCTGCATTTTCTATATAGACTGCCACGGCTATCTTCGGGTCTTCCTTAGGGGCGAAGCAGATGAAGACCGAGTGGTCTGCTCCATGCGGATTTTCTGCCGTACCTGTCTTGCCGCATACATCCAGCCCTTCTATTGCGGCAAGGGTGGCAGTGGCGCCTTCGGCTACGGTGGAATTCACTGCCTTCCACATCGCGTTCACAGTAGGGATGAAGTGCAGGGAATCTACCTTGCAGTAGTGTTTTTCTGCTTTTTCTCCCTTGATAATGTGAGGGTTGAAGTAATAGCCGCGATTCGCCAGGATGGCGCAGAGGTTAGCTATCTGCAGCGGGGTGGCACCGATTTCGCCTTGGCCTATAGAGAGGGAAACGACAGAGGAGAAGCGCCAATGCCCTTTTCCGTAGATCCTGTCGTAGAGTTCGCTGGATGGGATGGTACCCGCACTTTCGTTCGGAATACCGCTGCCCAGTGGGGCACCGAGGCCGAAACCGAGCACATAATCCCGCCAGGCGTCGAAGGCCTCGGCGACGTTGGCATATTTTGGATTCTCAAGAATGTCCTTGAACACAGCGCAGAAATAGGCGTTGCAGGACATCATGATGGCTTGCTGATAGTCGATGGGAGAAGAATGCTTGTGACAGCCGAGTTTTTTGCCATTGGCATAATAATACCCTTGCTGGCAGCTTTCAGTGTCGGAGGGCTTGCAGACGCCTTCTTGTAGTCCGATCAGGCCGTTTACCAGTTTGAAGATCGAACCTGGCGGGTAGGAGGCTGAGACCGGACGGTTGAAAAGGGGTTTGTCGGGGTTGGAGGCCAAGGCTTGGTAACGGCTGCCCATGTTCTCGAGGTCTTCCACGTCTATGCCAGGGCTGGTGACCAGGGCGAGAATCTCGCCTGTGGAGGGCTCCAGGGCCACTATGCTGCCCCGCTTGCTTCGCATCAGGCTTTGGCCGTACTGCTGCAGGTCGGCATCTATGGTGGTGACGATGTTCTCTCCAGGGACTGCCATCAGGTCGTCTTCCCCGTTATTATAACTTGTAAGAACCCTGTTACGGGAGTCTCTGAGGTAGATGTGATAGCCTTTTTCGCCTCTCAGTTCCTTTTCTTTTACGGCTTCCAGGCCAGTCATTCCGGCGTAGTCACCGCTCTTGTATTCAGGGTGTTTTTTAATGTAGTCAGAATTGACCTCGCTGACGTAGCCCAGCAGATTGCCGCCGGCATTGAAGGGGTAGTCCCTGCTGGTGCGCATGCTGGCGTGAAAGCCAGGGAAGAGGTATTCGGTCTCGGAGAAGTCCACGTAGGTCTGCTCCTCTATTCCAGAGAGAAATATCAGGGTCTTGTAGCCTATCCTTGAGCGGTAAGTGCGGTAGTATTCAAGTTTTTCTCTCAGGTATTCAGGCTCTATTCTCAATATTTGACACAGAGCCAAAGTGTCCAGGTCCCGTATCTCCCGAGGGGTAACCAAGATATCGAAACTGTTCCTGTTACCCACCAGGATGCTGGAGTCTCTGTCGTAGATTACTCCGCGCGGCGGGTAGATGGTCTCCCGCACGATGGAGTTGTTCAAGGCATCGGTCTTGTATCTGTCGTCGATTATCTGGATGTAGAACAGTCTTCCCAGCAGGATAAGGGAGCAGATGACAAGGCCGATAACTATATGACCATATCGCGAAGAGAAGTCCATAACTATTTCTCCCTGAATAGGATAAGACTACAAAGACAGCAGACAAAGGCGCTCGCGGCACTGGAGCAAAGCCATTTGGCAAATATGAATAGCAAAGGCCTGGCTCCGGCGCAGTCGAGGATAACGTAAGGCAGGAAATAGATAGCACAGCTGAGGCTGAAGAGCAGAACCACTTCCCGAAGGGATTGGTAGAAGACTTCTTCTCCGAAAATCAGGCGGATAAGCGGTTTTTTCAGAAAGGCCAGCAGCAGAAGGGAACAACTGCTGATACCTATCACAGAAGATGAGGCGAAGTCCACCAGCAGGCCCAAGGCGAAGGCTGCCAGCAGGTCCACTATGCCGGAATTTTTCTTCAGCGGCAATATCATTATGCATAGCGGCAGCAGGCTCAGCAGCAGATACTGTGAGAGATTGAAGTAATTGTTAATCAGCAGCTGCACTATGCATAGAAGCACGAAGATGAGCCTGTAGTGATTCTTCATCATGGCATCACCTCCTTTTCTTCTATTCCTTCCATCTCGTCAAGGTATTGATAGATAAGTATATACACATAATCCAGCGCCGCGAAATCTTGAAACAGTTCCACTTTCACATCTTTAGTAGAGCCGTTCTTGGTACTTACCTCCTTCACCGTCCCCAGAGCCAGGGCCGCAGGGAAGATGTTCGAATAGCCGCTGGTCCACACCGTGTCCTTCAGGTTCACTTCATAATACAGCGGAATCCCGTGCAGCACAGCCCCTTTGCTTCCCACTCCATCCCAGCTCAGGCTCCCCGTCGGTCCTTTTCTGCCAAGTCTCGTGCTCACGCTGGTCCCCGCGTTCATCAGGGTCCTTCCGTAGGACAGGTGCTCCGTCACGCTTTCTATCGTCCCCACCACTCCGTCAGGGCTCACCACTCCGCAGTGCGGCCTCACTCCGTCCAGACTACCTTTGTCCAGTACGAAATAATTCCTCTGTGAGTTCACACTCAGCTTTATTATCTGTGCCAATTCACATTTGAAGCGAGTGTCCAGACTGTCCAGCTTCGCCACCTGCCCTCTGCTCTCCAACTCCTTATATCGGCGGAGTTCTTCCCATAGGGCCGCATTTTCCTCTTCCAAGGCCGCGTTCTTTTCTTTCAGGTGGAAATAGTCGTGGACAGAATCGCTTTTGCTCCAAAGCCAGGCCTTGACTGAGTAGGCGGCCTTGTTAATCCATAGGCTTTGTACAGATTCGGAAGTACGCAAGATAGCGAAAGCAGCAAACTCCAGAAGAATGAAGATTGCTGCAGTCCAAAGTATCTCTTTCGTCTTACGAATCCGAGCCATGCTTATCTCATCAGGAATTTGTATTTGTCCGTATTCTTGATAGCCTTGCAGGTTCCGCGAGCCACGGCGTGAAGCGGATCGTCTGCCACGATGAATTTGATATTGACCTTATCCGTAAGTCTTTTGGCCAATCCCCTCAGCAGAGCGCCTCCGCCGGAGAGGTAGATGCCGTTCTCTATGATGTCGGAGTAGAGCTCCGGCGGAGTCATCTCCAGCACGTGCATTATGGAGGTTTCTATCTTGGCTATGGATTTGTCCAGACAGTGAGCTATTTCCTGATAGGTAATGGTAGCCTCTACCGGATGGGCGGTCATGATGTTAGGTCCGTTAACCACATAAGGAGCCGGTTCCTCGTCCAGTTCCGTAAGCACTGCACCCACAGCCCATTTGATCTTCTCAGCTGTCACTTCGCCTACCTTGATGTTATGCTGCTGGCGAAGGTAATACTGAATATCACTGGTGAATACATCTCCTGCTACGCGGATACTGTCCTGTTGAACCAGACCGCCGAGGGATATCACGGCTATCTCGGTGGTACCACCGCCTATATCCACTACCATATTCCCCTTCGGAGCCTCTACATCCAGGCCAATTCCCAGAGCGGCTGCCATAGGCTCGAAGATAAGATATACATCCCTGCCTCCTGCGTGTTCAGTAGAGTCACGCACGGCCCTTATCTCCACTTCGGTACTTCCCGAAGGAATGCCGATAACCACTTTCAGGTTAGGAGAGAAGAGAGAACTCTTCCTTTTGCTCACTTTACGGATGAAACCCCTTATCATCATCTCGGCGGCGTTGAAGTCAGCGATGACTCCATCCTTGAGAGGTCTGATAGTTCTAAGGGTAGGATTGATGCGCTCATGCATCTTTTTAGCCTCTTCTCCTATAGCGAGGCACTTGCCTGTGGCTACATCCACTGCCACTATGCTGGGCTCGTCCAAGACTATCACCCCATTCTGATAAATGATGGTGTTGGCTGTACCCAGGTCTATTGCCAATTCTTGGTTAAGAAATCCGAATGCCATTAATTTTAACTTTAAAAGGTCAAACTTTCGCCCCCGCGAAAGCACAAGTACAAAAATAAACAAATTTGTTAGTATTTTTGTAAGAGAACTCGCGCTTATGGAAAAAAAAGTTTATGCCATCTTTGTGGCCGGAGGTTCAGGCCAGAGAATGGGCAGTTCCACACCCAAGCAATTCCTCGATTTAGCGGGAAGGCCAGTCCTGCTCCGCACACTCGAACGCTTCATCGCTGCCCTTCCCGACTTGCACGTGATAACGGTTCTACCTCAGCAGCACTTCTCCACTTGGGTAAATATCTGCAGGGAGTATCATTTCGAATATCCCCAGAGATTGGTGGCAGGAGGACTCACCCGTTTTCACTCAGTCAAGAATGCCCTTAAATTCATCCCTGACGATGCTCTGGTGCTGGTGCACGACGGGGTAAGGCCTAATGCCAGCTTGGAACTCATCAGAAGGGTGGTGGACAGGGCCGCCGAAGGCGACTGCGTGATACCAGTCATCCCCGTAACCGACACCCTAAAGTGCCTGCTTCCATCTCAGAATAGCGGAGAGTTCGTGGAAAGCGGAGAGGAAAGCCCAGACCGCAGCCGGCTCTTCGGCGCCCAGACTCCCCAGGTTTTTTCCGCAGAATTTCTGAAAGAAGCCTACCAGACCAACTTCCTGCCATCCTATACCGACGACGCTTCAGTCCTAAGGAATAAAAATATACCTCTCACCTATATCCTCGGTGAAAGGTACAATATTAAAGTCACCACTCCGGAAGACCTCGCCTTTCTTAGCAAGGTATATTGATCCTAATACAAGAAGCCAAACATCCAGAGAGGTATCTGGTTGTCGTGAACATATTCTATATTATCTTTAACCACGAAAGCATCTGGGATATCTTCAATCTGTTTCTTTCCCTTTTTGCGGCCTCCCACTTCGAAAGTCCTACCCTCTATTTCAAAGTCAGATACTTGGGACTCAAGAGTTTCATACTTTTGTTTTGTCCAACAAAAGAATATGCTTTCACGGCTGTTTCCAGTATTGGGAATTTCACCGGACAAGACATAAGCCATATTAGGATTATGGAGGTAGAGCTTATCCATCTTCCGAAGAATTGCATCCCCGGAGGCTTTCATTCTTAGAACTGATACAAGTTCGGCCTTCTCAAGATATTCAAGATATTTAGGAAGATCATCGCGATCCATCTCCAGATCCCTTGCCATGTTGGAAAAATTAATTTTGACAGGAACGCTTTTGGAGATATAGTACATAAACTTCTTGAGTTTTTGCGTGGCAGCTATGGTCAATTTGGCATACTTGGGGATATCTACTTCAACAGTTGTGTTGATAATCTGTCTAAGACGAGTCTCGAATTCTGGTTCCATAGAGAATGGGTAACAGCCTTTCTTCATATACTCATCAAAGTATTTCAGTGGACGCTCTGGGCCATATGGGAAATCAACCTTTCCTTTCAAAACATCATCTAAAGTTGCGGTCTTTAAGGACCACCCAAGGCGAAGGTTCAGGTATTCGCGAAAGGACCATACGGGAAGGTGATATTCGATGACCCGACGGCTAAGATCGGCGCCGCCTTCTGTTAAATCAAGCATGGAACTGCCAGAATAGACGACATGCAGTAGTGGAAGGCTGTCATAGATATTTTTGATTTCTCTGCTCCAATTGTCATATTTATGTATTTCGTCTATGTATAAGTATTTGCCGCCTCTGGCAAAAAAATTCTTAGCGGTCTCCAATAGGCTGTGTGCACTGAAATAAATATCATCAGCTACAACATATAAGGATTCATCTCGATTGGATTGTAGCTTGATGTGTTGTAGGATAAGGGTTGATTTACCCACACCCTTTTGTCCCAAAATACCTAATATTCGGACATTCCAATTAATTAATTGGTGCTGCTCACGGAAAAAGTCCATGGGCGTCAACTCCAAGAGTTGATAAAATTGATCATAGAGAGCCTGCATGATAATTGCGGTATTTGTCCGGCACAAATATAAGAAAATTGCGGGAAAGTTCCCGCAATTTTCGTATTCTGTGGTTTTCTCACTGACCTACATTCTCGGTGAAAGGTACAAAATCAAAGTCACCACTCCTTAAGACCACGCCTTCCTTAGTGAGGTGTATTGACCATAAAGGGCTTGCATGACGATGTGCAGTAATTATACAAATCACCTGCGAAAGTCGCGTACCCACTTATATTCTATCTATATTGTCTGTTAAATACCATTGATTATTTATTAATCGGAAAATATATTCCGTTCCAATATCAGTGTCTTTGATGGCAATGCCAAAGCAAAACATATTTTTACTGAGCATATTAATACCATAAGAATACTCTTCAAAAATCAGATTTTCTTCATCTACACTTTCAAAAGACTTTTGGATATACCCTTTATGTGATACTGGATAAAGATATAACTCTGGTAAAATAGTATTGTTTTTCCTGCAGACTTTATTCGAAAAAAAATTAATGCAGAATTCGATCAAATCAGTGAAATCTCCAGTAATATCAGCATTCGTAAAAGTAAGCAATGGTTCTAATGAATAAATATCATATAGATACCATTCGTTATTAATATTTCTGAAATAATGAAAATAATCAGATTCCCTTTCTTTGACCTGCACTCTCATTGCGTTTTCACTCAATTTGACATACTCAAAAGGATATTCTTCGGTACGGTTTAATATACAATTAAATTCTTCACTTGGCCAATATACAGCATATGGTTTATCTGTAATATCACTTGGTTTCACGGTTGCAATATGCAGTAAAGGATATTGAATGTGTTCCTGTTGAAAATCTTCATCAGAATAAAACCAGGCCAGAAACTCAAGAATCTCATCCGGATTATTCTCTGCAGCGACAGCACTCGGAGTATGACTCACCATCAATGCCATCAAACATAATGAAAATAATAATGGTTTCATAACTATAGTATTATCGTGGAATTTCTATCACGGCAGCCTCTAGTTCACCCAAATAGATTGATCCATATGGATAATCCAGAAAAGCCTGAGGGTCAATAATAGAATTAATAGTATTAGACTCATCATAAGATGGATTATAAGACATCCATTTACCTTCATGTTTGATCCATAACTCATAGTGTAAATGGCTATAATATTTGGAATAATGATCATATCCAAATCCACTATATCCCATGGTTCCAATTTCATCACTTTCATATACGTATTGGCCTTCTTCGACAAGTATAGTATCAAGATGCATATACTTTGTCATTATTTTATTATCTGGTGAAGTAATCGTTACATATCTTCCTCCAGCTCCATCGGTATTATTATGAACACGAACGAATCCTTCATGGGTGGCTAAAATTGAAGACCCTTTATCGGTATCTCCACCTCCAGAATAGTTAAAATCTAAACCTTCATGCATTGTTATTTCCCCTTTATCGTTAGGTCTTGGACCAAACCAAGAATCAATTTTTATTCGGGACACTTGCAAACTTCCGTGGCATAATGTGACATAAACATATACTTGAAG
>JBJEBS010000139.1:0-18906 GCA_051870275.1 Candidatus Cryptobacteroides sp.
AGGGCTTCCTGCTCGGTGGTGACGGTATGTCCGGTTACAATACCTACGGTTCCGAGGTCATCGCCCTTAGAGGTTATGAAAATTATTCCCTTACTCCATATACTGCCACGGCTTACAAGTCTGACGGTGGAGCTTATGCGGGAAATGTATATGATAAATTCACAGTGGAACTCCGATATCCTTTGATTCTGCAGCCTTCTTCCACCATCTTCGTGCTGGCTTTCCTGGAGGGCGGAAACTGCTGGTCGGATATCAGGGAATTCAATCCTTTCCAGATCTATCGCTCTGCCGGTGTGGGTGTGAGAGTGTTCCTCCCTATGGTCGGTCTGATCGGTGTGGACTGGGGTTACGGTTTCGACGGCAGGGCCAGCGGCCTGGGAGGAAGCCAGTTCCACTTTGTGATAGGACAGCAATTTTAAATGATAAATAGATAGTATGAAAAAAGTAATTTTAGTGGCTGTGGCCTCGTTGTTCGCTCTCAGCGCAGCAGCTCAGCCTAAATTCGCACACGTTAATTTTACAGAATTGGTTCAACTTATGCCTGAATCAGATGAGGCTCGTTCAGCTCTGGAGGCTTCCAACAAGGAGATCCAGGAGACATACACTGCTATGATCGAGGAGTATAACAGCAAGTATTCCGTATATCAGCAGAAGGCTGAGACCTGGACTCCTGCAGTTCGTCAAAGCAAAGAGAAAGAGCTTCAGGGTATCGTATCCCGCATTCAGGAGTTTGAAAGCAGTATCGACAGGGAGCTGGCTCAGCAGCAGCAGACTCTCATGGCGCCTATTCAGAAGAAGGCTATAGATACTGTTAACAAGTTGGCCAAGGAGGGTGGCTACATATATGTCATCGACGTGAACACTGCTTTGTATATAGATGATACACAGAGTGTTGACCTCACACCTGCAGCCCGCAAGGCTCTCGGCATTCCTGAGGGACGTACTATGGAGACCCTTCAGCAGGAATTGGCAGCAAAGGCCGCCGCAGCAGCTAATTAATTTCTCATCAAATAAGCCATGAAAACCACAGAACTAATGGCCAAGCTCCAGGCAAAGCATCCTGGAGAAAGCGAGTATCTCCAGGCAGTGCAGGAGGTACTGGAAAGTGTAGAGGAAGTATATAACCAGCATCCGGAATTCGAGAAGGCTAAGATAGTGGAGAGAATGGTCGAGCCGGACAGAATTTTCACATTCAGGGTGACCTGGGTGGATGATGCCGGACAGGTTCAGACGAACTTGGCATACAGAGTTCAGTTTAATAGCGCCATAGGCCCGTACAAGGGTGGACTTCGTTTCCACAAGGCGGTGAACCCTTCTATGCTTAAGTTCCTGGGTTTCGAGCAGACCTTCAAGAACGCGCTCACCACTCTGCCTATGGGTGGAGCCAAGGGTGGGTCTGACTTCGATCCGGTAGGAAAGAGCGACGGAGAGATAATGCGCTTCTGCCAGGCATTTATGCTGGAACTGTGGCGCTGCATCGGTCCTGACCAGGATATTCCGGCAGGAGATGTGGGTGTGGGCGCACGCGAGATAGGATATCTGAACGGGATGTACACAAAGTTGGCCCGTGAATATAACACCGGCGTGCTCACCGGAAAAGGCTTGAACTGGGGAGGTTCCATTCTTCGTCCTGAAGCCACCGGTTATGGAGCCCTGTATTTCCTTCAGAACATGCTCAAGCGTGTGGGTAAAGAGGTTCAGGGACATAAGATAGCCGTTTCCGGCTTCGGCAATGTAGCTTGGGGAGCCTGCAAGAAAGCTGTCGAGCTGGGGGCCAAGGTGGTCGCCATCTCAGGTCCAGACGGGGTTTGCCAGATTCCTGAGGGCATCGATTCCGAGATGATAGACTATATGCTCGAAATGAGGGCCTCGAACCGCAATCGAGTGGAGGATATGGCAGAGCGTTTCCCTGAGAAGGCCCATTTCGTGGCTGGCAAGAAGGCTTGGAGCGTGCCTTGCGACATCGCCCTGCCTTGTGCGTTCCAGAATGAACTCGACGCCGAGGATGCGGCTGAACTTAAGGCCAATGGCTGTTGGTGCTGCTGCGAGGTCAGCAACATGGGCTGCCAGCCTGAGGCTATCAAGTTCTTCCAGCATAACGGACTGCTCTTCGCCCCTGGCAAGGCTGTGAATGCCGGCGGAGTGGCCACTTCCGGTCTGGAGATGACTCAGAATGCCAATCACCTCAGCTGGAGCGCCCAGGAAGTGGACAGCAGACTTCATTTCATCATGCACTCCATACACGAGTCCTGCGTTAAATATGGCACACAGCCAGACGGCAGCATAGACTATGTGAAGGGGGCGAATATAGCCGGATTTATGAAGGTCGCCACCGCCATGCTTGAGCAGGGAGTTATCTAAAGATTTTTTAATTACTATATAATGAAAGAAAAGAAACTTGACGTGAAACGTTGCGTGCTTCTGCCGCTCTTGCTGATAGCATCCATCTTCCTTTTCGTGATGCCTACTGAGTGGTTCGGGATAGACGGGCTTACTCTTGTACAGCAGAGGACAATCGCGCTTTTCGTGTTTGCAGCATTTATGTGGATACTTGAGGTGGTGCCTGCCTGGGCTACTTCCATCATTACGATGGTCCTCCTCATCTTTACAGTATCCGACGGCCAATTCGCATTCCTTCGTGCGGAAGAAAATCTCGGAACATTAGTAAGTTACAAGGATTTCATGGCTCAGTTCGCAAGCCCTACCATCATGCTCTTCATGGGCGGATTCGTGCTTGCCATCGCAGCTACCAAGGTGGGCTTGGATGTAGTCCTGGCCAAGGTTCTTCTCGCCCCATTCGGCAAGAACCCTAAGACAGTGCTCCTGGGAATTCTGCTCGTAGTCGCCGTATTCTCCATGTTCATGAGCAACACCGCCACTGCCGCCATGATGCTCGCTTTCCTCGCGCCGGTTCTTAAGAACCTGCCTGCAGACGGAAAGGGCCGCATAGGACTTGCTCTCGCCATTCCTATTGGTGCTAATATAGGCGGTATCGGCACTCCTATCGGAACCCCTCCAAATGTCATCGCCCTGGGTTACCTTAAGGAAAACCTGGGCATAGAGATAGGCTTCGGCGAGTGGTGCATCAGAATGGTTCCTTTCGTAATCGTGATGCTGCTTATCGCCTGGTTCTTCCTTCTGCTCTTCTTCCCTTTCAAGGCTAAGGAGATCAACCTTGAGATTAAGGCTGACCGTAAGAAGGACTTCCATTTCTGGGTAGTGGCTGTCACTTTCATTATCACCATACTTCTCTGGCTCATTCCTGAGAAGATCACCGGACTTAATTCTTATGAAGTGGCACTTATTCCTTTCGCTGTGTTTGTGGCTACGGGAGTATTCTCCAAGAATGATTTCAAGGAGATCAATTGGGACGTGCTCTGGATGGTGGCCGGTGGACTTGCCCTGGGTACAGCCCTTATGAAGACAGGTCTGGCCAAGGTTCTGGTGGATACCATTCCTTTCGCTTCTATGCCTGCCCTGGTGGTTCTTATCGTGTCTGGACTCGTGGGATATGCCATCGCGAATTTCCTCTCACACACTTCAGCTGCGAACCTGCTTCTGCCTATACTCGCCACAGTGGCTACTGCAGTGAACCTCGATGCTTTCGGCGGTCCTGCAGCCCTGCTCATTGGCCTGGCCATCTCTACATCAGTGGCTATGATACTGCCTATCAGTACACCTCCTAATGCCATCGCATCATCTACCGGACTGGTAGAGACCAAGGATATGTCCAAGATGGGTGTCATCATGGGAGCAGTCGGACTGCTGCTTGGTTATGCTGTTCTGATCTTCATAGGATTTTAAGAATGAATTTCAAGAAAATACTTTTTGTGGGAGCACTGGCCTGGTTTAGCGCCAGTGCTTTCGCACAAGAGATAAAGCCCTATGGCTTTGTCAGGAATTTCTTCACTTACGATTCCCACTTGAGTAAATCCGGCACGGCAGAGCTTTACAATTATCTGCCTCTGGACAGAAATCTGAATGAAGCAGGGGAGGATCTGAACGCCATTCCTACTATGAAATGGGCCACTCTCACCTCCCGACTTGGTCTGGATGTGAAGGGCTACGAGTACAATGGCTTCAAGTTTAGCGCTAAGATAGAGACTGATTTCTACAGCGGACTCTCCGGAGTTACCGGCACCGCTACCCTTCGTCTGCGTCAGGCTTATATGGATATACTTAGTCCGAAAGGCCACAAACTCAGAATGGGGCAAGCCTGGCATCCACTCGCGGCCGACATGCCTGACTGTATAGCCTTGGAGACAGCAGTGCCTTTCGGCCCTTTCTCCCGCAGTCCTCAGGTGAATGCCAGCTGGAAGCTCTCCGAGGCCCTGACTCTAACTACTGCTGGAATCTGGCAGGTGCAGTACACTTCCGCCGGTCCTGAAGGTGCTTCGGCCAATTATCAAAAGTATTCCATGATCCCAGAGCTTTATGCTGGCCTGAACTTTTCCCACAAAGGCTTCACTGCCAGGCTTGGAGCTGACATGCTCAGTATCAGGCCTCGCGTAAAGTCCGGAAGCACTTTGCTGGATGAGAGCATCACCACTTTCACGCTGTTCGGCTCTCTGCAGTATGAGCGTAATCTCTTCTCCCTCAAGGCCAAATCTGTTCTCGCCCAGGCTGGAGAGCACATGAATCTCTTCGGCGGTTACGGCCTCAGTGCCCTTAACGAAGACGGCTCCAGAAAGTATACTCCTACTCTGACCTCCTCTTCATGGCTGTCCCTGTCTTACGGCAAGACCCTGAAAGGCTCGCTTTTCTTAGGCTATGCCAAGTGTCTTGGCACCCTGGCTCCGCTGCTTTCCATAGGCGAAGGGCTTCCTTATGCCGCAGTCACTGCCCATGACAATGAAAAGGACAAGGACATCGATACCGGCAACTACCTCTGCAAGAGCGCATATCCTAACCTGAATTCGGCTTTCAGAGTGACTCCAACCCTGAGCTGGAATATAGGCAAATTCTTTACTCTCGCCCTTGAGTATCAGCTTACCGGAGCCCAGTACGGCGATTATGTGAAGAAGACTTCTCCTGACGGAAAGATACTCTACACTTGTGTGGGGCTTAATGGCTTGGCTACGGATAATCTGCATTGGGTCTTCAATCATCGTGTTCAGCTGATGACCCGATTCAAGTTCTAGTCAGTAACCCTAATATATAAGGATATAAGACTCGGGGTATTTTCATTATTTTTGCAGGATAAAGCAGAAAATGAAAATCAGCGAACTTAAAATAGGACAAAGCGCAAAGGTGCTGACTGTGGGCGGCGAAGGCAGCCTCAGGCAGCACCTGCTTGGTATGGGACTGATTCCAGGCTCCATACTCACCCTTCAGGGCAGGGCTCCTATGGGAGACCCTTTGGAGTTGAGCCTGCAGTCTTATAGTCTGACGCTCAGAAGCAGCGAGGCGGACAAGGTGGATGTGGAGCCGGTTCCTGGCTATATTCTGGAACAGGAAGAGGATAAACTCAGTAAGGAATGGGCTTACAGCGCCTCGGCTCACGAATTGAACTCTCACCCGGGCTTCGGAGAAGAGGGAAAATACCATTCGAAAGACCATGCCCATCCTCTGCCTAAGGGAGAGAAGATCACTTTCGCCCTGGTGGGACAGCAGAACAGCGGCAAGACCACTCTTTTCAATCAACTTACCGGTTCGAATCAGCATGTGGGGAATTTCCCGGGGGTCACAGTGGACAGGAAGGACGGTGCTCTCAAAAACCATCCCGAGGCCACTGTGACAGACCTTCCAGGAATCTACTCACTCTCCACTTACACCCAAGAGGAATTGGTCTCCAGACGTTTCATTCTTGAAAACAAGCCCAAGGCCATTATCAATATAGTCGATGCCGGAAACATCGAAAGGCATCTCTACCTCACCATGCAGCTGATGGAGCTGGACGTGCCGGTAGTATTGGCATTGAATATGATGGACGAACTGAAGGGCAATGGCGGAACGGTGCGCCTGAATGTTCTGGAAAGGGAACTTGGCCTGCCTGTGGTGCCGATCAGCGCGGCGAAGGGAGAGGGAGTCGAGGAACTGGTGGAGCACGCACTGCACATAGCCAGTTTTCAGGAGAAACCGGCCAGGCAGGATTTCTGTTCTCCGGAAGAGCACAAAGGGGCGGTGCACAAATGCCTTCACGCAGTGATGCATCTGATAGAGGACAGGGCCAAGGCAGTGGGTTTGCCGAAGCGATTCGTGGCTTCCAGACTTGTCGAGGGCGATAAGGAAGTGCTTGAGGCTTTGGGACTTGACGATAAGGAGAAGCAGATTCTCGAAGACTTGGTCTGCAAGATGGAGGAGGAGAGGGGATTGGACCGATATGCCGCTATGGCCGACATGCGTTATTCCTTTATCCGCAGGCTTTGCGCCCGTTCCATCGCCAAGCCCCGCATGAGCAAGGAAAGGCTCCGTTCGAACAAGATAGATAAGATTCTGACTGGAAAATACACGGCTCTTCCGGCTTTCATCCTGATAATGGGCCTGGTCTTCTGGCTCACTTTCGATGTTATAGGAGTTCCTCTTCAGAATCTGCTTGCAGATGGAATTGCGGCATTGGGAGAAAGGGTGGATTCGCTGTTTCTTTCCTGGAATGTAAGCGATCCGGTGAGGTCTCTGGTGGTAGATGCCATCTTCGGGGGAGTAGGTACAGTGCTGAGTTTCATACCTATAGTGATAGTGCTGTTCTTTTTCCTCTCCATGCTCGAAGACAGTGGTTATATGGCCAGGATAGCCTTCGTCTGCGATGCCTTCCTTCGTAAGATAGGCCTTTCGGGACGAAGCATAGTGCCTATGCTCATAGGTTTCGGCTGTTCAGTGCCAGCGGTGATGTCTGCCAGGACTCTTCCGAGCGCCAGGGACAGAAGAGCCACCATACTGCTGATTCCTTTTATGAGTTGTTCTGCCAAGGTCCCTGTCTATGCTTTCTTCGCGGCGGCCTTCTTTCCGGAGCACGCCGCTCTGGCCATGATAGCTATGTACCTGCTGGGAATAGCACTGGGAATAGTATCCGCCGTGGGGATCAAACTGGTCCGCCGTCGTTCCCATGCGGCTCCTTTCGTAATGGAGATGCCATCCTACAGGCTTCCTCAAGCCCGTAACGTGGGGCATCTGCTTTGGGATAAGACCAAGGATTTCGTACAGAAGGCATTCACTGTTATCTTCCTGGCTACCATAGTGATATGGTTCCTTCAGACTTTCGATTTCAGGCTAAATCTCGTCTCTGATTATTCCGACAGCATACTTGCCAGGGTATCTGGTCTTATCTCGCCGCTTTTCGAACCACTGGGACTCGGGGATTGGAGAGTGCTTACTTCTCTGGTCTCAGGATTCATGGCTAAGGAAAGTGTGGTGTCCACTATGAACCTTCTGGGAGTGGGGGAGATTCTTACTACCGCCTCGGCTGTAGCCATGATGGTCTTCTGTCTGCTCTATACCCCTTGCGTGGCAGCCATAGCCGCTATCCGCAGGGAACTTGGAGGCAAATGGGCCGTCTTCGTAGTAGTGTTCCAGTGTCTTACTGCCTGGCTGGTGGCCTGGATAGCCTATCTTTTGTTCAGCCTATGAATCTGGTAAGTGTCATAGTTCTGGTGGTGGTATTGCTACTGGTGATACTCGCCCTGTATTTCCTCCACAGGGGACGCAGGGCCCGTTCCTGCTGCGGTTGTCCACTATCCTCCTGCTGCCCTGCGTCCAGACACGAAAAAACCGAACCCTGAAGGGCTCGGTTCTGCGATTTAAAACTATCAAGTTTTACTTGGCCAATTTGTTAATGTAATTCTGGATTCCGCTCTTGAGGTTAGCGGCCTTGTTCTTGTGAATTACACCGATCTTGGCGAGTTTGTCTATTTTAGCATATACTGCAGGAGCTGCTGCCTCTGCTGTGCTTTTGTCTGTAGTGTTACGGATATCGCGAATCGCGTTCCTTGTAGTTTTTGCATAATACCTGTTATGCAATCTGCGCCTCTCGCCCTGACGAGCTGCTTTTTCTGCTGAAGCTGTGTTTGCCATATTAATCTTTTTTATTTTTCGTAGTCGGTAGGAGAATCGAACTCCTGTTGCAAGAATGAAAATCTTGAGTACTAACCGTTATACGAACCGACCAAAAAGGAATGCAAATATAGAGAATAAATTTTATTAAACCAAATTATTATTCTTCCTTTTTCCATTCCCAAGTATAGAGCAGGGATTCAGCTTGTCTGAAGAGCTGTCTTTTGTTCATCTTTGGGGCATATACCCAAGCCTCCGCCACGATGATTTCAGTCCCGTCAGGGGAATAGAAACTATGTGATACGAAAGGTCCTCCCATAAAGGCTCCTTCGAGATCCCATTGGCCATGAGTCTGGGCGAACTGCCGGCCTCTAAAGTTGATGTACTTGGTCTCAGGCTGCCAATAATCCGCAGTCTTCATATATGAACCCTCGTCCGGTCCAGGCACATTGTTCTTTAGAATCTGGTTCCTTTTCCTGATGATGTTTTCCATCTGCAGGTCATCGCCTTCTACCGGATAGCGGTAGATGAAGATGCCCTGGCTGGAGTTCCGCTTGCTGTATTCTATCCAGGCGAAGTTATGCGACAGCTTCCTGAGCTCATAGCCTGAAGGTACTTTCACAGAGCCTCCGAAGACGGGCAGCACCCTGGCGGAAACCTCCCTGTTCTCGTAGCGTATGGTATTTCTGATTACCCTGTCCCTCTCTGCCTGCTCTATGGCTGAGACTATGGATTCCTGATTTTTCTCGAATAGTTCCTGAGCCTCCTGGGCAGTGAAAGCATCTATGTTTATGATAATCTGAGGAGAGGCCCATCTGTCCCTGACTACCTTTACGCCTGAAGTCTGATTCTGCGGATTGATGTTGAAAAAGATGATGTTACGGTGCACCTGGAACATCTCTATGAAATTTCCTTGAGGTACATTGATAAGGGTGTAGTTCGGCTCGAACATAGGCAGATAAGGGTATTCGTCCTCCATAATTCTCCTTACACTCTCTCCCAGACTTCCATCCCAATCCTCTTTCTCTATTACCACCAGCACTTCTCCCGCCTTTCCACTGATGGAAGGCAGCAACGTACCCTTAGTCTTGCAAGCCGTAAGGCAAAGTCCCAAAGTCAATAATGCGAAGGCTATCTTTTTCATAATTCTCAATGTATTAATCTCGATATGTCATTCCCGAAGGCCAGAATCAGCAGCATCAGAAGCAGCACCATACCTATTATCTGGGCCACCATCAGGAATTTCTCCGAAGGTTTCCTGCCGCTTATCATCTCGTAAAGGGTAAAGAGTATATGACCTCCATCCAGCCCAGGAATAGGAATCAGGTTCATCACACCGAGCATAATGGACAGCAGGGCTATGATGGAAAGGAACTGGTACCAGTTCCACTTGTCAGGGAAGATCTGGCCTATGGAGATGAAACTGCCTACCGACTTGTAAGCTCCAGTCGAAGGTTTGCTCACCAGCTTCAGGTCCTGCAGATAGCCCTTTATGGTGCTTCCCGTACGTTTGAAACCTTCTCCTATGCTCTCCACGACATTATACTTTCTGCGCTCCACTTCCGGCGCCTGTATGTATATGCCAATTCTCCCCGCCGTATCTATCTGCAATGGCACGCTTATCTGCTCTCCCTGTCTTTCCACCACTGCTGCCACTTCTTTTCCTGCGTGTTTTTTAAGCACGGCTGCGGCATCCTGGAAGAAACGCACATCCTCTCCCTCCACGCTTAGAATCCTGTCGTGCTTTTGAAGCTGTGCGGCGTTCTGGGCCGAAGCCACGGAATCCACTATGAAAGGCATCGCCAGGTCGAACATCAGCGGAGAATTCAGAATCTCTGAAGTTCGGGACAGGTCCATATAAAGGTTCAGGGTGTCCGCATCCCTGAGTACGGTCACCTTCTGAGTCTGTCTTCGGATAAGGTCGGCCTGCAGGTTAAAAAAGTCTTGCGGTTGGTAGTCGTCCAGGCTGATGATATGGTCGCCTGCCTGGAATCCCATATCCTGGGCCAATTCGTTAGGGTATATCTGCGCATCCCTGTTCGGCAGGTAGGCACTGCCCCAGATTCCACTTATAAGGCTATATGCTAGAATGGCGAATATAAAGTTGAAAAGTACGCCTCCAGCCATCACCAGCAGCCTCTGCCAGGCCGGATGAGTCCTGAACTCCCAACTCTGAGGCTCCTTTTTCAGGCTCTCCATATCTATAGACTCGTCCACCATTCCGGCGATCTTGCAATATCCCCCGAAAGGCAGCCAGCCTATTCCGAATTCCGTATCTCCTTTTTTGAATTTCAGCAGAGCCTTGCCTCCCACATCGAAGAAGAGATAGAACTTCTCCACTCTTATATGAAAGAGCTTAGCGAAGAGGAAGTGACCTGCTTCGTGCACTATAATCAGCAGCGAAAGTGCCAGTATTACCTGTAAAATTTTAAAAATAACTACCATCTCAAATCAGTTCTTGCGCCATCCTCATACATTCATCGTGGGTGGCGAAAATGTCATCAAGACTCGGATTTGCCACAAAAGCCACACCATTAATGCATTGTTCTATCAGGTCCGTAATTCCATAGAAACTTATCCTGTCTTCCAGGTAGGCTTTCACTGCCACTTCATTAGCTGCATTTAGGGCGCAAGGGATGTTCCCGCCGCGGCGGAAGGCGGATTTGGCCAGTTCCAGATTAGGGAATCTGTCCTTGTCCGGAGCCTCGAAGTGCAGGGCTGACAGATTGGCAAAATCCAGTTTCTTGTTCCCCACGCTCAGCCTCTCAGGGAAGGACAGTGCAAATCCTATAGGTTCCCTCATGTCTGGCGAAGCGAGCTGGGCTATGACGGCTCCGTCTTCGAATTCCACCATGGAGTGGATGACGGATTCGGGGTGAACCAGCACGTTCACCATATCAGGGTCCACATCGAATAGCCAGCAGGCCTCGATCAGCTCGAAGCCCTTGTTCATCATCGTGGCGGAGTCTATGGTTACCTTGGCCCCCATATTCCAGTTAGGGTGCTTGAGGGCCTCACTGGCTTTGGCATACATTATCCTGTTCTTGGTCCAGCTGCGGAAAGGTCCTCCGGAAGCAGTCAGGTGTATGCGGGTGAGGGCGTTGCTCTGGGCTGCGAGCAGGCACTGGAAGATGGCTGAGTGTTCGCTGTCCACCGGCAGGATTACTGCTCTGTTCTCCCTCATGCAGGCGGTAACTATCCCTCCGGCGGCTACCAGGGTCTCCTTGTTAGCCAGAGCCACTATCTTGCCGGCCTTAAGGGCTGCAAGAGTGGGTCTGAGTCCGCTGAATCCCACCATCGCTCCTACTACTATGTCCACTTGGGAAGAAGCCACCAGTTCACAGAGGCTGTCTATCCCTGTAAAGACTTTGCTGTCAGAGTTTTTGAGTCTTTCGTTCAACTCTGGATAAAGGCTTTCGTCGCAGATTACGACATTAGCCGCATCGAATTCCAGGGCTTGGGCGCAGAGCAGGTCCAGGCTTCTGTTAGCGCTGATCAGCTCCACTTCGAAGAGATCCCTGTGCTGTCTTATTACATCCAGGGCCTGGGTTCCTATGGAGCCGGTGGAGCCCAGTATAGCTACTTTACGTTTGTTCATCAGAATGAGATGTATAGGGTAGGATCTACTGCGCTGCCCTTGTGCCACAATTCGAAATGCAGGTGGTCTCCGCTGGAGGTACTTCCGGTGTTGCCCACATAGGCTATAGGAGTGCCTGCACTGACTCTGTCTCCCTGTTTTTTTAGCAGGGAACGGTTATGCTTGTAGGTGGATACCATATCCCCGTTATGCTGCAGGCTGATGGTGTATCCGTATTCGTTGCTCCAGCCAGCGAAGATTACGGTGCCGTCCAGAGTGGCTTTCACTACGCTGTTAGCCGGAGCTGCGATGTCCACTGCCGGATGGGTCGCCACGTCGAAGTTGTTAGTAATCACGCCCACCAGAGGGGTGAAGAAGTGCACTCCCTCTATAGGCAGGTCGCGTTTGGCCGAAGATGAGAGTCCGTACTGTTCTTCTGCACCCACCTTGGCCCTTAGTATGGAATCCTGCTGCTGGAGATAGACCTCGTTCTTAGTCTTGAGATAAGCCTCTCTATGCGAGTCTGTGGCCACTTCTTCCAGAGAAAGACTTTGTTCTCCTGCCAATGTCCTCTGTATGTTCTCAGCATAGAGCTCCCAGCGTATCATCGCGCTCTCCAGGGAGTCTATCTTCACTGCGTTGTAGATGGCCTGACTGCGGAAATCAGCGTCCGGATAGCCAGGGATGCTGTAGTGCAGAGGGGTGAAAACGAGCAGAGAGTAGATGGCTCCGATCAGGGTGCAGAGGAAAAGTGCCAGCAGGCAGAAAAAATTGGCCTTGCTGAATTTCAGGACATAAATCTTATCGTGAGTGGCGTCTTCTACCAGAGACAGTCGATATAGCTTTTTTTGTGTTTTTTTACTTCCCATACTTTTGTTAAATTTGCAGTGCGATGGACAGAATTATAGGGATAGATTACGGGAAGGCGCGTACCGGTCTGGCGGTAAGTGACCCTCTCGGCATCTTCGCTTCCGGCTTGGAAACACTGCCGTCTGCAAAGATAATAGAATATCTTAAAAAATACGATGCTTCGGGGGAGAGGATTACACGATTTGTGCTGGGTTATCCCCTTAATCTTAACGGAGCTCCGGCTCAGACTGCTCCCGAGGTGGATGTTTTTATTAAGAAATTGCAGGAAGCCTTCCCTGAAATTCCCATTACCCTGGAAGACGAGAGGTTTACTTCCGTTCTGGCGCATCGCGCGATGATAGACGGAGGGATGAAGTATTCCCGTCGAAGGGATAAGACGGAAGTTGACAAGATCAGCGCTGCCATCATATTGCAGAGCTATTTAGACAGAAAGAAATGATTAGACCGATTTATTTGTATGGCTCAGAGGTCTTGAGAAAAAAGGCCCAGGAAGCTGATTTAAGTGACAGGGAGGGCCTTAGCTCTCTTGTGAAGGATTTATGGGATACCCTGGCGGTGGCTGACGGCTGCGGCCTTGCCGCCCCGCAGATAGGAGTCTCCTTGAGAGTCCTCATCGTGGATGGTACCTCTATGGTGGATGACATGCCTTATCTGAAAGATTTCAAGCGAGTTATGATTAATCCTGTACTTCTGGAGGAATCTGAGAAGAAGTGTGAGTATGCCGAAGGCTGTCTGAGTGTGCCTAATATCTATTACGATGTCTGCAGACCGGAATCCATCAAGGTGGAGTACTATAATGAGAATTTCGAGAAGGTGACTGAAGAACTTGACAAGTTCTCCTGCCGTATGGTGCAACACGAGATGAGTCACCTGGACGGTATAGTATTCACGGACCTCGTGGCCCCTATCCGCAGGAAGATGCTGCAGGGCAAGCTCGCGAACATAGCGAAAGGAAAAGTAAGAACACAATATAAAACTGTAATCAAGTAATTTTTATGGGAGCATTTCACGCTTATGACATCCGTGGCATCTACGGAGTCGATTTCGATAAAGAGGTGGCTTTCAAGGTGGGTTATTTTCTGCCTGAGCTGCTGAATACTAAAAAGATAGCAGTGGGAAGAGACTGCCGAGTATCTTCCCCTGAGATTCATGATTCCCTTCTGGAGGGTATCCTTAGTGCAGGTGCCGATGTCTATGACCTGGGCCTTACCAGCACTCCTATGGTATATTTCGCCACGGCCAATTATGGCTTCGACGCTTCTGTTCAGATCACTGCTTCTCATAATGCTGCCAAATATAACGGCATGAAGGTGTCCAGAACTCAGGCTCTGCCTGTGGGTTTGGACGGAGGTCTGGGACAGATCAAGGAGTGGATAGAGCAGGGTCGTCCTACTCCTGCCTCCGAAGTGCGCGGAGAAGTGCACCCTATGGATATTCATAAGGATTACATCGACTTTATGCTCAAGTATAAGGGAGATTATTCTAATCTGAAGATAGTATTTGACCTCTCTAACGGTATGGCCAATCTCTTCGCTAAGGAAGTCTTCGGAGATGAGCCTCAGTATCTTTTCGACACTCTCGATGGCTCTTTCCCTAATCACGAGCCTAATCCTCTGGTGGCTAAGAATGTGGAACCTCTGAAGGAGTCTGTTCTAAAGGCCGGTGCCGATATAGGTGTCATTTACGACGGAGATGCCGACAGGGTGATGTTCGTGGATGAAAAGGGTGGCTTTGTAGCTCCTGACCTTCTGATCGCGATGATGGCTCTCTATTTCTGTGACGAGCGTGGAGCCAAGGATCCTGTGGTGCTTCAGGAAATCCGCTCTTCCAAGGCAGTATCTGAGTATCTTCAGGCTTATAATGCCGATGTTCATACCTGGAGAGTGGGACGCGCTTTCGCAGCTCCTAAGCTCCGTGAACTGGATGGCCTCTGGGGTGGAGAATTGGCAGGACATTATTACTTCAAGGATTTCTTCTACTCCGACAGCGGATTGCTGGCTTCCCTGATAGTCCTCAGGATAGTGTCTAATCTGAAAAAGCAGGGTATCACTTTCAGTGAGCAGATCCAGAAGATTGCCAAATATCAGAATTCCGGAGAGATTAATTTCCGTCTGGAAGACAAGGCTGGGGCCATGAAGGCTGTATGCGAGCATTTCAGAGAGAGTCTTGGAGAGCCTCAGAAGTTTATGGATTTCGACGGTTTCCGTCTGGAGTATCCGAGTTGGTGGTTTAACATCCGTCCTTCCAACACCGAACCTTACCTGCGTTTTATCTGTGAGGCTACCACTCAGGAGGAACTGCAGGCCAGGATTAAAGAAGTTAGTGATATTTTGACAGAGCGCTTCGGCGGTATTCGTAGTTAATGCAGAAAGTATATATATTTGATCTGGATGGTACGCTGTACGACAGGAAGAAGCTGAAACAGCGTATCATCTTCTCCTATGTGGGGCATCATTTCTGGCGTTCACTTGTCCTGATGGGAAGCGAGCGCTCTGCCCGTAAGGAACTCAGGCTTCAAAACACAGGCACTATAGGTTATGCTGAGTTTTTCGACCTGATAGCGAAGAAGAGCGGCCAGAGTCCCGAATTTGTCAGGAAGTGGTATAACGATTCCTATATGGTGCATATGGCCGATGTGCTGGCCAGGCACTATTGTGCCCGCCCGGGGATAGTTGACAAGATAAAGGAGCTGAAAAAGCAGGGGGTTAGGGTGCTTGTTCTTTCCGATTACGGGAATATAGAGAATAAGCTGAAGGCTCTGAAGATAGACCCTTCCCTTTTCGAGTATCTTCTGGATTCTCCTTCCCTTGGAGGCTTTAAACCTTCCGAGGCAGTCTTCCTTACGGCTTGCCAGATAGTAGGTTGCGAGCCTTCGGAGGCCGTGATGATAGGGGACCGTCCTGAGGTGGACGGAGGGAGTGTGAAGGTAGGAATGCCTTATATAGACATTACTGAGTTCTAAGCCATTCGCAACTGCTCTTTTCTCCTGCTATCCAGACCTTGTCTCCGAGTTCGAAATGGAACTCCGGTTTAGGGTTTGTTACGAAGGATTCTCCTCGTAGAACACTTATAACCATACATTTATAGTCTCTAAGCGAGGCTGAACGAAGAGTCTTTCCGTAGAGGATGGACTCTTTGTTTATCTCTAAGCAGACCACCTCGAATTCATCGTTTTCAGCTTTGACTTGTGCCTCTTCCTTGAGCATGGCCTTCAGTTTTTCTATCTGTTCGCTGCTTCCTACAGCGAGAACCTTGTCGGCAGGGTAGAGCACCTGGTCGGAATTAGGGATGATGATGCTGCGGCTGCCCCGTTTGATCTCTATGATATTGGCTCCGCTCTGGGCGCGAAGCGGGATGTCTTTCAGTTTTTTACCAGCAAGGCTGGAGTCCGAAGGAACTTCGAATTGTTCGAGATGCACGTCGTAGCCGTTGAGGGTCTTCTGCACTGAGCTGAGAACCTTGGCATTCTGCTCAGTCTCTTGATCCTTGACGGTAAGGTTATAGAAGAACTGCTTTTCGAACTTAAAGCGCTTCTGGAAATAGTTCCTGCCTATGATGATGAAGACCAGTCCGCCGATTATTATCAGCACTGCAGTCCATCCTGCGAGTTTGAAGTGGCTGGCTATCACTGCGATAACTATGCCTATGGCGAGGAAAGAACGTAGCAGGGCGAGGGCCAGGATAGGCCATTTGTTAGACTCTTTGGCCTTGAGCAGTTTTCTGGCGGATTTGTTAATGGAGCCTGAGCTGATGCACATCCCGTAGAGGAAAGGGGACATCGCGAGCAGTTTGATGCTGGAGTTTATGATGGATATCCAGGTGGGATTCAGATGTGGGAATAATTTAGGCACTGCAGGGCAGACGAACTGCACGCAGATGGAGTACACGGCTATGAGTATGACTCCATATATGCCAATTCTTGCCAGATAGAATTTGAGCAGTACCTTCCACTCGCTCTTTTCCGCGTTGCTGTCTGGGCTGTCCTTAGTCTCGGCATCGATTCTGTCCAAGACCTTGGCAGGCAGTCTCTTCTTTAGCAGTTTATAGACGGGGTCTGCGCTGCGGATTACAAAGGGAGCTATCAGGTTGCTTACCACGAAGACTGCCACTATCACCGGATAGATAAAGTCGCTCACTACTCCCAGGCTTACTCCCACGCTGGCTATGATGAATCCGAACTCACCCATCTGGGCGAGGCTGAATCCAGTATGTATGGCGTTGCTCAGGCCTTTGCCCGAGAGCAGGACTCCGCTGCATACGAAGAGAATGTCGAAGATAAGAAGTATCAGTACCAGCAGCAGTATGACTGCCCAGTTGTGGGCGAGGATCTGAGGTGAGACCATCATTCCTACGGACACGAAGAAGATGGCTCCGAAGAGGTCTTTGATAGGGGATACCAGTCTCTCGATGTGTTCGCTTTCTATGGTTTCAGACAGGATGGAGCCCATGATGAAGGCTCCAAGGGCTGCGGAGAAACCCATCTTTTCTGCCATGGCCACCATTACAAAGCACAGTCCTATGCTGACTATCAGCAGAATCTCGTCGTTGAGGTATTTGCGGGCTTTCTTGAGTAGGGTGGGGATGAGGTAGATTCCGACCACGAACCAGAGCACCAGGCAGAAGGCGAGCTTGCCGAGCGCGGCGAAGAGTTCTCCGCCACTGAACTTGGCAGAGACGGCTATGGTGGAGAAGAGTACCATCAGGATGATGCCCACGATGTCTTCTATAATCAATGTTCCGAAGACTATTCCGCTGTAAGGCTTGCTCTTAAGTCCCATCTCCTCGTAGGATTTGGCGACTACCATGGTGGAGGACATAGGGAGCATTCCTCCCAGGAACATACTCTCCATACGGCTCCAGCCCAGAGCCTGTCCGGTTACGAAACCTATCAGAAACATTCCCAGGAGCTTGCACATCGAGGTGATGATGGAGGCGCTGCCGCTTTTCATCAGTTTCTTGAAACTGAACTCCAGACCCAGACCGAACATCATGAAGATGATACCGATTTCGGACCACTGGTGTACGGATTCCATGCTGCTTATTCCGGGGAAGAATTCTATCCCTGGACCTATCAGGAAGCCGGCTACTATATAGCCTAGGATGACTGGTTGTTTGAGAGCCTTGGATATGATGGTGAATAGTCCGGCTGACACCAGAATGACGGCCAAGTCCCGTACAAAGTTAATCTCTTCTGACATGGTTAATCTCTTCTGACATGTTTTAGGTATTTGCTGTCTTTTTCGTTTTGTTCTATGCTGGCTCTTTCTTCCGGCAGGCAGGCGTAGTCCAGGAACTTCTCCCAGAGGATATCTACTGTGGTCTTGCTTGGATGCACCAGGTCTTCCGCGAAGAAGCGGTAATCTCTCAATTCGTCCAGAACTATTTCGTAGGCAGGAAAATACTCCAGTCCCAAGTCTGCTATGGCCAAGTGCAAGAGGCTCTTGCTAAGGGTGTTCTGATGTGCTCCATCGCCCAGGTGCCTGATAGGGCTGACGGTGAATATGAAGTCTTTCTCCGGATGGGCTTCCACTATGTCTTTTAGTGACTTTTTCACTTCGTCAAGACTTAGCATCCTGTGCTCGAACTCGTAGCCCGGGCGTTTCAGGCAGTTGCTTACCAGTCTTTTGCCTGCTGTCTTTCTGGCCTCCAGATTATTGTCCTCCGGCTTTATTTCTTCTGAACAATTGTTTTCTAAACTATTATCTTCTATGCCATTGTTTGCCGGTTTTCTTTTTTCTGAACTATTATTTTCTGGACCATTGTTATCTGGACTATTACTTTCAAGGCTATTGTTTTCCGGCTTTATTTCTACTTGTTCTATGTGCTCCCATACCATCGCTGACCCCAGGCTGATTATGACTTTTCTTGTTTTATGCCAACTCTCCCGCGCCTCTTCCAGCGCTTTGTTTGCGTTCTCCAGGAATTCCTGCTCTCCTGTGCGGGCGAAACTGCTGTGGTGGTAGAAGGAACAGATTTTCTGCATTCCCGAACCCATCTGGACGCAGTCTGCTTCTGTGAAAAGCCTCTGGGAATCCAGCAGTTCTACCGCCTGGGCTATGGAAGCTGGGTTATAGATGGTGCCGAAAGGGTTGTTTACTGTCTTGAAGCCGGCATCCTTGAATTTGTCCGCCATATTGTCTACGAAACAACTCCCTAAAAGAAACAGATTATCTTTTAGAGAAATCGCTTTCGCGGCTCTGCCCGCCGCCACCGTGGTACTTAACTTCAGCATCGCACAAATTTAACAATTTTCAGATAATACTCCCACCTTTTTATTCTTCCCGTTTCAAACCGTAGCTCACACATTCTGGCTGCGGCGCTGATGAAAACATATTACCCTTTCATTCACCATATCCATATTCAACATAATCTTCCTCTCCATCTTCTTCTCCAATTCTCCCCATCTCCAATTCTCCCCATCTCCCTCTTCTTCATCATCCTCAAGATCTATTTCTCCATTTCCTTCTCCA
>JBJEBS010000140.1:0-4948 GCA_051870275.1 Candidatus Cryptobacteroides sp.
TGTAGGGCTCTCCTCGCTATGGCCGTTGCTGAACCCATATATTCGGTGAGTAATTTGCGGGTTTTGCTCACCAGAGGCACATTGAACAGGTGGTTAGTGAGTAATTTCGACTTTTCGCTTACCGAGAGGTTGCTCGTGCAATTCACCTGCCATAGAGCGATACTGATTATCAGGTAGTTATCTTAAAAATTATGCTCAGTGGTATCAATTTGATGTGTCACCGAGCATAGGGATGTGCCTTGCAGAGGCTTCTAATGGGGTTGGGCGTGCTCGATGAATTGCAGGAAGGGAATTGCAGCGGTGTTGAGTATGATGACGTGCGATGCTGAGGAGGACGTATTTGTTTTGTACTTGATTCTGGCTATATTTGAGAATTAAATCTAATTAGGTATGAAACGATTGATTATTACCATTTTGTCACTGATAACGACTGACAGCCTCCTTTTTAGCCAGGACAGGGAGAAAATGTATGAAGACTTTAAAGCTGCCGTGAACACAAACGACACGACTGCCATGCTTTCAGTGATCAGCAATTGGGAGAAAAACTTTCCCGATGATGCGGAGCTATATTCCTTAAGGGCAAATTATTACCTATCAAATGCTATACAAGAACTAATTGGATTATCATATCAGAAGCCGACAGATGGAAGGGATTACTATGTGATGACTGATTCACTTGGAGTTAATTATTATCTATACCCCGAACAGCAAATCGATTCTGTCAAATTCAATTCCGCCATTCTCTCTCTGGTAGAAGGAATAAACAGATATCCAGACAGGGCTGATTTGAGATTAGGAAAAATCACCGTTCACCTCATGGTACATAACAATAAGGCAGCCATAGAAGAAATTCAAGCGATGCTGAAACATTCGAAAAATAATGGGAACAACTGGACAACTACCTTAGATGTTCCAATAGAAGGTGATGGATACAGCTACATGCTGGATTGCGTAAAAGATTATTTCGGACAGATAGTAAATTCAGAAGATTTGAATTCAGCTGAAAAGCTGTCAGATATCTGTCTCGAGGAGTATCCGAATGAACCGGTATTTCTTTCTAACAAGGGGGCAATGAGATATTATGCAGGCGACGTAAATATAGCTTTGGATTATTTCCTCAAAGCGCGGGAAATCGATCCGAAAGATATGCTGATTACTCTCAACATAGCCTTTATGTATGAACAACAAGGAGATATCCAGACTGCCATAAAGTACTATGAGATCGTGGCAGCATCAGGAGAGGAAGATTACACGCGTATCGCCAACTCTGCCCTTAAAGAATTACAGAAGCAGTAATAGTTCGGCATTTTTTAGTATATTTGTAAATTATGATATACCTTATATTTATTCTTGTGATGGTCGCCAGCGCGATCGTCCAGTCAGTTTTGAATTCCAAGATTGAAAAATACTCCAGAGTACCGGCCAACATGACCGGAGCCCAGGCCGCCGAGAAGATGCTTCAGGACCACGGCATCTACGATGTTCAGGTAGTAAGCACCTCCGGTTTTCTCACAGACCACTACAATCCCCGCAGCAAGACCATCAATCTCAGCCAGGGAGTTTACTCTTCCAGCAGCATAGCTGCCGTAGCAGTGGCCGCCCACGAGACAGGACACGCCATCCAGCATGCCAAGGGCTATGCCCCTCTGAAACTCAGGAGCGCCCTGGTCCCTGTGGTCTCCCTATGCGACAGAATGGTATCCTGGGTGCTGCTTTTAGGAATACTGCTCTATTCAGCCTTTCCTGGCCTGCTGTGGCTAGCCATAGGGATGTTCGCAGTCAGCACCTTCTTTTCCTTCGTCACCCTTCCGGTAGAAATCAATGCCAGCAGCAGAGCCATAGAATGGCTGGAAATGTCCCGAATCACCGACTTCCAGACTACACCTATGGCCAAGGATGCCCTCAAGTGGGCTGCCTACACCTATGTCGTAGCAGCACTTGGCTCCCTGGCCACCCTGCTATACTATATAGGTTTAGCTAATAACAGAAGGAACTAAGTCTATGGAAGAAAACGCATTGTATCCTATGAGGATCTGTCCCCTCGAGGACAGTTACAGTTGGGGAAAGGAAGAATTCAAGATAGCCGACCTGGGCTACAGAGACACTCTGCTCAAAGACGGCTGGCTCGCCGCGAACAGCCTTAGCGAGGTAATGGACACCTATATGGACAGGATAGTGGGAGATGCCGTATTCTCCGTCTATGGACGCCAGTTCCCCGTGCAGGTGAAAAGCATAAGTTGCGAGGGCAGAATGCCCCTGAGGGCACATCCGGATGACAAGAATGCAGAGTACCGTTACGATGCCCTGGGCAAAGAAAAGTTCTGGTACATCCTCCAGGCCGAAGAAGATGCCCAACTGATTCTCGGATTCAAAAAGGACATCAATGCTTCCAGCCTGCTGAAAGGAATTGAAAATTCCGAGATAGAAAAAGACTTCAACTACGTAAAAGTCAAGGCTGGAGACTCTTACAGGATAAAGCCTGGCCTGGTTCACGGAGCCTGCGGAAAGCTCAAGATATTGGAAATTTCCGAATCCTCAGCCCTGGATTTCTGCATCTATTCCTGGGGAGAAATCGTAAGCGAAGAAGAATTCGACAGCGCCCTGAACGTAGTGGAAGCCCTGGATTTCATCGATTACAAGGCCACAGAAGCCGAGCTCTGCAGCCCGAAAAGCCTGAATGAGCACGTAAGCGAACTGCTGAACATAGACCAGTTCGTAGTCAACAAGATAGACCTCAAGGAAAGTATCAAGATATCCTCCGAGAAGAGCGACACCTTCGCTCTCTATTACTGCCTTTACGGCAAAGCCGGAATTATGGGACAGGAACTGAAGCAAGGCCATCTGATACTGCTTCCGGCAGAACTGAACGAAGTCATCATAGAGCCTTTGGAACAAAGTACGGCCTTGATAGAAGTGTTAGGACAGACTGAGAACAAGTCAGAAGAGGAAGATGAACAGAAATGACGATTTCAGCAGGTTGGAACTATCCTTGAAAGCCTGCGAGAGTAACTACCGCTACTTCAGAAGCCTGCTCAAAGAGCAGACTAAGCTTTTGGTTCTGGTCAAGGCCAATGCCTACGGCCACGGCGCTGTGGAGTTCGGTTCCATGATGCAGCGTTTTGGAGCGGACTATCTCGCAGTTGCCCTGCCTGTGGAAGGAGTAGAGCTAAGAAAAGCCGGAATATCCCTGCCCATACTGGTACTCACTGCGGGGACGGACTTCTTCGACGAGATTATAGAATACAGACTGGAGCCAGGGATTCCGAACATAGACAGTTTGAAAGCACTGCAGAGAAAATTGGCCGAAAAAGGAATCAAGGAATTCGGGGTGCACATAAAGATAGACAGCGGGATGCACAGGCTGGGCTTTATGGAAAGCGAGTTGGAGGCCTTGTGCGGCTTCCTTCGGGAACATCCGCAGATCAAGGTCAAATCCATCTACTCGCATCTGGCGGCAGCGGAAGACCCTGAAAGCGACGAGTTCAGCCTGGGACAGATAAAGCTCTTCGAGAGACTTGCCGGAAGACTGAGCGAAGCCCTCGGCTACAAGCCGATGTGGCATATCCTGAACAGCGCAGGAATAGAACGCTTCCCGCAGTACCAATTCGATATGGTGAGACTTGGCATAGGGATATACGGAATCTCAGCCCTGAAGGGGGTGAGACTCAGCCCAGTGGCTTCCTTCCAGGTCAAAGTCCTGCAGATTAAGCACTTGAAACCAGAAGACGGAAGCATAGGCTATGGCAGATACGGCAAGATAGCTCCTGAAGGTACGACCATAGCCACCATCCCTGCCGGTTATGCCGACGGAGTAAACAGGCATCTGGGAAAGGGCAGGGCCAGTTTCAGCGTGAACAGCCACAGGGCTCCGACCATAGGAAACATCTGCATGGATATGTGCATGCTGGATGTAACAGGCCTGGATGTGAAGGTGGGAGACACGGTGTGCATATTCGGAGAAGACCCGAGGATAGAGGAATTGGCCGAGATACTGGACACCATTCCTTACGAGATATTGACCTCAATACCACATAGAATAGAAAGAATCATCTGCAAATGAGACCCTTCCTTAAGCAGCTTGCCCAGCATTACTATGCTCAAGGCGGCTCGGAGTCCCTCTGTTTCGTCTTTCCGAACAGAAGGTCTCTGTTATTTTTCAGAGAATACTATTCCGAAGAAGTAAAACGGGACAGAAAGACCCTTCTCGCCCCTGCTATGCTCTCCATCAATGACTTTTTCTATAAGGTCAGCGGGCATTCCGTCAGCGAGCACACGGACCTGCTGCTGATTCTGTACCAATGCTACAGAAAGCTGAGGGGTGACAAATGCGAGTCTCTGGATGAATTCATCTTCTGGGGAGAGATGATACTCTCGGATTTCAACGAGGTGGACAAGTACCTGGTAGATGCCGAGGACCTCTTCAGTGTCATCTCCGACTTTAACAAGATCGGAGACCTCAGCTACCTGAGCGAAAAGCAGAAACAAGCCCTGGAAGTATTTGTAGGTCATATATTTGACGAAGATCTGGAGAATAAGAAATACAAACTCTCCTTCGTGAAGACCTGGGAGTTGCTCCTGCCCCTGTACAGGAACTACAAGGCCGAACTGAAAGCCCAGGGCAAGGCATACGAGGGAATGGTGTATAAGGAATTGGCCGAAAATATAGATACGGATATGCTGACAAAGGCCTTTCCGGACTGCAGCAAATTCGTGTTCATAGGGCTGAACCAGCCGAGCAGAAGCGAGCGCAAAGTACTGAAAGCCATCAAAAAATCCGGTCTTGGAGAGTTCTGCTGGGACTACAGTTCGCAGATGATAAAGGACAGCGCGAACCGCTCTTCCCTCTTCATGGAGCGGAACATAGCCGAGCTGGGAAACGACTTTACCCCCGATCCGGAAGGTCTGTGCCTTCCCGAGATCAATGTACTCAGCGTCCCTTCCACTATAG
>JBJEBS010000141.1:0-18494 GCA_051870275.1 Candidatus Cryptobacteroides sp.
GCCAATACCTCTGTTGTACCTGCAAGCCAGGGCTTTCTCTGCGTATTCAATCCTAACGACAAGTGTTTCTACTCCGTTCACGGAGTGTTCATAGCCCAGTCATCCCTGGCGAAGATAGAGTATCCTAAGGCTCCATCTGCCGAGTTCCTCGCAGATAAGGAAGCGGTGGCGGCCGGTTGTCTGGATGAGAATAAGAATGTATTCATTCTGAAGGACGGGGAGGATAAGTATTGGCTTGTGAAATTCGGCATTAATGATAATCTGAATGCTGAGATAGTGGAGCTCGACCTGCCTGAAGTGGACAAGGCCTTGGGTTTCACCTTTTGTGATAATTCCAAGGTGTTCTATTATTATACCCCTGATGCCATCTACAGTACCGTGGTGAATGGCAGTTCCGTGGCTGCCCGCAAGCTATCTTTCAAGCCGGAAAATGTTGGGGAGAAGATCACTATGGTCAAACATTACACTCAGGCCTGGTGGGGAGCCGGCCAGAGTACTGTAGGAGATCCGAGTGAACTCTACTATTATGCTTTCCCTATCTCCACTAACAGAATGCAGATTATAGTGGTTACTTATAACGAGAGCATAGGGGAAGGCAAATTCTACCTCAAACCTTACATTGTCTCTACCGGTATGTTCAATCCTCTCAAGGACAATGGAGTCTATGGAGGTTTCGGAGAGATCAGTGCTGTATGTTCAACTTTGAAATAACTTATAACATAATGAATAAAAGAAATCTGCTTACGGGCCTGATGCTCGCCCTCCTGCTTCTGCCTCAAGTCAATGCTGAGGCCAAGTTTAAGCTCTTTTCGAAGAAAAAGGCGAAAACTGAAGCAGTGGACAGTACCAAAGTTAAAAAGGAAAGCAAGTACGACAAGCTTTTCAAAGGCGAAACGACCAAGGCTGAAGGAATGATCACTCTTCACCTTCAGAAAGGCAAGGTCTATTTCGAACT
This sequence comes from Candidatus Cryptobacteroides sp., assembly GCA_051870275.1. Taxonomy (GTDB): domain Bacteria; phylum Bacteroidota; class Bacteroidia; order Bacteroidales; family UBA932; genus Cryptobacteroides. Next base: position 956 of record JBJEBS010000141.1, read on the forward strand.
TCCTGTAGCCCTTTTGGGCAGGGATTTCGTGATGGGTAGCACCATCAAGAAGACAAGTGACAATTCTGACGGTATCGTGGGCTCCAAACCACTGGAACTTAAGTATTTCACCTTTACCAAGCAGGATTCCACCATCCAGCTCAGGTCTTTGAATACGGAGTGTTTTTCTCTGGATGAGAACATCCGTGAATCTCTCTCGAAAAGCTATGCCGGCTATGTGGAGAAGGTTTTCAAGATCAAGGCTTATTCTCCGGACAGCAGCGCTGTGGTTTTCGATGCCACTTCCATCTTCCTTTCAGACGACAAGGATATGGGGCCTTTCTCTGAGATTGCTCCTAATGCTCGTTACAGCAGGGATAAGGAATTCAAGCCGGAACTTTCCTATATAGTTGGAGTCAAGGCTTTCTCTGATAACGTGTCGGTAACTTCTTCGCTGACATACACTTATGATTTAAAGAACGATAAGGGGGAGTATCTTGCGTACAAGAAGCCATTCACTGCTGAACTTACCAGAAGCATACTGCTGCTCTCGGAAGAGATTTATCATCCGAGGATGGCAGATCCGAGAATCGGAGTTTTCTTCACTCCAAGGCAGATGCTGGGAAGCGATATGAAGATGAGCAGGGATGTCTATCTGGCAAACCGTTGGAGGATAGAGCCTTCTGATACCGCCCTTTACAGGCAGGGGATAGCAGTGGAGCCGAAGGAGCAGATAGTATGGTATGTGGACAGCGCCTTCCCTGAGTGGTGGCAGCCATACATAATCGAAGCAGTGGAGCAGTGGAACGAAGTGTTCGAGGAGATTGGCCTGAAGAATGTCATAAAGGCTCTGCCTTTCCCTAAGGACGATCCGCAGTTTGATCCGGACAATATCCGTTATAACTGTATCCGCTATGCTCCTATCAATGTGCAGAATGCTACGGGTCCGTCCTGGGTGGATCCTCGCAGCGGTGAGATTATAAATGCTTCGGTCTATGTCTATCACGACATTATCAAGCTGATAGGCCGTTGGCGTTTTGTGCAGACGGCGGCAAGTGATCCGGATGTCAGGACCAATGAACTGCCGAAGGAAGTGGTGGGCGATGCCCTTAGATATGTGGTGGCCCACGAGATAGGACATACCCTGGGTTTCATGCATAATATGAGTGCCTCTTCTGTTATTCCAGTGGAGGACCTGCGCAGTCCTGAAGTGACAGCTCATACCGGAACCACCACATCCATAATGGATTATGCCAGGTTTAACTATGTGGCTCAGCCTGGGGATAAGGAAAAGGGAGTCAAACTCACTCCTCCTCGCTTCGGGGACTATGACAGGTGGCTGGTAAAGTGGACCTATACTCCGGTTTTCGATATGGATTTCTCACAGGAGGCTGAGCTCACTTCGCAGTGGATCAGTGAGGCTCTCTCTAAGGAGGATTACTTCAGGTATGGCAAGCAGCAGTTCTCCTCTTTGTTCTTCGACCCGCGCTCCCAGACTGAAGACCTCGGCGACGATGCCATTAAGGCCAGCCGTTACGGAGTAAAGAACCTGAAGTATATTACTGCCAATTATATGGATTGGCTTGCTGAAGGTGACGATGAATATGAGAACAGACTTGCTCTCTATAATTCTTTAATCAATCAGTATCTCACTTATGCTCAGCATATTATGTATAATGTGGGAGGACTTTATAAAAACGAGATAAAAAGCGGGGACGGCCAGTTCCGATATAAGAACATCCCAGCCTCCGAGCAGAAGGCCGCTTTGGATTATCTTTTTGAATTGTGGAAGGACACTGACTGGATAGATGACCAGAGCGTGCTTTCCCGTCTGCCTGTGGTCGGATCTCCTAAGCGTAGCGTGCAGGAGGCCATAGAGTCTATGATCTTTACCACACCTATTCTTGCTTCCTTCTCAGATGGAGTAGAGAGTCGTCAGTACAGCTGTGTGGACTGCCTCTACGACATCGCTGACAAAGTCTTCGCTCCTTCTGCACGCTCCCGTAAGCTCAGCTCTTCCGAGCGGTCTATGCAGGCCAATTTCGTCTATACCTTTATGCAGATGGCTGCTTTCCCTATTCCTGGGACTGGCTCTTCGAACTGTATAGTAGGTGAAGATGAGCAGCACTGCCATCACTGCGAGAGTTGCTGGATTCAGGAAAATGTATTCACTACAGGAGAATTGTCCTATAGCCCAGTGAACGGCTTCGAGTGGCTGCCGAGATACATTTTTAATATGAACGTGGAACTGACCAAGGCCGATATTTATGGAGTCCTGCAGCACTGCCTCCAGATAATGAGCAAGGCTCGTCAGAATGCCTCTCAGGCTGACAAGGTACACTATACCACCCTCATCGAAACCATTAACTACAGCTTGAAAAAGTAATGAAACGATATAATAGTAGAATATTTTTGATAGTAGCTCTCGCGCTTTCCTGTCTTCCTGTAGAGGCGGATGCTTTCACCTGGCCTTGGAAGAAGAAAAAGCCTGAGAGCAGCACTGTGGCTGCAGCCCCGAAGAAAAGTCCTTACGAGAAGTTCCTTTCTAAAAAGGACTTGAAGAAGGAAGAAGGCTTTATCGATATCTATTCCAGGGGCCAGGAGATCTACTTAGAGATTCCGGATTCCCTGATGGGAGAACAGATAGCCGTCAGTGCCATGCTTACCGAGTGCTCCGACCCGAGGGTTAGCATAGGGGATGATATCTCCAGAAAACGCTGTTTCATCTTTGAGAGGACTGATTCTCTGCTTTTGGTGAAAAGAAGCTATCTTAAGAATCGCGGGGGTGAGATCCGTTATGCACTTCCTATTATGTACAGGAATGCCGATTCTTCGGCTTTCATCGTCAAGGCTGCTGGTCTTTTCGATCCTGCTGACAAGGAGATTATCTCTTTTTCGGGCTCTTATGGGGATTGCTCCATCTTTGACTGCAAGTTCTCTTCAGCAGACAAGAGTCTTATAGCCATAAAGGCAGGTCAGAGTTATGTGGCAGCTGAAAAGAGTTTTTCTGGAAGACTGTCTCTGTCTGGACCTAATGGAGGAGTCACAGCGGATTCTCCCAAGATCAGCGGCAAGATATGCATACGCTATTCCCTGCTTCCTAAAAAGGACTTGAAGGGGAAGGAATATGATTCCAGAATGGGAGTATTCAGTCAGAAGATTCGCGAATATGAGCCTGACAAGGCCAGCAAGGCTAAGGCCTACGCTCCGAGATGGGATTTCAGCGGGGGAGAGTCCTTATGCTTTTATGTGGATACGGCTCTGACTGCCGTGTATGGCAGGGCAGTGGTGGATGCAGTAGGGGAGTGGAGCAGAGCACTTGAGAAAATTGGCCTGAAAGATAAGATCTCTTGCAAGCAGTTGAATCCAGAAGTGGATATCCTGGATCCGAAAGTGAGTCTGATTCTGGCGGACAAGTCTTCTGCGGAGAATTTGTCTTCATGGTTTTATATCCCAGATGGAAAAGAGATTGTCTCTGCCAGAATCAATATCCCGTCCGGCTTGGAGATGGGTATCTATCGTAATGTCAGCTCCCGTATCGGTGACAGTGACCCTCGTTTTCTGGATTATCCTATTCCGGATGATGCCCTTTATGAGTATGTCTATTCGCAGATGCTTTATCATATAGGCAAATGCCTGGGATTGTCAGTGAATTTCGCCGCAGCCCAGACTTATTCTTCGAAAGAACTGGCTTCTGCGGACTTTACCACCCGTAAGGGTATCAGTCCTTCCGTAATGGCTCCTGCCAAGTGTAATATCTACCCGTTGCGGGAGGAGGTGCAGAAGGGGGCCCTGCTTTTCCAGGATAGGGTAGGAGAGTGGGATCTTTATACTTTGAGCTGGTTGTATGACTGCCCTGGATTTGAGTTTGACGATTCAGTAGTATTCGTGGGTAAACAGTCCTATCAGTTGGATTACAGGGGAATTAATGATACCAGGAGTGTCTATAATGCCATAGGGGATGACCCTATGCTTTATGCCGATGCGGTCTTTTCTCATTCGAAAGCTATTCTCCAGCTGGCGCCAGCACTTCTGGAAAAGGCTGACCATCATTTTATTACAGATCTGTTCGTGGATTTCGTATATCTGAATATGTTCTATTCCGTATTCTATCCTATGTCTTATGTAGGGGGAGTCAAGCTCTCAGATATGAGGCAGGGAAGCACTGAGCCGAAGTGTGAAGCACTGCCGCTGAAACTGCAGCAGAGATGCTTGGAGAAGGCATTGGCACAGTTAGACAGGATGCAGGAGCTGAATGACTATTGCAGACCGCTCGTCCAGATGGCGGGCTTGAACAAGGACTTCGGGAACATGAATATGATGAATAGGTTTAATCTCTTGAATGTCAGGGGAGTGTTGCCGAGGGTGGAATTGGCATATAGGGAAGGCGGAAGCGCTCTGAGCCCTGAAGCCTATATGGACAGGGTGGTGGATTATATCTGTGCCAATGCTTCGAAGGGGGAGCTATCTGTTTTGGAGGCCAATTCTCTTCTTAATGCAGTCTCATTTTTCGCTTCTATGAACCATGTCTGCTATTCCGCTCTGCTGAAAGCACTGAATCCTCAGGATCCGAGAGCTTTCGCTCAGGATGAGATAGCGGCAGGCTCGTCTGGTGTTCCGGCAGTATGTATGGAGGATTATCCGCTTCTCTCTGTGAGGGCTTTGAAGCGAATGGATAAGGCCTTAGACAGGGGTATAGCTCGTGCGAAAAATAAAAAAATTGAATCAGAATTAAAATATATTTCTTATCTTGTCAAGAGTTCAGTGGAACCATTTGTAAAGTAGTGTTAATACCAAATATTTAAATTTATGAAATCTAATTATTTCTGGTGGGGGGGGGTACTGGCTATATGCGCAGCCCTCGCGACTTCCTGTGAGGAGCCGGTTATCGAGGATTATTTGAAAGTTAATTCAAAAACGACCTATGAATTGACATCGGAAGAGTCATCTTTCAATCTCAATTTTGAGACTAATTGCAAATGGTCCATTTCTTCTGAAGATTCATGGCTGAGTTTTACTCCTGCAGAAGGAGAGAGTGGAACTCACAGCGTGGAGGTAAAAGCAGAGCCTAACGATACCTATGAGGTACGTAATGCTAAGATAGAACTCTCTTACGGAAGTCAGAGTCCTATCGTGTTCGATGTTAAGCAGGATTTTACACATATTCTTGAGTTTGATACCGAGATCTCTGTAAGTTCAGCAACTGGTAAATATGTGCTTACTCTGAATACTACTGACACTCCTGTGGAGATCAGTGTAGTCGAGGGCTCTGACTGGCTAAGTGTGGCAGAGACCAAGGCTGCAGTTGTAAAGACAGCTTATGCTGTAACTTATAAGGCTAACCGCAGAGTCGAAGGCAGAAGCGGTAAAGTCTCTTTCGTAACTCCGAACGGAACGTTTAATCTTACTGTAAACCAGGAAGCTAATCCTGATGTGATGGAGATAGAAAATGTACTTTACATCTCTAACTCAGAGCTTCCTTATGATACAGACAGCTGGACTGTCGGTGATTTCCAGGAGTGGGTTCTGGATTTCAAGACTGCTCAGGGAAGCCTTAGACTCGCCATCAACGGCAAATCAGAAAATCCTCTCGGGGAGATTCCCACAGGAGAGTTCGAAGTGGATGCCGAGGCTACTCACGCCGATAGTACCGTATCTATAGCAGGAAGCAAATACTATTCTTGCCTGGTAGTGGATTCCGAGGAGATAGAAGTTGCCTACGCTCTTGTGGAGATAGTAAAGGAAGAGGCCAATTATGACATCGCCTTATATTATCTCGATATGGAGGAAAATGAGTATAATTATTCATTCTCAGGTACTTTGCCTCAGATAGTAGAGAAGACCGATGCTGCCCATGCTTATGTGACTAAGAAATTCGACTATAATACTTATTTCGCTAACAAGGCTAACGAGACTTACCTTCTCCTTACTCCTGCCAAGGCCAGCACCGATGAGTATTATTATCACTACATCACTTTGAATTTTTATTCTGCAGAGCTGGCTGATGTGCTCGCTGAAGGTAATTTCGAATATACATCAGAGGAACCAACTGCAGAGGAGTCTCCTTATGCTAACGGTATTTATAATTATCTTCCAGGAAAGATCTATGATTTCTCTGTTTACTCTGCAAGTTTAGATGGTGTCGAGCTGAATAATCCTAAACTCACCATCTCCAAGAATGAAGCTGGCAACTATGACATTCAGCTGAGTTTCGATGCTGGTAAGGGCTATATCTATGAAAGGGATGAATATGGAGATTTCATTTATGATGATGACTGGAATTATATAGTAAAGGAGGAAGTTGGTCTCCCTGCTTACGAGAAGAGTTTCAGCGATGTAGTAATTCCGCTTGAGAATATAAGTGAGGATTCGCATCCTTGTCCTGATACAGATGATGTTTTTAATGTTATGCAGATGGCACAGTGTGTTTATTTGGGTAAGCCTTACGTTGAGTCCGGAGTAGAGGGTAATCTGTATGTAATTTCATTCGCTTCAGTCAATTGGAATTATACTGTCAATATTCCATTCGTAGATGACGGCAGCTGGGAATTTGTGGGAAATGGTGCAAATTCTTCTTACTGTATTAACCCATTCACTCCTGGAACTTATGAGGTGGAAAGGGGTTATACTCCTAAAAATAATTGCATAGCTTACTTGAAGGCTGTTACTTATGCTGCTACCATAAAGAATTCATATACGGGTTCTTATTACAGGATATCCAAGGGCAGTGTCACCATAGATGGAGATACTAATATGGCTACTTTCGATATCTACGGTAAGCCTGCCAATTCTGATACGGAACTGCATTTCACTGGCAGTCTTTCTGCAAGCAGTTTACCATATGGAGCCAGGAATCGTTCTGCTTCAAATTATGATCCTTACAAGGTTTGGTTCCCAGAGCCAGCTCCTGCTGAATAAATAATCGGCCGCAGATTTCTGCGGCCTTTTTTATAGCATCTGTCCTCCGATGAATTCTCTCATTATGCTGGTCGGCGGGATGGCGGCGATCTCCTTCTCGGAAAGGGCCTTGACCAATTTCAGGAATTCCAGCAGGGCTTGAGCCTTCGAGTAGGCCTCCGAACTCTGTGGAATGCTTTCCAGAAGAGGCTGGGCGTAGTATTTAAGTACAGGCAGATCGTAAAGGGTGGATGAGTTAAAGACTACATCCGCCCTTTCTTCGAATGGAAAGATGTGCAGAGTCTCGCCCCTTCTTACCGAAGGCCAGCCCAGAATGGTGTCTTCAGGGCTTTTCCCCCTCGTGCGGCTGTCCCTTACAATGCGTCTGAGCAGGCGTTTGTCAGTGGTGGAGTTGTGAACTTTCTCCCCTCCAGGCAGGGCCGTCAGAGCTGAGATATAGATCTTGAAGATATTATTCTGTTCTATACTCGGGGTAAGTGCCGGATTTAGGGCGTGGATGCCTTCCATAAAGAGGATGTCTCCTTTCTCCAGTTTCAGGCTCTTTCCCTCGAAAACCCTGTGTCCTCTGATGAAATCAAATCTCGGGAGTTCCACTTCCTCACCCTGTAGAAGTTCGTTAAGCTGTCGGTTAAGAAATTCTATGTCCATACATTCCAGGGCTTCGAAATCGTAGTTGCCATTCTCATCCCTTGGAGTCAAAGACCTGTCCACGAAGTAGTTATCCAATTCGATTACTTTCGGAGACAATCCCAATACCCTGCACTGCTGGGCTATTCGCAGCGAGGAGGAAGTCTTGCCGCTCGAAGACGGCCCTGACATCATTACTATCCTCGAGCTATCCTTTCTCCAATAGATCTGGTTAGCTATCTCGGCATATTTTCTCTCCTGCCTCGCCTCACAAAGATTGATAAGTTCTATCGCCCGCCCCTCTTCCTGTATTATTTTTAATTTTTCAAGTGTGTCAATTCCTATCGCGGAGCACCAATCCGAGTACTCCCTGCACGCCGCTTCAATTTTAGTCATTTTAAAATATATAATCAAGTTTCGCAAGTAACTAATTATTTAATATTATGAGATTTGTGTTGCTTGCGAAACTTTATCCCACGCACATTTCTCTATTTATATGACCTTTGTCGATGCTATAGCATCTCCGTACATAGGTGGTTTCGCAAAAGCGAAACTTAAAATATATAATTCAATACTATGGAGGAGCCGAACGGATACTCGTTATTTCCAAGCACCTTCGCCCCCTCGAAACTTATGATAAAATTCTCGTTCATCGCAAGTTTTATGCCCGCTCCGGCTGACACGGCCCATCTCTGTCCCACTCCGAACACATCTTCCCTATAAGGCTGTGCGATATAGCCCGCATCCACGAAAGGATTTACTGCCAAGTACCAATTCTCTCCCAGGAACTTGAAATCTACAATGCGCTGCCTGAGTTCGAAGTTGCCCCACAGGTAAGCTTCGCCCACCAGTGCGTTCTGAATCAGACCGCGGACCGTATTGTAGCCTCCCAGACCCTCACTGCCCGTCTGTCTGAGGTAGAGGGTGTATATGACCGGCAGCATGTAGAAGGGGCTTTCGCCCAGGACGCTTCCCTGATATGCCAAATGATATGCGAACACTGCTCCCTGCCACAGACTGAGGTACTGCCGGAAGTGTGCGACCAGTTTCAGGTAAGAAGTTCCTGTACCGAACAGGTCCGGAGAACCGTTCAGGTAGGCTTCCGCCCATATTCCGCGGGAAGGAGCCGCCTCCATGTCCCTGGAGTCATAGACTACTCCTGCCTTCATCTCCAGGTGGGAGCCACCAGCTGCCTGGGACTGGGGAATCCTTCCGCTGTTTACATAGATGTCGTAAAGGGAAGTGGAAGGGTCGTAGTACTTGGAACTATGGGAAGAATTGGCCATAGACCAGAAGGATACTCCAGCAGCCCAGTTCAGATCGCCGCTGATGTTCCCCTGCAGGTCCAGAAGGACACGCAGCATGCTTCGGGTGTAGTTGTATCGCGCGATTCCGCTGTCCCTGTTAAGGTTCAGAGTTGGGTTATAGCTTTCCGCACCGTTGAAGCCGTAAAAGTAATAGAGAGGGTCGTATTGGAAGCTGACCGCTCCGGTTACTCGAAGCCCGGGGATGAGTTGTTTGCTGTCGTACTGGGCGTGGAGTAAGGTTTGGCCTTTAGTATATCTGGAGGCCTCCACATAGAAGCGGTGGTAGTATTCTGGGAAGAGTTTGCCATCTCCGTAGTTAAAGATGTCGGCGCAGATTCCATACTGGAAACCCAGGTCTGAGTTATAGGATACACATGGTAAAGGGCCTATGTTCCAACCCTTTACGCTATCGTCAGCCTTTAGGTTAGAGGCTGCGAGAAGGCATAATGCCAAAAGCACACATTTTTTCATGGGCGTAAAGGTACGAAAAAATGTCAAAATGTCATTTTATTTGGATTGGCAGAACTTTTGAGGAATAAGGAGATAAAAACTGAAGATATTATGGCAAAAGATACGGAAAAGACTGAAAAAGAAGTAAATGAAGTAGTTAACGAGCAAAAGGAAGAAAAGAAAGCCCCTGCAGGAAAGTCTAAAAAGGATAACAAATCAGAAGCTCTCCAGAAGAAAGTGGAGGAGCTTACTGACAAATTGTTCAAGGAACATGATGATTATCTTCGTCTGATGGCTGAGTTCGAGACCTTCAGAAGAAGGAATGCCGAGGAGAGGCTCGCTTTGATCTCCAATGCCGCGGCTGACACTATAAAGGGTATGCTTCCTGTGCTGGATGACTTGGAGAGGGCCATGCAGATGCTCGAGAAGTCTTCCGACGACATAGCCAAGGAAGGAACACAACTGATATATAACAAATTAATGGACTACCTTAAGTCTAAGGGACTTAGCGTTATAGAGGCCAAGGGGGAGGTCTTCGATACGGACTTCCACGATGCTGTCACCAAGTTCCCAGCTCCGTCAGAGGAGCTCAAGGGTAAGGTGATAGATGTCGTACAGACCGGCTATCTACTTAACGGCAAGATCCTTAGATATGCCAAGGTGGTAGTGGGAGAATAATTTTATGGCTAACAAAAGAGATTACTACGAAGTGCTTGGCGTGCCCAAGAATGCTTCGGAAGATGATATAAAGCAGGCCTATAGGAAAGCCGCACTGAAGTGGCATCCAGACCGTTGGGTAGGGCACAGTGATCAGGAAAAGCAGACCGCGGAAGCTAATTTCAAAGAAGCGTCCGAGGCCTACTCCGTCTTAAGTGACAAGGATAAGAGAGCCAAGTACGACCAATTCGGTTTCGCCGGCGTGGATGGTTCCGCCGGAGGACAGAATTGGCAGGATATAAACATAAATGATTTCCTTAGGAACATTTTCGGTAACTTCGGAGGATTTTCAGGGTTCGGTTTTGACGATTATGACAATTCGTCCCAGTCTTCCGGAAGGAGAACTTTCAGGGGAAGAGATATCAGGACCAGGGTTTATCTGAGCCTGGAAGAGATAGCCAAGGGTTGTACCAAGGAGGTAAGCATAGAGAGGATGCGTGCTTGTCCGGAATGTGGTGGAAAGGGTGCCAAATATGCCTCTGACATCAAGACCTGTCCTACCTGCAAGGGTAGCGGTCAGGTCAGACAGGTAAGCCAGTCTTTCTTCGGACAGAGGGTCAATGTCTCTACTTGTCCTAACTGTAACGGTACCGGACAGATTATCAGTAATCCTTGCCGCAAGTGTAGCGGCAGTGGTCTGGTAAGGGTTAAGGAGACTGTGAAAGTGAATATTCCTGCCGGAGTGGAGAATGGAATGCAGCTTACCCTTAAGGGAGAAGGCCACGGAGCTCCGAACGGAGGAGTGAACGGAGACCTGCTGGTGGTGATAGAGGAACTCGAGCATCCTAAGCTTAAGAGGGAAGGTAAGGACCTTTTCTATACCAAGGTGATTACTGTAGCAGATGCAGTTTTGGGTTGCGAGATTAGCATTCCTTGTCTGGATGGGGAGTATAAACTCAAACTGGAGCCTGGTACCCAGAGCGGTCACGTGGAGAAACTGCGTGGCAAGGGAGTGGGCTCTGTCAGCTCTTATGGCAAGGGAGATATGTATGTAAAGATATTGGTATGGATTCCGAGGAAACTCGATAAGCAGACCAGAAAATACTTCGAGACCATGCAGGAGGAAGGGAGTGTGGCTCTGGATCCGAGCAGGGAGGACAAGGCTTTGTTCGAGAAAGAATCGAAGTATTATTAAAATAGTTGGAAGATTTTTTGAAATTATTTTTGTGGTTTCAAGAAATCTTTCTATCTTTGCAATCCCGTTTGGCAGCCTCTCGTTGAACAGGTCAGTGACGCTGCGCTTTTGAATTGAAATTTAGATATGGACGCAATTAAGATTGTAGAGCAGGCTTTCGCACAGAATAAAGCTGCACAGTACCCTGAGTTCAAGTCCGGTGATACCATCACAGTGACTTACAAGGTTAAGGAAGGTGATAAAGAGCGCCTTCAGAAATTCAAGGGAGTGGTTATCCAGATTTCAGGTGCCACACCATTCACCAGAACTTTTACAGTTCGCAAAGTGTCAGGTGGTGTAGGAGTTGAAAGGATTTTCCCTTATGAGTCACCATTCATCGACAGCATTGAACTCAACAAGGTAGGTAAAGTTCGTCGTGCGCGTATCTTCTATCTCCGTAACCTGGCCGGCAAGAAGGCTCGCATTCGTGAGAAGAGACTCGTAAAGACTGCCGAGTAATAAATTTGGGGATTGCCCCCATGACGGCGCCTTAGCTCAGCTGAATAGAGCATTTGACTACGGATCAAAAGGTCGTAGGTTTGAATCCTACAGGCGTCACGAAAAGAGAATGACCATCTGGCCATTCTCTTTTTTCGATTGTTGGCTGCCGAGTAATTCGGTGGTTCTGCTCACCGGGAAGTGCCTTGAACAGGTGGTTGGTGAGTAATTCGGCCTGTTTGCTCACCGCGAGGCTGCTCGTGCAATTTACCTGGCATGAGATAAAATCATAACAAATTAATACTTAGGAATTTACCATTAAAGATTATGGTAGATGACTTCAATTTGATTCCACTTGCCAATCGTATTTCGGTACTTTCCTAATAATCAATAAGATATGATTTGACGATATGCCAGGTGAATTGCACGAAGGGAATAGCTGCAGCAAAAGGGGATAGAAGATGGAGATGGGGGAGGGAGAGAGGGAGATAGACAGAGAGGGAGAAGAAGATTATGTTGAATATGGATATGGTGAATGGCAAGGTGGAGGCTGCCGGCACTGATAACATCAAGGACTGCCGGCAGATGACACCATTATAGCAGGTGGGACTCGTCGGTGACTTCTATGAGGTCATTCAGCAGGGCGTAGATGCTGAGCCCCGCCACACTTTTGATACCGGTCTTTCTGGTGATGTTCTTCCGGTGACTTATCACTGTGTTTATGGAGATATTGTACTTGTCAGCTATCTCCTTATTCAGCAGCCCCTTGGCTACACCCACCAAAATCTCTTTCTCCCTATCGGAAAGCAACTCCTCCTTCTTCTTCTTCTCCTCCCCGCCTTCAAGTTTACTGATAAGAGGAATCAGGATATCGTCTTCCACTGCAGTATGCATCCTGAGATCGTCCTTAAGGGAGTAGATGATGGAAAGCACCTTGTAGATGTCTTGCTGGTCACAAGTCTGAGGCATCTCCTCCATCACCATCTTCTCCAGTTTCTCCAGACGGCAATCCACATCGGAATGGCTCAGTCCGTATTCCCTGATACTGAAGCCTTGGGTAAAATCGTGTTTCAGAACAGATTCCACATAAGGAAAGACCTCCTCTTCTTCATATCTGAAATGAGCCGCCAGTTCATTACGGTAGGTGCCGTACAGGTCCCAGATACTTTGGCACAATCTCCAGTCACAAGGCTCGGTCATCTTCTCTATGGCATGATTCAAGTCCTTCAGGGCTATGTTCATATAATAGCTGTGAGATCGTTTCAGATAGTTCAGGATATCAGGTATGTGGACCTTGGTCAGCAGTTCCTTTCCTGGCATAAGCCCATCGAAAGCGTAGCGCCTGCAGATAAGCAGGAAGGTCAGGGTATCCACTCCGCTGTTCCGGCAACTCTCCTCCACGCTCTGTCCCTTGAACCCAAAGGAAATACCCATTCTGTTAGATACTCCCAGCAGCCTGAAATCCAGGTTCAGGAGTTCGGACATCTGCATATAAGGACTCAATTTCTGATACATACCAACATATTATTAGATGCTGGCAAAAATACTACTTTCCCGCTTATTTCAAAATGACTATTTATGGTGAATTTTTCTAAAAATTGGTATTTTTGCCCTATGAAAAATAATTCTCTTAAACTTTGTCTGACCCTTCTGGCAGCGACTCTCTTGTCTTCCTGCGCTAAAGAAGGGACCCACAGTCTTTATGTTTTATGCACCAACGATGTTCACGGCTCCTGGTTCGACAGGTCCTATGTGGATGACTCAGCTAAGCCTTCCCTTATGGCAGTCAATTCCTATGTGGACAGCCTCAGGGATCTCTATGGCAGGGACAATGTCCTGTTAATAGATTCGGGCGACTGCCTGCAGGGCGATAACGCCGCTTATTATTCCAATTATGTGGACACTCTCGAAGAACATCTCTTTCCTCGCATAGCTTCTTATATGGGTTACGATGCCGTGATAGTGGGAAACCACGACATAGAGACAGGCCCTCGTGTCTATGACAAGGTCTCCAGAGAATTGGCCTCCAAAGGAATTCCCTTCCTGGCCGGCAATGCCCTGAAATTCGACGGAGCTTCTTATTTTCCTGAATATAAGGTCTTTAAAAAAGCAGGATTAAAGGTTCTCGTCCTCGGCTACACTAATGCCAACATCCAGGCCTGGCTCGACAAAAGCCTCTGGCCGGAGATGGAATTCGAGTCCCTGCTGCCTTTTGTACAGGAGAGAGTAGATAAGATAGTGGCCAAGACCCATCCGGATGTGGTGGTAGTAAGCGTGCACAGCGGGACCGGTAATGGGGACGCCCAGATGCTTGAAAGCCAGGGGCTTGACCTGTTCAAATCCCTTAATGGGGTGGATGTGCTGCTCTGTTCCCACGACCATAATTCCAGAGTGGAATTAAGGGAGGATATGGTCCTGCTTAATGCCGGAAGCAGAGCGGCCCACCTGGGAATGGCGAGAGTGGATTGCACTTTCAAGAAGGGGAAACTGCAGTCTAAAAAGATAGGAGCCCAGATGCTGGATATAGACAAGTCCCGCACGGATAGGTCTATGAGGGAGTATTTCGAGGATGATTTTCAGAAGGTTAAGGCCTTCACTCTCAGAAAGGTCGGTAGCCTGGCAGAAGAACTCAGAACCAGCGATGCCTTCTTCGGCCAGAGTTTCTATATGGATCTGATCCACAGTGTTCAGCTCGAAGCGAGCGGGGCCGACATCTCCTTCTGCGCACCTCTTACCTATAATAAGACCATCGCTGCGGGAGAGCTCATCTACAACGACATGTTCACCCTTTACCCTTATGAGAACAGTCTCTGCGTGATGGAACTTACCGGCGCCGAGATCCTCTCCTATCTGGAGTATTCCTATGCCAATTGGCTTGCGGAGCCAGGGAGCCCGAACCTTCTGCTCATTGACAAGCGCCAGAGTGAACGATATTCGACAGGGCGCTGGTCTTTCAGGTATCCGAGCTTCAATTTCGACAGTGCTGCGGGTCTGAACTACACTGTGGATGTCAGCAAGAAGGCAGGGGAGAGGATAAAAGTGAGAGAAGTGATTGGCATAGAAGGAAACAGGTCTTTTGATGAGCAGGAAAGCTATAAGGTGGCGATGACTTCGTATCGCGCTGCGGGCGGGGGAGATCTGCTCTTGAAGGGCGCGGGGCTCAGCCGGGAGGAGCTGGATACTCGACTGGTCGCACGGCTGCCGGAAATCAGAGATCTGGTATATCGTTATGTGTCGGAGCACGAAGGCCTGAGCAGAGAGCAGCTAAGAGAGGAAGGAAGGATTGGCAGATGGTATTTTGTGCCTGAGAATCAGGCGGATAAGGCTTTGGAGAGAGACAGAAAACTGCTGTTTGGGAACTGACAATTTGTCAGTAAATGGCCTTGGGAACGGGCTTTGCCTCCATATCTTGAGAAGAGATTAAAAGAATCTCTGACATTAAAAAGGAGAAAAGATATGGAGAACAAATACGAAAATCTGGAAAAATTTGCGATTAACCTGAATCAGAGGGCCCTGCAGGGCAAGCTCGATCCGGTAATCGGTCGTGACGAAGAGATCCGACGGGTTCTGCAGATTCTTAGCCGCAGAACCAAGAACAACCCTATCCTGGTAGGTGAGCCTGGTGTGGGTAAGACCGCCATTTCCGAGGGCATAGCCCAGAAGATTGTGGATGGGAATGTGCCTGAGAATCTGAAGAACAAGATCAATTATTCTCTGGATCTGGGGGCCGTTATAGCCGGTGCCAAGTACCAGGGAGAATTCGAAGAGAGGCTGAAGGCCGTGGTTAAGGAGGTGATAGATTCCGATGGGCAGGTCATCCTATTTATCGATGAGATACATACTCTGGTAGGTGCCGGAAGAAGTTCAGGTGCCATGGATGCTTCAAATATTCTGAAGCCTGCACTTGCCAGAGGAGAGCTCAGGACCATTGGCTCTACTACTTTGGACGAGTATCAGAAGTACTTCGAAAGCGACAAGGCTCTGGAGCGTCGTTTCCAGATGGTGATGATAGACGAGCCTACGCCGGCTGAGTCCATCTCCATCCTGAGAGGTCTGAAAGAAAAGTACGAGAATCATCATAAGGTTAAAATCGAGGATGATGCCTTGATCTCAGCCGTAGAGCTTTCCGTCCGTTATATCCCTTCCAGATTCTTGCCTGATAAGGCGATAGACCTGATAGACGAGGCGGCTTCCAAGCTCAGGCTGGAGATGAATTCCGTGCCTGAACCTATAGCAGAACTGGACAGTAAGATACGTCAGCTCGAGATCGAAAAGGAAGCCATAAGGCACGAGGGAGTGTCCCTTAAACTCGACAAGATAGAGGCGGAACTCGCTCAGGCCAGAAAGGAGCACAAGGAACTCCAGCAGCATTGGGATGCGGAGAAGGGGATACTGAACAAACTCCAGCAGGACAGGCAGACTTTAGAGGATCTGAAACTGCAGGCTTCGAATGCCGAGCGTAATGGAGATTATGCCCGTGTGGCAGAGATCCGCTACGGAAAGATGGCCAAGGTCCAGAAGGATATTGCCGATTTGAACGCCCGTAAGGCAGCTATTAAAGAACCTATTCTCAATGAGGCAGTTACACCTAACGATATAGCCGAGATAGTGGCCCGCTGGACTGGTATCCCTGTAAATAAGATGCTGGAAAGCGAGAAGACCAAGCTTCTGAGGATGGAGGAGGAATTGCACAAGAGGGTGGTAGGCCAGGACGAGGCTATCAGGGCCGTGTCCGATGCAGTACGCCGTTCAAGGGCGGGGCTTCAGAATGAGAAGAGGCCTATAGGATCCTTCCTGTTCCTGGGAAGCACTGGCGTGGGCAAGACAGAATTGGCCAAGAGTTTGGCGGAGTTCCTCTTTAACGATGAGAATATGATTACCCGAATCGATATGTCCGAGTATCAGGAGAGACATTCTGTGAGCAGGCTCGTGGGTGCGCCTCCAGGATATGTAGGTTACGATGAGGGGGGACAGCTGACTGAGGCCGTCAGGAGGAAGCCGTATTCGGTAATCCTGCTCGATGAGATAGAAAAGGCTCATCCGGATGTGTTCAATATCCTGCTGCAGGTGCTTGACGACGGGCGTCTGACAGATAACAAGGGTAGGACTGTGGATTTTAAGAATACTATCTTGATTATGACTTCGAATGCTACCCACGAGCAGCTGAAGGCCATGATGAGGCCGGAATTCCTGAACAGGATAGATGAGATTATCACTTTCTCTGTCTTGAGCAAGGAGGATATCAGGCAGATTCTGCAGTTGCAGATGGCTCAGCTTCGCGACAGGCTCGCCCAGGAAGGTGTGGGCATAGAGTTTAGCGAGAATTTCGTAAACTATATGACTGACGAAGGTTATGATCCGGCTTATGGTGCAAGACCTATCAAGCGTTTGATGCAGAGGGAGTTGGTTAACCTTATAGCTAAGAAGGTGCTGCAGGGAGACGTGGTCAAGGGCAGCCGTCTAAGGGTCGATGTTCAGGCGGGAGAGGTCCTGGTGGAGAACGCGTAGGGCCTGCTGGTTTTTGCGGAAGTAATATTATTTTATTACTTTTGCAAAAACTTTTTTTATGAATAGAATATATTTTGAAGCAAAAGGAGAGAGTTTGTTGGAAAGTTTAGGCATGAGTAAAAGTGAGTTCGCTAGACGGATGGGAATACGAAAACAGAATGTGAAGACATTGTTTAAAACCAAAAATCTGGAAACTATTTACAAAGCCTCGGAGGTGTTGGGTGTTCCTTTTTCAATGTTGGTAGGTTATGTGGAGGAGTATGATTTAAATGAAATTGGGGAGGATCAATGTCCGGTAATGGATCAAATCTTAATTTCAGAAGAAGATATTCCTGTAGGTAATTCTGTAGAGGAAAGGAATAAAAGAAGAGCCGAATTCAATTTGACAGTGCAACAGCACCATCAGGTGTAAAGTTAAACA
>JBJEBS010000142.1:0-4864 GCA_051870275.1 Candidatus Cryptobacteroides sp.
TGATCCTGGGAGAGTTTCTCGAAGTGTGAGAAGTCAAATCTCAGATAGCTCTCACATACATAGGAGCCCTTCTGCTCCACGTGGGTTCCGAGGACTTCGCGAAGTACCTGGTCCAGCAAATGGGTGCAGGAGTGGTTGTTCTCTATCCTTCTGCGGCGTACGGCATCTACCACCAGGGTGAAATCCCCCTCGCAGTTCTGAGGCAGGCTCTTGGCAATATGTATGGTGAGATTGTTCTCCTTAACTGTATCTATTATCTCTATCTTCTCCCCGTCGGCAGAGACTATGTAGCCGGTATCTCCTACCTCGCCACCCATCTCGCCGTAGAAAGGAGTGCGGTCGAAGACGAGCTGCAGGCTCTGACGGTTCTTCTGCACCACAGTGCGGTGTTTGAGAAGCTTGGCCCCCTCTACAGTGGTCTGGTCATAACCTACGAAACGGCTCTCACCTTCGTGGAACTCCACCCAATCGCCGAACTCGTTAGATGTGGCGTTACGGGCACGCTCCTTCTGCTTCTGGAGCTCTACCTGAAAGCCCTCCAGATCGACCTTATAGCCGTTTTCCGAAGCTATCAGCTCAGTGAGGTCTATAGGGAAACCGAAGGTGTCGTAGAGCACGAAGGCATCGACCCCGCTGATGGTCTTGCTGTCGCGAGACTTGGCCATATACTCATCCAGAAGCTTGATACCCCTGTCCAGAGTGCGCAGGAAGGCCAATTCCTCTTCCCGTATTACGGACTCTATGAGTTTCTGCTGGCTGACAAGCTCCGGATATGCCTCACCCATGTCGGAGATGAGCTGAGGAAGCAGTCGGCAGAGGAATGGCTCGGTGAAACCGAGGAAGGTATAGCCGTAACGCACGGCGCGGCGCAGGATCCTTCGGATCACGTAGCCGGCCTTGACGTTGGAAGGAAGTTGGCCGTCAGCGATAGAGAAAGCGATGGCGCGGATATGGTCGGCGATGACGCGCATGGCCACATCCCGCTTGGCATCCTTCCCGTAAGTGTAGCCGCTGAGCTCGCCTATCTTCGCAAGCATGCCGGTGAAGACATCGGAGTCATAGTTGCTGTTCTTACCCTGAAGCACAGCGCAGAGACGCTCGAAGCCCATTCCGGTGTCTATATTCTTCGCAGGAAGATTCTCCAGATGGCCGTCAGCCATACGCATATACTGCATGAATACGATGTTCCAGATCTCGATGACGTGAGGGTCGGATTTGTTCACCAGATCCCTTCCGAGAACTCCTGAAGCCTTCTCTTCCGGAGTGCGGATATCGATGTGAATCTCAGAGCAAGGGCCACAAGGACCTGTATCTCCCATCTCCCAGAAATTATCGTGCTTGTTACCCAAAAGTATATGATCTTCAGGAAGATGCTTCAGCCAAGCCTGACGGGCTTCCTCATCCAGGCTGGTCCCGTCCTCGGCGCTGCCCTCGAACACGGTGGCATAGAGCAGGGTCTTGTCTATCTTGTAAACCTCGGTGAGAAGTTCCCAGGCCATGTCTATGGCTTCGGTCTTGAAGTAGTCCCCGAAACTCCAGTTGCCCAACATCTCGAACATCGTGTGATGATAGGTGTCATGGCCTACCTCTTCGAGGTCATTGTGCTTGCCGCTTACGCGAAGGCATTTCTGGCTGTCCGCCGCTCTGTTATAAGGGGCTTTGGTATTCCCCAGAAATATATCTTTAAACTGGTTCATACCAGCATTGGTAAACATTAGGGTAGGGTCACCTTTCACCACCATAGGTGCTGAGGGCACGATGGTGTGACCTTTGGAAGCATAAAAATCCAGAAACTTCTGTCGGATTTCCTTAGATGTCATCATATTGTTTTGTACTTTTGTTAGAGTATAGACATAATCGCGCAAAGATAGCAAATAATTAGCAGAATTCCGAGAGGAAATTGGCAGGATTATTGCCTTATTGGACAGGGACAAAACAGCACACAGTTATGGAGAAGAAAAACTTATTTGCAGCATTGGCCTTAAGTGTGGCCATTATTTTTTGTGGAGCGATGCTTCCGGTGGCGGTCAGGTCTTTCCGTTCCTTCGACAGGACGGTGAGTGTGAAAGGTCTGTGCGAAAGGGAGGTCGCCGCGGACAAGGTCATCTGGCCTATCACCTTTAAGAATGTGGGAGACGATCTGGGGACACTTACAGCACAGATGGAGAAAGACAAGAAGAGCATCCTGGAATTTCTGAAGAAAGAAGGCATTAGCGATGAAGAGATTACGGTAAATGCACCTTTCATCTCGGATAAATTTGCCTCGACTTATGGGATGGACAGAAAATACCGCTTCATCAGCAAGAGCGTAATTACCGTCTGCTCAGGTCAGGTGGACAAAGTGACGGAGTTAAGTTCGAAGATATCTGAACTGCTGAAAAAGGGAATACTTATAGGTGGCGAAAACGAGTGGGACACCTCGAATCAGCCTCGCTATGAGTTCGAGGGACTGAACAAGATCAAACCGGAGATGATTCAGCAGGCTACTGCCAATGCCCGCGTGGCCGCGGAGCAGTTTGCTAAGGATTCCGGCAGCAAGATAGGCCAGATCAAGACTGCCAGCCAGGGTAACTTCAGCATCACTGACAGGGATTCCAACACCCCTCAGATTAAAAAAGTAAGGGTAGTCAGCTCAATTACCTACTGCCTTGACAAATAAATTGTTAACTTTGCGGAATGTTTTTCCGCAGAATTGTTATACTAATTAGCATTCTGGCGGTCAGTATGTTGATACTGTCCGCTAGTTTTATGTCCGCTCAAGAAAATAAGAATCCCAGACTTTGCTACAATCTAGGATTTCAGTCTTATTTCGACAACAGCGAATTTGCCTCCAGCCCTTACGATAAGTCGGGTACTCTTTTCGGGGCGAGAATTAATCCGGAAATTGGCTTTATCCGAAGTGTAAACGGGGCAGAACACAAACTGATTTTGGGGGCTAATTTTCAAAAGAATTTCGGAGATATAGTAGGGATAAACAAGGATTTCCTAAAGGAATTCTTTTTCTTCTACCAGACCAGCGTTCCTGTGGCTGACGACGACATATTCAGACTTTATGCCGGAGTGATTCCCTCCGAGTTCAGATTAGAGGAGTGGAACACGCTCTTTTATTCGGAGAAAAGGTCTTGGCAAGACCCTTATACTGAAGGGCTTATGCTTCAATATACCGGAGAAGGAAAAGGAGTGGAGCTTAGTTGCGACTGGTTGGGGATGTATGGGGCGAGCCCTAATGTGAAGGAGCAGTTCCTGATATCTTCTGCAGCTCATTATGACTTGAGGGGGGGGTGGAATCTTAGACTGGGCTACAATGGATACATGATGCACTTTGCCAGTTCCCTGCAGGCCCCAGGAGTAGCTGACAACATTATGCTCTCGCCATATCTAAAAATCAGCAGCGATGAAGGGAAATTGCTCGAAGGGTGGGAGATAAAATTGGCATACATACAATCCCTGCAGAGAGATAGGCTGGAAGGCCCGAATTTCAGTACTCCGGCACTGATAGAACTAAGTCTGAATATGCAAAAGAAAGGCTTCGGGATATCGAATAAGTTTTATTTGGGAAACGACCCGCTGAGTCTGTACGATAAAAGCGATTCTGCGGGGGAGAAATATGGTGAAAGGCTCTACTTTTCTGACCCGCAATTCAGGATTCGGCCGATTGATGGGCTGGGATTTGGCTTTTACGATAGATTGAATCTGTATTATTCTTACAATTTCCCGTCCGGACTGGAATTCATCGTGAATTTCGCCTTCCTTTTCCACAATACTGGCTTCAGCGGGAGCAAACAGATGGTGGTGCTGAGATATAAAATGTTTTAAATGAGATATGTGGAGAGAGAGTAGAGTCGGAGATAATAGTGGGGATGGTACTGGTGTGGCAGGTTTTTTGCACGAAAAGATAGTTGTTATGAAAAAGTTGTTTTTAACGATTGGCATACTCCTGGCGGGAGCCTATGCCCTGAATCTTAACGCCCAGGAAGTCAGCGGGATAGAAAATGCAGATTATTGGCTTCCACGTAAAGAGATCGGAGTACGTTACACATTCAGTTCCATAAGGGCAGGACACGAAATCACCCTTGGCTACAGGATTGATGACAATTGGACAGCAGGTCTGTCCCTGAGCGACCCCAAATACAGAGCCGATGGAGTTGTAACTAAAAAAGGCTTCGGAGCCAGCCTCTACGGAAGACGCTACTTCCACCTGGGAAGTGCCGACAAATGGGCCATCTACTGCGACGCCTACCTGGGAGCCGATTTCCTTAAGGCAAGCGAAGGGCTCGACCCAAGCAGCAGCTCAGCCGGCAGCAGCACAGCCCGAAGCGTTCTATTCACCGCCAAACTCGAACCAGGCATCCGCTATCGCTTCTTTAACAATCACCAGATATTCCTCGGTCCAAGCATAGGTACCAACTGCATAGGCTTCCATCTGGGATTAGCGATCTGATCGGGATAGGAGTTACAGCAAGGGTCTGCACTATTATGGAGTACAGCACTGTTGTTAAGAATAGCACTGTTGCCAAGAATAGCACTGTTGTCAAGAATAGCACTGTTGTCAAGAATAGCACTGTTGTCAAGGAGTGTACTACTATCAAGAAAGTATTATTATCAGTAACAGCACTATCGTCAGGAACAGTATTATTATCAGGATTAACACTATGGCTGGATAAATAGCACTATTATCAGGATCAACATTATTGCGAGAAAAAATTTTTGCATTTGTAAAAATTATATCTAAATTTGCAGTCCTTTTTAGGAGGAGAGGTGGTAGAGTGGTCGATTACGGCAGTCTTGAAAACTGTTGAACTGAAAGGTTCCGGGGGTTCGAATCCCTCCCTCTCCGCTGAATGAGGAATTTGCTAAATGATGC
>JBJEBS010000143.1:0-18483 GCA_051870275.1 Candidatus Cryptobacteroides sp.
GACTGCACATAGCCGGTGCATATTCATACCGCCAGCCTAAGACATCTGCTGAATTCTATCAGAAGAACCGTTTTTCTACACGTGCTACCACTTCCATCAACCGTAAAAAATACATCGATACCGGTGATTTCGGAAAAGTTAACTTCGATCACCTTTATACTGCTGAGTTAGCAGGATATTGGGGAGGTTTCCGTGGAGAAGCCGCTTACATCGGAGATCAGACTGTTCTCGTGGACGGAAGCAAGAAAAATTTCGGTGGCTGGTATGTTCAGGGAGGTTATCTGCTTTTCGGAGGCAAACAGAGATATGACAGCAACGGAGCCAAGTTCACCCGCGTAAAGAGAGGTCAGAAATGGGGAGATGTCGAACTCTGCGGACGTGTTGAATACATCAACTTTAATGCTGATGCCGCTCTTCCTGTATCAGAACAGAAGATAATGGGAGGAAGTGCCATGGCTTATTCTCTCGGACTCAACTACTATATCAATGACCACGTGAAGTTCGTCATCAACTGGCAATACACTGACAACGACCGCTATGCAAGTGGCAAGAGCGACAAATTCTATGTAGGCTACGATGCCGAAGGAAACAAGACCAAAGATCCATATAAAGTTACCGGAACTCAGACTGGTGTAGATTTCCATATGGTATCAGCTCGTTTTGAAATCAATTTCTAAAGTTATCACAAACCATTTTTAAAAAATACGTATTATGAAAAAAATGTACTTGGCAGCTCTACTTGTTGCTGCAATTTCATTCTCTGCTTGTCTAAAGGACGAAGCTCCTAAAGATGAGAACAAAGACAACACTGAAAACACTGGGGGCGACGAAAACAACGGTGAAAATGAAACCCCAGAACCAGAGGAAATCGCTGTGGTTTTCAATGAGATCAATGGCGGACTAAAATGCATTGAGCTTTACAACAACTCTGACAAAGAAGCTGTTCTCGAAGGATGGCTCCTGCTTAAGGATGAGGATGCCTCAGACGGAATCATTTCTGACCTTGAGGCTGCTACAGCTGCTGCAAAATGGACCGGAACCAAAGATGTAAAAGTACCTGCTAAGGGTTATCTCGTGCTCTGGAGCACAAAAGCAACAGATGAGCGCGCCGTCAACGCAGATCCTGCTCTTATTTTCTCAAGTGGTCTTTCTGACAAACAGGCTGTGAAACTCGTCCTCCTTAACGCTGAAGGCAAAGTAGCCGACACTTTCGTTCGTGGAGATGAGACTTGTGAATTCGGCGTAACAGTTCTTCCAAAGAACTCTGATGCTGATTTTTCAAGAGTTCCAGACGGAACAGGCGAATGGGCATATGCAGTTCCTACAATAGGTGAGGCCAATGGTGAGAAGACTGGCGATATTGAACACACTCCAGCTGAATAATTCTCTATGGCAGAAGAACTTAAAATAGGCGAAATCTCGAAGCCACGCTTCGAGTTTCGCTCTTTCGGACAGTGTTTTTGCGAGGCTCACAAGAGAATGGCCCGTCTCTCAGTTCCTGTTCCTGAGAAAGTTTGGGAAAGACAGAGCGACGAGATTTACATCATCTCTGCGAAGAACGACATTAACAACACGAAGATCCGTAA
Organism: Candidatus Cryptobacteroides sp.; assembly: GCA_051870275.1. Classification (GTDB taxonomy): domain Bacteria; phylum Bacteroidota; class Bacteroidia; order Bacteroidales; family UBA932; genus Cryptobacteroides. The sequence goes on from JBJEBS010000143.1 coordinate 1,587, forward strand.
CGGAAAGATGGACATCAAGACTTTCGTTCAGGAAGTCGATGGTCTGGAGCAGTGGAATCCTCTGATGAAGGGCGAGTTCCCTATCAGCGCAGAAGTGCTTCGCAATGAAGTTTACCCTGCCTTCATGGTTCCATGCCCTGAACTCACCCAGGAGACCTACACCCTCGAGGAGTTCCTCGAAATGGTAAGGGCTGAGCCTGCACTTGCTGCAGTACGCGTTCACAAGCAGCGCTTCGGCTATATGGTTAACAACACCATCTGCGAAGTGGGCAATGTCCTCATCAACGGTGCCAAGGTGGTTACCATCAATTCAGAATCTACCGAAATCAAAGACATCAAGAAGACCATCGCCGACTGCGGACTGGAAGGAGTCGAGAACATCAACTACCTGCAGGCCATCAAGCGTGTCATCGGTATGTCCGACAAACATCTTGCTAACGAATAGATTATGGCACAGGAAATCGAAAAGAAATTCTTGGTTAAGGGAGACTTTAAGGCAGAGGCCTTCAAGCAGACCCGTATCACCCAGGGTTACCTCAGCTCTGTTCCTGAGCGCACCGTAAGAGTACGCGTGAAGGGAGATAAAGGATTCATAACCATTAAGGGAATCGGTAACAAGAGCGGTGCAGCCCGCTTCGAGTGGGAGAAAGAGATCCCTGTAGAAGAGGTACAGGCCCTTCTGGAACTCGCTGAACCAGGTGTTATCGACAAGACCAGATACCTGGTTAAGAACACTGACGGGGTACATACCTGGGAAGTGGATGAGTTCTATGGCGACAACGACGGTCTCACAGTGGCTGAAATCGAACTCAGCGACGAAAACGAGGCTTTCGACCGTCCAGAGTGGCTCGGAGAAGAAGTTACAGGAGATCCTAAGTACTTCAACTCCATGCTTATGAAGAACCCTTATAAGAACTGGTAATAGTTAATCTGCCAGCAGTCCCCTGACCGGAACTGCTGGTCCCAATAAAAACAAAAAGATGGAAGAAAAAAGCACAAAAGAGGTTTTCGACCCGCTTGACCTTAACAATTATAAGGTCGAAAAGTTGCCTAAGATGCAGAAATCCAAGATGGAGCAGTGGATGGCCAGACTTGGCCTGCCACTGGCCCTGATCAGCTTCGTATTCATCTATTGGTTCTGCCATATAGGTTTTATCGACAACCTTAACGTCGGCGCCCTCACCGCCAAGGCGCAGGCCCGACTAAGCGCAATTGGCATAGATGCCTTCCTGCGTTCGAACTACGCGATGCTCGCCATCTTCGTGGCCTCTCTCATACTCTGGATCACGGAAGCCATTCCGAACTACCTTACTTCCCTGCTGGTAATACTCGGAATAGTGCTCACCGGAGTTACCACCCAGAAGGAAGCCCTGGCCCAGCTGGGACATCCTGTGATGTGGCTTAACATCCTGAGTTTCGTACTGGCCAGCATGCTGGTCAAGACCAAATTCGCTAAAAGACTGGCCTTGGCATTCGTAATCAAATTCGGAAAATCGGCCAAGGGGGTACTCTGGAGTTTCATGCTCATCAACCTCATCCTCAGCCTTTTCATCTCCGCCACCACCGTGAAAGCGACTATAATGCTGCCTATCTTCATGGTAGTCTGCGCCATCTACGGTGCATCCGACGGACACAGGAACAATTTCGGACGAAACCTCGTCCTTCAGAACCTATTTCAGGTTAATATAGGTGCCAATGCCTTCTACACCGGGTCCGGTGCCCACCTGCTTGCAATCTCACTCATAGCCGGCTTCCTGGGATCCTGCGATTTCGGATATGCGGATTGGCTCAAGACCTGCGGCCCTATGAGTTTAGTCATACTTGTAATCGGCCTTCTGCTGGGTATGTATGTGTTCTTCCCTATGAAAAAGGAAGAACAGAAACCTCAGATAGAAGGTGGTCTGGAACGCCTTAAGGAAGAGCTCAAGTCCATGGGTAAAATCAGTGGCGAAGAGATCAAGGCTGTAGCCATCTTCCTTCTGGTCCTCTTCCTCTGGGTCACCAAGGGTACATTCCATAACATAGACGAGACCATCGTCGCCCTCATAGGCGCAGTGATAGCCCTACTCCCTGGAATAGGAGTGGTAAAGTGGAACGATGTGGACATCCCTTGGCACCTGATGATATTCTCCGCCGGAGCCTACACCCTGGGATCCGGACTGAATGCCACCGACCTGCCTAACACCATGGTGAATGCGGCCTTCGATTCTATGGGTATCACCGCCGACACCCCTTACTGGGTGCTTTACCTAGCTCTAACCTTTTTAATGATATTCTCCGGTCTCCTCTTCCAGTCGAAAACCATCAGAACTATGGTCTTCGTGCCTATAGCCTTGGGAGTTGAGGCCAAGTTCGGCTTCATGCCGATGAGTCTGGCCCTGCCTGTGAGCATGCTCATCGAACACGTCTATGTATTCCCGTTCAACAGCAAACCGGCGGCCCTGCTCTATACCACGAACCAGTACAGCCAGGGCGATGCCTTCAAGTTCGGCATCACTATGATGATCATATCCTGGCTTTTGGTACTGGTATGGGGAGCTACTTTCTTCAAATGGTTCGGTATCACTCCTGGCTTATTCTAATCATCTAATTTCATGATAGACATCAAGACCAAGATTCACGACCGCTACTCTATCGAGTTCAAAGTGGGCTTCGTCACCCGCCGCAAAACGAAAAAGAACGACTTTACGGTGGGGATGTGGATCTTTGTGCCTGAAAGTCTGGACATTACCCCATATACTTATACCAAGGCCGACTTCTACCGAGATGTAAAGACGAATATCCGCCTGATAACTCCGAACTTCATCCTCAGGGACATAGTGGAAGGCGAGGCCCTTCCTTTGAAGAACCTTAGCCGTGCAGCTCAGGCTATGGCTTCCGACTACTGTCGGACTAACACTGCGGAGTTCGCCTACCAGGCGAAGATGTTCGCCGCCATTGTGAAAAGCTCCCTTAGAGAAGAGGCGAACTATATCAAGAGCCAGCCTAAAAAGGAAAATCTGCTGGATAATTATGTAACTAATCTCCGGAAGATAATCGAAGCATACAAGAACATTGAACAGATCATATCCACCCCTACCGTGGGGGCTGAAGGTCTGGAAGCCTACAACATGTCAGGAGACTTCATCTGCACGGTAAGCAATCAGCATACTCTGATGCTGCTCAAATCCCTGAACGGCAAAAAGGGTCTGGACAGGCAGAAGGAAAAATTGGCCGAACTGGTAAGAGAAGTGAACGACCTTAGGCATGAACGGAACTATTCCTCCACTACGGACATATACAAGCACGGGGTGCTGAAAAAGTACGTGGAAAGCCAACTTTACCTTCGGGTGCCGAAAAAACGCGACGGGGTGCTGGTCGAGCAGGCTTACTACAGTTTGGCGGCGGGATTGGCCATGATATTCGCCACAGTGGTGGCCTGGGCCTTCCAGCGGCACTTCGGGAACCTCACTTGGCCTTTATTCATAGCGCTGATTATCAGCTACATGATGAAGGACAGAATCAAGGAGCTGATGCGATTCTACTTCGCCCACAGGGTGAGTGACAGGTATTTCGACAACAAGGCGAAAATCTCTCTGAAGGACCACCAGATAGGCAAGATGAAAGAAGCTGTGGATTTCATCTCCAAGAACAAAGTTCCGGAAGAGATTAAGAAGATACGAAACAAAGGCGCCATCTTCCCAAGTGAGAATGCTCATCTGGGAGAAAGGGTGATACTCTACAGGAAATTCGTGAACATAGACAGAGAAAAGATGATGGAGAACGCCTCCTATAACTACAGCGGCGTGAACGACATCATACGTCTGCAGGTAAACAGCTTCCTGCACAAGATGGACAATCCAGAAGTACCTGTGAACGTACTGGATGAAAACGGCTCCGTAAGGCAGGTGATGTGTCCTAAGGAATACTACCTGAACATAGTCCTGAGCTATGAATACGACGACATCAAGGACTTCAAACATTTCAGAATAACCCTGGACAGAAACGGCATCAAGGAAATCACCGAAAGAGAGGTGTAGATATCTGCTTTTTTTCGTATATTTGTATGATTTGACTATAGAAAATATACGATATGACAGAAAGCATTAAAGGTCATATTTCACAGATTGTTGGTCCTGTGGTGGATGTACACTTCGACCTTCCCGAGGACTGTGAAAACGAACTTCCCCCTATCAACGAAGCCTTGCAGGTGAATCGCGGAGATTCATCGAGGCTTATCATAGAAGTTCAGCAGCACATAGGAGAAAATACTGTCCGCTGCGTGGCGATGGATTCCACGGACGGACTTTGCCGAGGTATGGAGGTAGTATCCACTGGAGGCTACATCAGCATGCCTAAGGGTGAACAGATCAGGGGAAGGGTGATGAATGTCACTGGAGACCCTATAGACGGACTTTCAGATCTGGACACTGCCGATGCCCTGCCTATTCACCGCGAGCCTCCTAAGTTCGAAGAACTCAGCACCTCTAACGAAGTTCTCTACACCGGCATAAAGGTAATAGACCTGCTGGAACCTTACCTGAAGGGTGGAAAGATAGGCCTCTTCGGTGGAGCCGGAGTGGGTAAGACAGTGCTAATCAAGGAGTTGATTAACAATATAGCGAAAAAGCATAATGGCTTCTCAGTCTTTGCGGGCGTAGGAGAACGTACCCGAGAGGGTAACGACCTGCTGAGAGAGATGATAGAATCCGGAGTTATCAAATACGGCGAAGAGTTCGAGAAATCCATGGAAGATGGGCATTGGGACCTCTCGAAAGTGGACGAAGAAGCCCTTAAACACAGTCAGGTGGCGATGGTCTTCGGACAGATGAACGAGCCGCCAGGAGCCAGAAGCGCAGTAGCCCTGTCAGGATTGACATTGGCAGAGAGTTTCAGGGACAGTACTAAAGCAGAAGACCCGAAAGACATTCTCTTCTTCATAGACAACATCTTCCGTTTCACACAAGCAGGATCTGAGGTGTCCGCACTGCTGGGACGTATGCCATCTGCTGTAGGATACCAGCCGACATTGGCATCAGAGATGGGTCAGATGCAGGAGAGGATCACTTCTACCAAGAACGGCTCCATCACTTCGGTGCAAGCGGTCTATGTGCCGGCAGACGACCTTACTGACCCTGCCCCTGCGACCACTTTCTCCCACCTGGACGCCACTACGGTGCTTAGCCGAAAGGTGACGGAACTGGGTATCTACCCAGCCGTGGATCCGCTGGAGTCCACTTCCAGGATTCTGGACCCGCTCGTAGTGGGTAAAGAACATTACGAGACCGCGCAGAGGGTGAAACAGATTCTGCAGAAGAACAAGGAACTGCAGGACATTATCTCCATCCTGGGTATGGACGAACTCTCCGACGAGGACAAACTCACGGTATATAGGGCCAGGAAAGTGCAGAGATTCCTCTCCCAGCCTTTCAGCGTAGCTGAACAGTTCACTGGAGTAAAAGGTGTGATGGTGGATATAGAAGACACCATTAAGGGCTTCAGGATGATTCTGGACGGAGAGTGCGACGATGTACCGGAGCAGGCCTTCCTGAACGTGGGTACCATTGAAGATGCCCTGGCTAAGGGCAAGGAGATTCTGGCCAATGCTTAAGCTCCGGATCATATCGGTTGATGGCTGCCTTTTCGATGCCGAGGTGGATGCGGTATTCTTCCCTTCCTCCCTGGGCGAATTCGAAGTGCTCCCCCACCACGCGAACTTCATCTCCACCCTCTGCGAGGGAGAGATAAGAATCCGTAAGGACGGGGCTGAGAGCAGGATAGCCATCCGCTCCGGTATAGTCAGGATAGAAAAATCGGTGATAATCACTTGTGTGGAACTATGAAGAGATTAGCTGTCATATTCTCCTTTCTTCTGTTTTTCACTCTGCCCCTTAGAGCAGAGGAAGGACAGGACTTGGATATGAACAAGTTCATCTTCGACCATATTTTGGACTCCTACGAGTGGCATATCACGGAGATTAACGAAAAGCCGGTCTGTGTATATCTGCCGGTGATAGTCAGAAGCCAGGACGGCAGCTGGCACTGTTTCTCCTCCAAGAAGCTCTCTCACGGCCACTCCTACGAAGCTTTCAGCATTAACGAAAATGGCAAGGTGGTGGAGACCCTTGAAGACGGCAGCCAGAAAAGGCCTTTCGATATCTCCATTACCAAGAATGTCCTGGCCCTGATGGTGAACTGCCTGGTCCTGCTGCTGGTGATACTGCTGCCGGCCAGATGGTACCGCAGGCACGATGCCCTGAAGGAAGTACCTAAAGGCTTTACAGGTGCTATCGAGATGCTTATCTGCATGCTAATGGATGAGGTGATAAAACCTTGTGTAGGACAGGATTACAGGAAGTACAGTTCCTTCCTGCTGACACTGTTTTTCTTCATCTTCGTTAACAACCTGATGGGAATAGTGCCTTTCTTCCCTGGAGGGGCGAACGTGACAGGTAACATAGCCGTGACCTTCTGCCTGGCACTTTTCACCTTTCTTGCCGTCAACCTCTTCGGTAACAAACACTACTGGAAGGACATACTTTGGCCTGATGTGCCGGTTCCTCTGAAATGCCCTATCCCTCTGATGCCTGCCATCGAGATCGTGGGTATGTTCACCAAGCCTTTCAGTTTGATGATAAGATTATTTGCCAATATAGCTGCGGGCCACATCATGCTTCTGGGCGTGGTAGCTGTGGTCTTCCTTACTGCTAAAATGGGCGCTGCCCTGAACGCGGGCCTGAGCGTCTTTGCGGTGATATTCGGCATATTTATGGACGTGCTCGAACTGCTGGTAGCCTTCATTCAGGCCTATGTGTTCACCATGCTTTCGAGTGTATTTATAGGAATGTCAAGACAACATTAAAATTATATAGATTATGTTAGCTACAATTCTTCTTCAAGCGGGAATAGGAAAAGCAATTTTCGGACTCGCAGCAGCTGCAGCAGCTTTCGCAGCAGCATTGGGTATCAGCAAGATAGGTAAATCCGCCCTCGAAGCTGGTGCCAGACAGCCTGAATATGCAGGCAAATATCAGATGATAGCCATCATCGTGGGCGCCCTCGTGGAAGGTGCCTGTCTGTTCGCCATCTTGGTTTGTCTTCTCGGAGTACTGTAAAAGATGAATCTCGTTACTCCTGACAGCGGACTCATCTTCTGGATGTGCCTGATTTTCGCCATCGTGTTCTTCGTACTGGCGAAATTCGGCTTTCCTGTCATCACCTCCATGGTAGAGAAGAGACAGGACAAGATCGAAGGCGCGCTGAAGGCTGCGGAAAAGGCAGAGGCTGAATTGGCCGATATGGAGAAAACCAAAGAGCAGATGCTATCCGAAGCTAGGCAGCAGCAGTCCCAGATTCTGGGTGAGGCTGCGCAGCAGCGCACTGCACTTCTGGAGAAAGCCAGATTGGACGCAGAGCAGCAGAGCGAAAGCATCATAGCACAAGCCAGGGAACAGATTGCCGCAGAAAGGGAGAACGCCCTCAGAGAAGTCAGGTCTCAGGTAAGCCTGCTTTCGGTCAGCATAGCAGAAAAGGTGCTGGAAAAGGAATTGGCAGAGCCTGAGAAACAGCAAGCCTATATAGACAAGATGCTCGACGAATTGAAAGACGAGAAGAGATGAACGAAGGAGTAATTTCCAAACGCTATGCCCGAGCCCTTCTGAATTACTGCCTCGAAAGGGGCAGCGCCGACAGGGTCTATGAGCAAGTGTGCCTCATTCTGGATGGCGGAATGCCTGAAGTCTTGGAGGAGGATCTGCAGCGTTTTTTAGAGCTGCTCTCTTCCAATGTCCGTCTTTCCTATGCCAAGTATATCTTCGGCAGTTTCGCCATGCAGTACCGAGAGCATTGCGGAATCGTGCAGGCCCGACTCACTACGGCCGGCGAAGCTCCGGAACTGGAAGAGCAGATCAGGGAAAGGCTGAAAGACAGATTTGAAGGCAAGATGGTATTCTCCCATAAAGTTAAACCGGAGCTGATAGGCGGCTTCGTATTGGAAATTGACGACAAGGTGATGGATACGAGTGTAAAAACGAAGCTCGAGAAGATCCGTCGCCACTTCGATGATTTGAATAAAAGGTTAGTTTAATGTCTCAAAACTTAAAACCAAGCGAGATTTCTGAGGTCTTGCTGAATCAACTCAAGGGCATCAACATCACGGCCGGCTGGGAAGAAGTGGGCTATGTGCTGCAGGTCAGCGACGGTGTGGCCAGAATCTTCGGACTGGAAAACTGCCAGGCCGGAGAATTGCTCCGCTTTGAAAACGGTATTATGGCCGTGGCGATGAACCTCGAAGAGGATAACATAGGTGCCATAATGCTGGGTCCTACGGAACAGGTATCCGAAGGCATGAGGGTGTCCAGAACCGGACGCATCGCCTCCATCCCTGTGGGCGAAGGCCTGCTGGGCCGAGTGGTGGACCCCCTGGGAAAACCACTGGACGGCATGGGTGCCATCAAGGGGGAACTGTTAGAGATGCCTTTGGAGAGAAAGGCCCCTGGAGTTATCTTCCGCCAGCCCGTAAACGAGGCCCTGCAGACCGGAATAAAGGCCATAGACTCCATGATTCCTATAGGAAGAGGGCAGAGAGAGCTGATTATCGGCGACAGGCAGACCGGCAAGACCGCCATAGCTATAGACACCATCATCAACCAGAGGGAAAACTACCTCAAGGGAGAAGCTGTGTACTGCATCTATGTGGCCATAGGCCAGAAAGGTTCCACAATTGCTAACATAGTGGAGACCCTTCGCAGTCACGGAGCCCTGGAATATACCGTCGTGGTGGCGGCCACGGCTGCCGTGGCCGCAGCCCTGAGATACTACGCCCCATTCGCAGGCGCAGCCATAGGCGAATATTTCCGAGACACGGGAAGAGCCGCCCTGGTAGTCTATGACGACCTCTCGAAACAGGCCGTAGCCTACAGGGAGGTGTCCCTCATCCTTAGGCGCCCTTCCGGCCGCGAGGCCTACCCTGGAGACGTGTTCTACCTGCACTCCAGACTCTTGGAGAGGGCCGCGAAGATTATCTCAGAGCAGAGCGTGGCCGAGCGGATGAACGATCTGCCTGCCTGCCTGAAAGGCAAGGTCAAAGGCGGGGGCTCACTTACCGCCCTGCCTATCATAGAGACTCAGGCTGGAGACGTGTCCGCCTACATCCCTACAAATGTAATCTCCATCACAGACGGACAGATATACCTCGAAAGCGGACTTTTCAACCAGGGCATCAGACCGGCAGTAAATGTCGGAATATCAGTGTCCCGAGTAGGTGGAGCCGCCCAGATCAAGAGCATGAAGAAGGTAGCCGGCACCCTCAAGATAGAACAGGCCCAGTACAAGGAGCTCGAGAGTTTCTCCAAATTCTCCTCCGACATAGACAAGGTAACCCAGGCTGCCCTGGACAAGGGCCGCAAGAACAGCAGCCTGCTCGTGCAGCCGCAGTACAGCCCTATGAACGTGGGAGAGCAGGTCGCAGTCTTGTACTGCGGCACCCACGCCCTTATGGCTGAGATCGATTTAGGCCAAGTTTCTCTCTTCGAACAGCGCTTCCTGGAGAACATGCGCAGCCACAAGCCTGAGGTGCTGGAAAAATTGGCAAAAGGAATCCTCGGAAAAGAAGAGACAGCGGCCATAGAAGAGACCGCGAAACTGACTTGCAGCAGCATAAAGGCATAGGATGGCAGCACTGAAAGAAATAAAAGAGAGGATTAGCTCAGTCAAGAGTACCCTGAAGATCACTTCCGCGATGAAGTTGCTCTCCAGCGCGAAACTCCATAAGACCCAGCAGCTGGTAACTCCGCTTGGCGAGTACAGGGCAGAATTGGAAAAATGCCTGGAGACTCTGGGTGGAGAGGCCCTGCAACTGCCGGTGGCCAAGGATGCAGCGCCCCGCTGCTGTGTTGTGGCGCTGAGCTCTAACACTTCCCTATGCGGCGGCTTCAACTCAGCCATCATCAAGCTGACTTCCAAGGTCTTGGAAGAAAGCGGGGAAGATCCTGTCTGCTATTTCATAGGAAAGAAGATTAATGAGGCTATGGCCAAGGCCGGCTATCAGAGTCGATGCCAGATAGACAAGATTCTGGACAAACCTTCCTACGCTGCGGCCTGCCAGCTTGCTGAAGAACTGATAAATGGCTTCGAGGCTGGAGAGTACAGGGAGGTAAAGATAGTCTATTCCCACCACTGCTCCGCCGCCAGGCAGGAGCCCCTCTGCCAGAGCTATCTGCCTGTTCAACTCAAAGGAAAAGAATATACCGGAGAAGACAAAGTGGAGGATATTTTTATCTTGGAACCTGACAAGAAGGAGATTCAGAAAGAATTGCTCTACAAGGTCTTGAAGATCCAACTCTACTCCATACTGCTGGACTCCTGTCTGGCCGAGCACTCGGCCAGGACAGTAGCGATGCAGACTGCCACGGATAATGGAGAGAATATGCTCTCCGAACTTACTCTCGAATATAACAAGACCCGACAGGCCAGCATCACGGCCGAAATCCTGGATCTGGCGGGAGGAAACACCGACAGATGAAACGCCTTCTCTCAGCCCTGTTCTGCATTCTGCTGACTCTGGACATAGCCTGTGCCCAGCAGAAGAAGGTGCTGATTATGCCAGTGGAGATAAATTCACTGAGTTTCACCTTTACCACAGAACAGCTGGACAGCCTGATAGGGCGATGCAGCCAGTATTTCGAAGTACTGGATGGAAAGTACCCGAGGGAGTTCGAATTGGCCCCGATAATTAAGCTGACACAGGGCAAATATACTACGCAGACAGCTCAGCTCGCGGTAATGGAAGCCTACAGGCAGTGCAGCAAGCTGCTGAATATGAGCAACTACGACAAAAACATAGGGGTGATTTTCTCCGGAGGAGAGATATGGCCGCACGAAAGCCTGTCTTCGAACTTCGAAGGAAGTTATTTCGTGGTGAGCGAATATTTCGAAGGGCAGGCCATAGGAATGGGGATGATCTGTCACGAGTACGGCCATATCCTCGGTCTGAAAGACCTCTACGACTCGGACGAAGAGCAGAGCGGAGGGAAGGGCAAAGGCTTGTGGGGAAGATTGGCCTTAATGGACAAGGGGGAGAGGAACGATGGGATGAATACTCCGGCGGGACTGTGTGCCCTGGATTATCAGTTGCTAGGGCTCGGCCGCTGCGACACCCTGGACGTGGGGGATTATGTGCTGGAACCTATCAGTCGCAGCGGGCGCTATCTCTATATGCCGACAGACAAGGCCTCGGAGTATTACCTCTTCGAAAGCCGTGTCCAGGAGGGCTGGGACGAATTTATCGGAGGAGAGGGAATGCTTGTGTATCACATAGATGCATCGACTAACAAGGCCGGCTACTCCTCCTATTACGACAGGACTTTGAGCGCCCAGGAGAGATGGAGCCTGAATCAGGTAAACTGCAGGCCGGACCACCCTTGTGCCCTGCTGCTGGAGGCTACGCCGGATGCCGATACGGTCTCGAAAGTCTTTTTCCCTGCCGTGGCTGGGCAGAGCATATCCTCCGAAAGCTATCCAAGCCTGGGATTCTGGAGCGGAGGCGCGGCGGAATTGGCCTTGAAGAATATACAGAGACTCGAAGACGGCAGTGTGAGCTTCAAAGTGATAAGGCCCATCAGCCAGGCTCAGATTCAGAGTTTTCAGACCGCGGCCCTGCTGAGCTGGATTCTGGACGAATTCGTGAAGGACGAATTTAAGAGCGCCAGCATAGTGCTCAGCTCTCAAGATGCCGAGGAAATCATTATAGAACAAGGACTTAACGATGTTGGAGGGATTACTCTGAACATAAGCGGGCTGAAGGACAACTGCCTTTACAAGGTGGAGCTGACTGTACATACCTCCAGCGAGGACTACTCCAGTGTGAGCTATTTCAAGACCCTGAGGATAGACGAGAGAAACACCATTCCTTTCATCCTGACCGCAGGCCTGGAGAGCGGGAAGATTCCGCTGCAGGTCTTCAACTCCCATGATGCGCTGGAGATCCGCTGGACTTTCAACGGAGAGAGCATTTCAGTGGATTCAGAAGGCTACTTCAAGATTCCAGGAAGTGGGATACTAAGGGCTGAACTACTCTACGAAGACGGCTCCATAGATGTGATTAACAAGGAGATACGATGAGAAGAAATATTTTCATACTCGCGCTGGTGCTCTGCCTTGCCAGCGCCTGCAAACCGAAGACCTACACTCCGGAATTCCTGCTCGACGACACCATCCGGCTGGAATCCGGCAAGGAGTGCATCTTCCTCTATACTCCTGCCAAATGCCAATGGGCCTATAACTCCCAACGCCTTGAGTTCCGTGCTCACACCGACAACATGTCAGATTATTTCATCCTGAAACTTAACTCCAGACCTGAGGAGGAAGGTTCCACTGTCATCGCTTCTTATCTGGAATGGACAGAGCCTGACGGAATGAACCGAGTAAAAAGAAATCTCGCCTTGGAGGTGGTTAAACTCGAAGGCGAGACTATATGGCTGTGGAACAGTTCCACCGGCTTGAAACTCACTATTCTTCTCCCATAAACATAGGGTCCCAGGCAGGGAGCTGGATAGCTTCCTGATCAAGCAGACCCTGAAGGTCTTCTGGCACAAATCTCCTTTCCACCACCAGTCGGAACATATACTCGTCAAACCACTCGTCAGTCATGATGAGATTTCCCTTGTAGCCATAGGAAGCGCCCCAGCTGTTCTCCACCATCCACTTCACAGGCTCTCCCTGCTGGTCCAAATCCACTGCGATAAGAGTCATGGCGTGAGAAGAACCGCTGCTATGGGTCTGAATCCTCTGCTTCTTATCCATAGTGAACTCCACCCCCAGAAGCGACTCGTAATCGTAATTGTTCAGATCGAGGCTGCCGTTGCTCCTGTTCAGGAACTTGCCCACGTCACAACTGAAATACATAGCCTTGTTATCCTTGATGGAAGCTATGGCCATATCCTTAATCCTATCGACAGGCAGGTTCAGATAAAGCCAGTTGTCTCCATCATAGAGATGCCTGTCGTACTCTATCTCGTAGAGTTTGAAGTATTCCCTGCTCGGGTCGTTCATCAGCATCACATAGTCGTGATTCAGATCCCAGCCCACATATTCTTGATAGAAAGACTGTGGAGTGTAACTCTTGCGGCCTTGACTTTCGCCCTTAGCATCGTAACAGGTCCACTCGAACTCCTGCACCGGCTCGCCGAAGCACAGGCAGAGCACTCTATACACCTCCGCAAGCATCTGTTTCTTAAGCTTTTGGGCCTGCTTGTCATTTTTAGCCTCGCGAAGTTTAAGGGCATCCTGCCTAAGCAGGGTCTTCATCTGGCTGGCATAAGCCGATGTATTGTTAGCCACAAGGCTCTCCGGCATAATCTCCGAAGGAACCACGCCGTATTTCATCACCAGATTAGCCACTCCCGTAAAGGTACCGCCGTCGGAGATGGGATTGCTCAAAAGCCAATCCACTTTCCTGTCCTCGAGCGGAAGGCTTCGGGTGTCGATGATGGCCTGAAGGAAAAGATTGGCCTTCTCAAGCTGGTCATAGAAGAAGAGGTAGGTCTGGGAGAACTGCATCTCGCCCCAGCCGTTACGGCTTATGGCCTCAGCCCTCAGCACGTTCAGACCTGTGAAAAGCCAGCATCTGCCAGAGCTTTTCTGGTCAGTGATTCCCTTCGTCTGCACCCTGTCCGAGAAGTGCGTATCCCTGAGCACCGCATTCTCCGCATTTAATGCCAATGTATTTATCGAAGTGGTATTCAATGCGTTACGTACTGCTCGGTCGCTGCTTGTGGCCTTGTATCCGGCCCTGAGTTCTTCGAGCAGCTGTGCATCGATACCCCCTTCCTTCTGTGCCCAGGCCAATGGTCCGAGCAATATCAAGACTAAAAGGTAAACTGTTTTCTTCATATTTTTTTCGTACTTAAATTCGCTATTACACCACCTATCAGCGCCACCCCACCCACACTCAGCAGCAGATCCGAAATTTTTAGCTGCACCGGATATACAGCCGTCATCGAGTTCCCAGGGAGCCGTACCAGTCCCCAGCGGCTCTGCGCATACACCAGCAGCAATCCTATTATTATTCCTAATGCCAATCCTAACGCACATACAAGCATACCCTCACTACAGAAGATTCGGCGCACCAATGCTTTACTCGCTCCCATGGCCCTTAAGTGAATGATGTCCAGTTCTTTCTCCATTATAAGCATAGAGAGGGAGGCGTAGATATTGACAGCCACGACCAGAATGATAAAAAACAGTATCAGATAGACAGCGAGCTTTTCATATCTCATCATCTTGTATATCTGGGAGTGCTGCTGATACCTGTTCTCTACCCTCAGTTCCTCCCCAAGCAATTCCTGCAAGAGTTTCTGGGAAGTTTGGCTGCCTTCGTAACAATATATCTCCAAGGCACTCGCCTGATTCTCACTTAAAGAGAGGAGTTCTCGGGCCTGAGCCAATGGGACCACTACCAGCTCCTCGTCAGAGTTTAGAATGGAAGTAGCTCTGCCCCTAATGTGGTTCAAAGCGGGATTAGTGAGAGATATCTTGCCTTCACTCTGGGGGTAGTATAGTTCGATAGGACTTAAAAAACTGAGTTTAAGACCCAATTTTCTGGCGATGGGGGCGCTGATGGAAAAGGATGAAGCCTCGGGAAGTCCCTTTAGCTTCACTACAGATTTGACATCCCCGTATTCGACAGCCACCATATCTTCCACGACCATCTGAAGCAGGCTGACCCCTTCCAGTTCTTTGAGAGCAGTTAGGAGACTGTCATCAAAACTATAGGTCTTCCCGCTTTGGGGAACTATCCTGTAAGTCGGAGAGGAGGAGTCTATGTTAGATTCTATCAGATGAGTGAAACCGTTAAAGACCGACATTACCACTATAAGGGCGGCAGTTCCAATCGCAATCCCCAGAACAGAGATGCGCGAAATCCAAGTGATGACGTCATTAGTCTTTCTGGCAAAGAGGTATCTGCCAGCTATTTTGCTCACCAGACCCACCTGAGGCTACTTTTTAAGCAGTTCGTCTATGTGCTCCGCGTAGTCCAGGGTGGTATCGAGATAGAAATCCAGTTCAGGGACTATCCTGAGTTGCTTGGACACCTGCCTTCCGAGTTCTCCTCTGAGTTTTTTCTTTTCTTCCTCGAGTATCTCCAAGACTTTCTGCTGCTTGGAAGAAGGGAAGATGCTGACATACACCTTGGCTATGGACAGGTCCGGACTGATTCGAACCTCGCTGACTGTCAGCAAGGCCCCGTCGAAAGCTGCCATACCCTTTGAGCGGATGATCTCAGCCAAGTCCCGCTGAATCTCCCGCCCCACTTTCAATTGTCTGGTAGATAGGCCTTCCATTACTTGACTTTTACTATAAAATAATCTTTCTTACCCTTCTGGGCGAGAATGTATTTGCCATCTATGATGTCAGCCTCACTGATGCTGCGGCTGATATCGGTAATCTTCTCCTTATTAAGGGAGAATCCGTTCCCCTGAATCATCTTCCTGGCTTCACCCTTGGAAGGGAAAATGCTGGTCTTCTCAGCGAGAAAATCCAGGATACCTACAGGCAGCTCTTCTCTGCTGACTTCGAAAGTAGGCACTCCGTCGAAGACGGCGAGGAAGGTCTGCTCGTCGAGACTTCTCAGATCCTCGGCAGTAGCCTTTCCGAAAAGCATCTGGGATGCCTTGAGGGCTGTCTGATAGTTCTGCTCTCCGTGTACCATTATGGTGACTTCCTGAGCGAGAAGTTTCTGCAGGCTCCTGCGGCCCGGGTCAGCGCGGTGCTCTTCTATGGCAGACTCTATGGTCTCTCGGTCCAGCATAGTGAATATCTTGATGTATTTCTCAGCGTCTTCGTCGCTGACATTAAGCCAGAACTGATAGAACTGGTAAGGGCTGGTGCGCTCAGGGTCGAGCCAGATGTTCCCCTTCTCGGTCTTGCCGAATTTGCCTCCGTCAGCCTTGGTTATAAGCGGGCAGGTGAGGGCGTAGGCCTCCTTGCCCAAAGTCTTGCGGATGAGTTCGGTTCCGGTGGTAATGTTTCCCCACTGGTCTGCTCCGCCGAGCTGGAGTCTTACGTTCTCGTGCTCGAAGAGATAGAGAAAGTCATATCCCTGAAGAAGCTGATAGGTAAACTCGGTGAAGGACATACCCTCGGAAGAATCGCGGCTGAGTCGCTTCTTCACGGAATCCTTACTCATCATATAGTTGACAGTGATGAGTTTGCCTATGTCGCGGGTAAAATCTATGAAAGTGTAGTCTTTCATCCAGTCGTAATTGTTCACCAGTTCGGCCTTGTTAGGGGCTTCAGATTCGAAATCCAGGAATTTCGCGAGCTGAGCCTTGATGCACTTGACATTGTGTGCGAGGGTCTGCTCATCGAGCAGATTCCTCTCCTGACTCTTCATCGAAGGGTCGCCTATCATTCCGGTAGCTCCTCCCACCAAGGCATAAGGCTTGTTTCCACAAGCCTGAAAGTGTTTAAGTATCATTATACTGACCAGGTGGCCTATATGGAGACTGTCTCCCGTAGGATCAATTCCCACATAAGCCGACATAGGGCCCTTGGCCAGTTCTTCTTCTATCCCAGGGGTAATATTCTGAAGCATCCCCCTCCATTTCAGTTCTTCTACAAAATTTTTCATCTTCGTATTTCTTCTCAAATTCCGCATACTCTAGTTCCGCAAGTCACTTAAACTGCCGACTCTCAGGCTTTTTACTCATTCAAGTTTCGCAAGTAACTAATTATCTAATATTAAGAGATTTGTGCTGCTTGCGAAACTTAAATTACTCATTTACAAAACCAGAACTTACAAATTTAACAATAATTAATCAAAATTCCCCCACCTTAAGCCCCGTTCATCTTACTTCTCTGAAATTTATCCCACGCACATTTCTCTGTTTATCTGACCCTTCTCCTAAATCCTCTTCCT
>JBJEBS010000144.1:0-18388 GCA_051870275.1 Candidatus Cryptobacteroides sp.
TCGATGCTATAGCATCTCCGTACATAGGTGGTTTCGCACTTGCGAAACTTATATTTATTTATTTCCAAGTAGTTAGTTGTTTGTTTCAAATAAATCGAGGGCTTCTTCCAGGCTGAGGCTGTCGCCTATCCCGAAGCCGCCGTTGGCGGTCCTGCGCAGGGAGCTTAAAAAAGCTCCGCTGCCCACAGCCTCGCCCAGGTCACGGGCGAGGGCCCTTATATAAGTGCCCTTGCTGCAGTTCACCTGCAGCAAGGCTGTGGGCAGCCTCTCTCTGCTGATATCAGCCACCTTGATCCTGCCATCCCCATAGTCAGGCTTCCCGAAACCCCGAACAGAAAAGTCCAGCAACTTCAGATCATAGATCTCGATCTTCGAGGCCTGAATAATCCCTGTATCCTCCAGAGGCAGACCCTGTTTATATCTCTGCCGAGCCAGTTCATAGACCCTCACCCCCTCCACGCTCTTCGCGCTGAACAGAGGAGCTATCTGCTCCTGAGGCCCGATAAAGGCAGGCAGGGTCTTTTCTATCAAATCCCTGTCTATATGTTCACAAGGGAAATGCCTGTCGATCTCCTTCTCCAGGTCGTAGGACGGGGTGGTAGCCCCGAAGCTCACTCCTGCGAGATAAGTCTTGGCAGAGCGCTGAAGCTCCTCCGCCTTCTTCGTGGCAGGCCCTATACACACCAGCAGAATACCGGTAGCCAGCGGGTCCAAAGTCCCCGCGTGACCCACCTTCAGATTCTTCTTCCCGAAATGCCGGCAAGCCGCCCACTTGACTTTTCGGATTACATCCGCAGAGGTCCAGCGGTAAGGCTTGTCTATGGGAAGGATAATCCCTTCAGGATAATCCTCTATGTTATGGCTCAATCTTTTCAATTCTCCTGAAATGTCTTCCGCCTTCGAATTCACTGTCCAGCCAGGCATCGGTAATGGCACTCGCCATCCTGTAGGAGACGAAGCGGGCCGGAAGCACCAGCACCTGGGCATTGTTATGCTGTTTGATAAGTCTGCCTACCTCCACGTTCCAGGCCAGTCCGGCCCTCAGTCCGTGGTGATGATTCAAGGTGATAGCCATACCGTTACCGGTACCGCAGAGGGCAATTCCTTTCTCCACCTCCCCTTTCTCAATCCCGTAGGCAAGGGCGTGGGCGAAATCGCAGTAGTCACAGCTCTCGTGACTAGAAGTCCCGTAATCCACCACTTCGAAGCCCCGTTTCTGAAGCTTCTTGATCAGTTTGGCCTTATAATCCAGGCCGGCGTGATCGCTGCAAAGTCCTATCTTTACGCTCATGATATATGATCAGCTAATTTTTCCATTCTTCTGACAGCCTCTTCCTTACCTATGCAGGAGATGATGTCAGCTATCGCCAGACCGCTGCCGCTGCCGCTAAGCCCCAGTCTGATACAGTTCATAACCTTGCCCATAGGCCACTCCTTGGCCCTGATGTATTCCTCCAGGTCAGAGTCCGCCTTGATGGCCTCCAGGGCCATGGCGTAATTTTCCGCCGTGCCGAATTTCCTCAGGTCCTTCTCCACATACTCACTTGGAGCCACGAAGAGGTAAGGGGCTATGGTCCAGAAGTCGCTCACGAAAGTGGCTCTCTCCTTGATGATGCCCACCACCTTGCAGACATAATCGAAAGGCGCCTCCACTCCGTGCTCCTTAAGTATAGGCAGATATGCCTGGGCCAGTTCTTCGTCGGATTTGGTGCGCAGGTATTCCTTGTTATACCACTTAGCCTTATCCGGATTGAACTTGGCTCCGCTCTTGCTCACCTTGTCCAGGGAGAACTGCTCGATAAGCTCCTGCATGGAGAAGATCTCCTGCTCGGTGCCAGGGTTCCAGCCCAGCATGGCCAGCATATTTACGAAAGCCTCAGGAAAGTAGCCGTCCTCTCGGTAGCCGTGATAGGTCTCGCCGGCACTGTTCACCCAGTGCAGCGGGAATACAGGGAAGCCCATTTTGTCGCCGTCCCTTTTGGAAAGCTTGCCGTTGCCCACAGGTTTGAGCAGCAGCGGAAGGTGAGCGAATCTTGGCATAGAATCACTCCAGCCGAAGGCCTCGTAGAGCAGGTAGTGCAGAGGCAGGGATGGCAGCCATTCCTCGCCGCGGATTACCTCTGTGATCTCCATCAGATGGTCATCGACGATGTTCGCCAGGTGATAGGTAGGCAGTTCGTCGGCCTTTTTCCAGAGCACCTTGTCGTCCAGGGTGGAAGTGTTCACCTCCACGTGCCCCCTGATCAGGTCGTCCATCTTCACCATTCTGTCCTGAGGCATCTTGAAGCGCACCGTCCAGTCGGAAGTGCTCTCCAGCAGCCTTTCCACTTCCTCCTTCGGAAGGGTAAGGGAGTTTTTAAGCCTCTCCCTGCTCTGGTAGTTGTAGATGAAGGTCTCGCCCTTGGCCTCGGCCTCGCTTCTCATAGAGGCCAATTCTTCTGCCGAATCGAAGGCGTAATAGGCCCAGCCATTCTCCACCAGCTGCTCGGCATACTGTCTGTAGATGCCTCTTCTCTGGGACTGTCTGTAAGGAGCGTGCGGATGCTTCTCGCTCGGGGTCTCCACTATGTTTCCATTCTCGTCCACTCCCTCGTCTGCCTTGATTCCGCACCAGTTCAAGGACTCGATGATGTATTTTTCAGCACCTGGCACGAAACGGGCTGAGTCCGTATCCTCAATTCGGATGATAAAGTCTCCGCCTTTCTGACGGGCGTAAAGGTAATTGTAAAGGGCTGTGCGTACCCCTCCCATATGCAGAGGTCCGGTAGGGGACGGGGCAAATCTTACTCTTGTTCTTCTCATTTCTGTATTCTTCTAATAGCCGGAGTGGTCTCAAGGCTTCTGAGGACTTCGTTGTCCTCGGAAAGCATGCTTGGGGTCTCGTTAATCTCGTATGGTAATTTCAATTTGGAATCTGCACTGTTATAGCCTATCCTCTCAGCGCCGAAGCCGAAGTTCTCCAGAGAGTTATCTACGGTCAGGCGGTTCTTTCCTTTCTTGTCATAGGTGAAGTTCCTGTCTATGACTATGATGTTTGTCTTCTTAAGTTCGGCACCCAGTACGGTGTTGAATTTGAAACCGGTGGCGATGGCCGTAATCTTGATTTTGTCCCCGAAATTCGGGTCGTCTTCCAGAATCAGACCGTACTTGAAGTTGTTAGCATTGCCCGTGTAGGAGGCTATCTTCTTGTTCAACTCGTTCTGCTGGTTCATCGTCAGTCCCTGGTCGTTCTTTCCCACGGTGATGTTCAGAAGCAGGTTCTTCGCAGTGGTCAGGTCGAAGTCGTTCAGCAGAGGGGATTCGAAGGTGCTCTTCACTGCATCTTCCAGACGGTTCTTCCCCTGGCCTTCGCCACAGCCCATCAGGGCCATGCCACTGCCTCTCATCATGTTCTGAATATCCATGAAGTCGATGTTGATATAACCTTTCTTCTTGATTATCTCCACGATTCCCTTCACGGCGGTAGCCAGCACCTCGTCCACCTTAGGGAAGGCCTCGTGAATGAGTTTGTCTCCGTAGAAGGAGTAGAGATTCTCGTTTTTGATTATAATCAGACTGTCCACGTTCTTGGTCAGCTCGTGTATGCCGTCTATAGCCTTGGAGAGTTTCTCCGGACCTTCGAAAAGGAAAGGCAGGGTGACTACTCCCACGGTCAGGATTCCCACGTCCTTGGCCAATTTGGCTATTACAGGGGTGGCTCCGGTACCTGTACCTCCTCCCATTCCGGCAGTGATGAAGATCATCTTGGTATTGTTAGCCTTGATCTTCTCCAGAATCATATCCTGGGATTCCAGGGCGGCATTTCGTCCTATGCTCGGATCTGTTCCTGCGCCAAGTCCCTTGCCGAGCTGAATCTTTACCGGCACGTCGCAGTCATCCAGAGCCTGGGAGTCAGTGTTACAGGCTAAGAAACTGCAACCCTGGATGTTCTGGTGGAACATGTAGTTTACGGCATTGCAGCCTCCTCCTCCTACTCCCAGCACTTTTATGATATCATCTGAATTGGCCCAGTCGATGGGTGCTAAAATATCCAAATCCATAAGCTCTATTCTTCCTTTTTGTTATTATTATCTTCTTCGCCGCAATTCTCAAAGCCTGAAAGTACAGAATCTGTAATCGATGCAAAAAAACTGCTGAGTCCGCCTTTCCCCTTTTTCTTCTCTTTCTCTTTCTCTTTCTCCTTCTCCTTCTCTTTTTTGTTATGCTGCACTCCATCTCTCATCTGAGCTTCGTCGAATAATTCTCCAGGATTCGGCTCTTTGGTCTGTTCTATCTGGTTGGACGCAGTATTTTCTTCTTCTTCCTTTTTAGGACCGACGAAGATTATGTTCTTTAAGTTGGTCGCATTTAGGAGCATAGCCTCCACGGCGCAGTCAGATGCTTCCTCGAAGTAGTGAGGATAGGCTATCCTGCAGTTCAGCCCGCTCAGGCTGCTCACCAGGCTCTGAAGGCAATGTATCTGGGCTCCGCCTCCGGTCAGAACTATCCCGTGTCTGAGCTTGTCATCGTAGCCGCTTTCTCTTATGAGGTAGAAGCAGGTGTTGAGGATTTCTTTCATACGGCAGTTCACCACCTCCGAGAGGTATTTCAGGGTCACTTCCTGGAAGTTATTGCTGACAGGGTCTTCTATTTTCAGAATCTTGTCGCTCATATTCTGCAGCTTGTCCGGCATGCAGTAAGCCCAGGCGAGTTTGATATTCTCTGCCAATGTCTGGGATACGTTGCATTCCAGCTGTATGTCTGAGCTGACCTGCTTTCCCCCAAAGGGGAAGGATTTGTAGAAGCGAAGGCTGCCGTTGTTATATACGGATACGGAGCTGATTCCGGCACCTATCTCTATCAGGGCCACCCCCTGCATCTTCTCTTCAGCGCTAAGAACGAAAGGGGATTCTATCACCGGAGTGAATTCGTATCTGAAGACATCGATCCCCAGATCATTCATCACTTTGTCTATGTTAGTCTTGGCTGTCTTAGGCCCCAGGAACATCAGGAAGTTGCCGCTTAACTTCGCTCCTATGGCTCCCAGTATATCTTCCTCCTGCACATTCAGAAGTTCCTCGGTGGAATAGGACTTGGCCACGGTAGCGCAGATGATGCTGGAATTGTCCATCTCCTTTTTCATCCTGCTTACGGCCATGTCCCTTAAGGTCTGCAGTTCTTCTTCGTTAATGTACTCATCCGAAGAAGTCCTGTCGAGGCTGACTGAGAGTTCCTGACAGCGTATTTTCCATCTCGGGTAGTTGACTATGGCTCTGTGTATGCTGATTCCCAACTCTTCTTCGGCCTCAGCTATTAGATGGCCTAAAATCTGAGACACATTTCGGGGATTGCTGATAACGCCTCTGTTGATTCCCACGGCAGGGGCCTGCTTGTGAAACAGAATGGACTCCGGAGAGCCGGAACTCATATCAGCCACCGTAAGCGAAATTTTGGAAGAACCGAAATCCAATATCACTACAATGTTTTCTTCCTGCATATTATCTGTCCTTTATATTTTAAATTCACCACTTTGTATTCTTTATCCAAAGGCCTGATATCGGAATAATATTTATCCAAATAGGCCAATTTTCTCTGCCTGTCCTTAAAATCCCCAAAGATAATCTTCTCTTTGTCAGAATGCAAGACAAAATCGTTGTTTTCTTCTACACTGTAGCTGCTTATTCTCTCTTTCCATTTGGGTGAGGAGGAAAGATCATAGACCAGCGATATGGCCTCACTTAGCCAATCCTGATTCATCCCCTTGGCTGTATCGCACAGAATTACAGGCACTTGGGCTTCATAATCCGCAGACACCGGAAAGATAATCCCATCCTTATCCACATAGTAGGAGTTCGATTTTTTGTCCATTACCTTCATCACAGGCTCCCTCTGTTCTATGTCTATATGCAGGATCCCGTCTTTGGTCGCCCAGGCTTCGCAGTTCTTGATGGCCAGGTTCTGCTCCAGGATGGATTCTATCCTGAAAAGGTCCAGCTCGTCCACCCTTTCCCCGATAATAACGCCGTAGGCTCGGTTAAGTTTCTTGCTGACATCTTCTTCTGAGATGAAATGGTGATTCTCCGAGATGTTCAGCTCTATCTCCCTGCAAGCTATGCTGTGGTCTTTCTTGTCGCTAAGACAGATCAGCACTCCTGTCCCGACGAAAAACAACGTCAGGGCCAGACTATAAAGTATGATCTTCAGCGGCCTTTTCATATTCTCTCCTTAAGCAGTTCCGTTATAGGCTGAACCAGCCTGTCTATGTTACCGGCGCCCAGGCTCACCACTACGTCTAGTTCCTGTTTTTTGAGCCAATCCAGTAATTCCCCGTATCCTAAAAGCTGCTTCTCCTCGCAGTGTATATCTTTGAAAATCAGTTCTGAACTAACACCCTCTATCGGCAATTCCCGGGCAGGGTAGATGTCCAGCAGGACCGCCTGATCCGCCAGAGACAGAGCTTCGGCGAATTCCGCTGCGAAATCTCTGGTCCTGCTGTAGAGGTGAGGTTGGAATATGGCAGTCAGCTTTCTCTGCGGGAACATCGCCCTGATGCTCGAAAGCGCCGCCCTGATCTCAGCCGGATGATGCGCGTAATCATCTATATAAGTGAGTTTTTTGGAGTTCAGATGCTCTTCCAGCCTTCTCTTTACTCCTTTGAATGTGCCAATTCCCTTTCTTATCTGCTCTTCCTCCACTCCCTGCAGAAGACAAACTGCTGCTGCGGCCACGCTGTTTTCTACATTCAGCCTGCCCAGTGCGCCCACACGGATGTCTTTGATGAGCCCTTTCGGGTGCACGAGGTCGAATACATAGTGCCCGTCCTCCAGTACTCTCATGTCTGCGGCGTGGAAATCCGCCATATCATCTTCTATATGATAGGAATAGATATGTGCCTTGAAGTCTTTTTGCTCCAAAGGCAGGCCAAGTTTCGCTACTATCCCTTCCTCCACCTGTGCTGCGTAATCCCTATAGGCCTGCTGCATGTTCTCCAATGTGCCGTAGATATCCAGATGGTCGGCATCCATAGCGGTGATGACCGAGATTTGAGGATGGAGCTGCAGGAAGGAGCGGTCGAACTCGTCGGCCTCGACCACGACCAGAGAATTGGCATTAAACAGATAATTCGTGCCGTAGTTCAGGGAGATGCCGCCCAGGAAGGCGTTGCAGCCCACTCCGGAGCTCTCCAGGATGTGCGCGATCAGGCTCGAAGTGGTCGTCTTGCCGTGCGTTCCGGCCACTGCCAATGTTCTTTCCCCTCTGGTCAGCTCGCCCAGAACCTGGGAGCGTTTCAATAGCCTGTAGCCCTCGTTTCGGGCTTTTACCAGTTCTTGGAGTTCATTAGGGATGGCAGGGGTATAGATTATCAGACTCTGCTCCTTGTCTTCAGGCAGCAGCTCCGGACGGTCCTCGTAATGTATGGCTATGCCTTCCTGCTCGAGCTGACGGGTCAGTTCGCTCGGGGTTCTGTCGTAGCCGCTTACCTCATAGCCCTTGAACTTGTAGTAGCGGGCTATGGCGCTCATTCCTATTCCACCTATGCCTATG
This sequence comes from Candidatus Cryptobacteroides sp., assembly GCA_051870275.1. Taxonomy (GTDB): domain Bacteria; phylum Bacteroidota; class Bacteroidia; order Bacteroidales; family UBA932; genus Cryptobacteroides. Next base: position 7,525 of record JBJEBS010000144.1, read on the forward strand.
AAATAAATCTTCTGCATTATTTTATCAGTTTATAAGCCTGCTCGACTATGATGTGCGCTGCATCCGGCAGAGCCATCGCGAGGGCATTCTTCTCTATATCTGCGAGCTCATCCGGCTTGTGAATCAGGCTCATGGCCTCTTCCATAAGCACTTGAGGAGCTTCACTGTCCTTTACTATTCTCGCTGCTCCCTTGTTTACCAGAGCCATGGCATTATGGGTCTGATGGTCCTCGGCCACATTAGGAGACGGGACGAAGATGCAGGCTTTGCCTGCCATACATATCTCTGAGATGGAGCTGGCTCCGGATCTGGAGAGCAGCAGATCGGCGCAGGCGTAGGCGTAATCCATCCTGTCTATGAAGGCGCTGAAATGAATCTTTTCGGAAGAATGATTCTCCATAAAAGCCTTGACCTCAGGCTCATAGTATTTGCCACACTGCCAGAGCACTTCCACGTCTTCTCCTCCTGGACAGCCTTTTTTTATCCATCCCATCATGCTGCGGTTCAGGGTTCCACAACCCAGGCTTCCGCCTATCACTAGCAGATGTTTTTTCCCAGGATCAAGTTTGAAATGTTCCAGGGCCGCCTTTTTCATCTCCTCATCAGCCCTTACTATGCTCCCTCGGATAGGGTTGCCGCTGAGGACCAGTTTTTCTGCGGGGAAGAATTTCTCCATCCCCTCGTAGGCTACACAGATCTTGTCCACGTCCTTGGCCAGCATACGGTTAGTAAGGCCGGCGAAGCCGTTCTGTTCCTGGATCAGAGTAGGAATTTTCAGTTTGACAGCTGCGCTGAGCAGAGGGGCGCTGGCGTATCCACCCACTCCTATGGCTATGTCTGGGCGAAAGTCTCGGATGATCTTCTTAGCCTTGGCCTTGCTGTACAGTACTTTGAAGGGTACTTGAAGGTTATGCCACAGATTCTTGAGGCTGAGCTTTCTCTGCAGTCCGCAGATGGGAAGACCTATGATTTCAAAGCCTGCGGCGGGAACTTTTTCCATCTCCATTTTTCCCTTGGCCCCGACGAAGAGGACCTGGCTGTCTGGCTGGAGTCTTTTAAACTCCGAGGCTATGGAGATGGCGGGAAAGATATGCCCTCCGGTGCCACCGCCGCTGATGATTATCCTTAATGCTTTATAATTCTCCATTTGATTCGAAATTGTCTAAATCTGAAAGTCCTTCTGATACGGTATCTTTGGTCTCCACAGTAGAGAGAGAAGCGGCTTCCTTGCTCGCCCGCTCCATGCCTTTGTTAGCTATCCTGCTGATGGATAGGATGATGCCGAATGCTATACTGAAGCACAAGAAAGAGAAGGAGCCGTGACTCAGGAGGGGTAAGGTTTGGCCTGTAAGAATCCCCGGGTCCATATTCACGAAGATGTGGATAAAGGCTTGGCCGGAGATGAGCAGTACAAGACCGAAGATGGCGCACTTGGCGAAGATGTTGTTCGCGCAGTTCTTGATAATCAGAGTACCTCGGGCGACCAGGGACAGGTAGAGGGCCAGCACGAAGAAGGCCAGCAGGCCATATTCTTCGATTATGAAACTGAACATATAGTCCGCGGACATATCCGGTACTATATATCTCTGGGTGCTCTGCCCAGGACCTTTGCCTGTAGCTTTGCCCTGATGTATGGCGATTCTGGCACTATAGGGCTGGTATATCTTGTCCAGAGCATTCTGTTTTTCGACAGGGTCAGTGGCTTCCTTGAATTGCTTGACTTCTCCTCCGGAGACGATTCGGCCTATGGCTGTGCCTATTCTTTCGAATTTAGGCGGGTTGTCGCCTCGGTTCTTTGAGATGCTGTAGGTGCTGAAAGCTATGATGGCTATGCTTAGCAGCAGACCTCCGAGTATGAGGGTGATCTTGTAGTCCTTGGTCCCCACCATTATGGTGACTATCATGATGAGGGCTAAGAAGAGAGCTGCGGTATTGGATCCTTTCGCCACCAGGGCTACAGTGCAGATGAAAGGAATATATAGCAGAACCAATTTGCGTATATTAGGTTTTTTCAGGAATGTGAGCTTTTCATTATCCTTGAAGATATGTTCGATCAGCAGAGGCCGCTTGTTCTCCAGAGCGTCTATGGCGTAGGCTATGTACATCATCATAGCTACCTTTACCACTTCGAAGACATGGAATTGGAAACCCCCTATCATAATGAAGCGGACGGCTCCGTTCTTCCTCGTTCCGAAAATCAATAGAGCTATCAGCAGGATCAGCGATATGCAGAAGCCGAAGCGGGAGCATTTCCTGAAGAACTCTATGTTTTTGATATTGTAGATGATGATTACCAGTATCAAGCTGCCTATCACTACCTTGAGATGGTCGAAGGCGATGTCCACACGGGAATTGTTAGCGTCTATGAGTCGGGAGGATGAGGAAAAGATGAGCAGTATGGAGATGAGCATCAGTATCAGCATTATCATCCATACCACCTTGTCCCCTTCCATGTGGTCCAGGTAATTCCAAATCTTCTTTTTGGTAGAACTTGTCATAGATTTCTAACGGCTTCCTTGAATTTTTCTCCTCTGTCTTCGTAATTATTGAAAAGGTCGAAACTTGCGCAGCAAGGGCTCAGGAGCACTACGTCTCCTGATTCGGCGTAAGCGCGTGCAGCCTTTACTGCCTCCGTAGCGGAACTGGTGTCGCAGATCTTGCCATCTTCTACCAGAGTGGCGAAAGCCTCATGAATCTTGGCATTGTCCACTCCCAGACAGACGATAGCCTTGACCTTATCCTTTACAAGTGGCTGAAGGACACTGTAGTCGTTCCCCTTGTCTGTGCCTCCCACTATCCAGACCACAGGTTTGCTCTGGCAGTCCAGGGCGTACCAGGCTGAATCCACATTGGTGGCTTTCGAGTCATTGATATAGAGTACTCCGTCCAGTTCCCTAACCGGTTCCAGCCTGTGTTCTATAGGCTGGAAACTTTTCAGGGATTCCCGGATTACGGAATTGCTGATTCCGGCGGCCTTGGCAGCAAGGGCTGCGGCCATGGAATTGTAGATGTTATGTTTCCCTTGTAATGCCAAGTCCTTCAGGCAGATGGTGCTGCTCTCATCTTCGTAGTTCACCACTATCTCGTCCTTTTTAAGATAGGCTCCCTGGTTGAGGGTGTCTTTCTGGGTGAAAGGCAGTCTTTTCGCGTGCACTACTATCTGGTCCAGGTGCCCAATGGTGATCTGGTCGTCGGAGTCGAAGATAAAGCAGTCTTCGGGGCGCAGGTTCCTCGTGATGCGGAACTTGGCCTTCACATAATTTTCCAAATTATGCTCGTAGCGGTCCAGATGGTCGGGGGTGATGTTCGTGATGATGGCTATGTCGGGGCGGAAATCGTAGCAGCCGTCGAGCTGGAAGCTGCTGATTTCCAGAACGTAATAGTCGTGATGCTCAGTGGCTACCTGATAGGCGTAGCTCTTGCCTATGTTCCCTCCCAGTCCCACGTTCAGGCCTGCCTGCTTGAGCAGGTAGTAGAGCAGGGAAGTGGTGGTGGTCTTGCCGTTCGAGCCCGTTATGCAGATCTTTTTCGCATCGTCGTAACGAGCTGCAAATTCTATCTCGGAGATGACTTTGGTCCCTTGGGCTTCGAGTTTGCGTACTATGGCTGCGCTCGAAGGAATCCCCGGACTCTTGATGACTTCATCTGCGGACAGGATACGATCTTCACTGTGTCCGCTTTCCTCATATTCAATATTCCACTTTTTAAGGGTGGCGAGGTACTCGTCTTTGATCTTTCCACTGTCGGAGAGAAAGACGTCGAAGCCTTTCACCTTGGCCAGAACAGCAGCTCCCACGCCGCTTTCTGCCCCTCCTAATACAACGATTCGCCCCATTTTTATCTAAGTTTTAATAATGCCAATGTTATCACTCCCAATAAGATGCCTATCAGCCAGAAACGGCTCACTATCCTCGGCTCCGGCATTCCCTGTTTCTGGAAATGATGATGCAGAGGGGCCATTTTGAAGAGTCGTTTCCCGGTTCCAGTCTTTTTCTTGGTCCATTTGTAATAGCTTTTCTGGAGTAGGGAGGAAAGGGTTTCTACGAGGAAAATTCCGCAGAGCACCGGCAGCAGCAGCTCCTTACGGAGCAGCACGGCGCTCACGCCGATGATACCACCTATGGTAAGGCTGCCGGTGTCTCCCATAAAGACTTGGGCAGGGTAGGTATTGTACCAGAGGAAGCCGCCGAGAGCCCCCACGAAGGCCGCCATGAAGACCGCGATTTCTCCAGAGCCAGGGATATACATTATGTCCAGGTAATTGGAATTGATGGCGTTGCCTCCCAGCCAGGCGAGGATACCCATCACTACTCCCACTATCATAGAACTGCCGGCAGAAAGACCGTCCAGACCGTCCGTGAGGTTCGCACCGTTAGAGCAGGCGGTGATGATGAAGATGATAACCAGAGCGTAGAGTGCCCATTTGCAATACCAGCCGAAGGCTCCCTTGAAAGGTATCAGGCTCTTGTAGTCCAGTTCGTGGTCTTTCACGAAGGGAATCGTGGTGGTAGTGCTCTTCACTATGTCTTCCTTGACTACTATCTCCTGCCCCGTACTTTCGTCGATTACCCTTTCGGTCTCACGCACTACGATGTCGGGGGAGAAGCAGACCGTGGCGGCGACGATGGTTCCGAGAATAAATTGGCCTAAAAGCTTCTTCTTCTCGCTCAGACCGTTCTTGTTATGCTTGAAGACCTTTATGTAGTCGTCAGTGGCGCCCAGGGCTCCGCACCAGAGGGTGGTGAGGATGAGCAGCTGGATGTAGATGTTCGACAGGTCGCAGACCAGCAGTACGGCGCTCAAAAGGGCTATGATTATGATGATGCCGCCCATGGTAGGTGTACCCTTCTTCTCCATCTGTCCCTGCAGTCCCAGATCGCGGATGCTCTCGCCTATCTGCTTTTTCTGAAGTAAGGCTATTATCTTTTTACCCAAGAAGATAGCTACGAGTATGGCTATCACGCTCGCAAGTATCGCCCTGAAGGAAAGGTAGTTCATAAGGCCCTTCCCGGGGAAGTCGAATTTGTCTAATAAGTCTAATAAGAGTTTAATCATTTCCTAAAATCTCCTTAACTATCTTCCTCTCGTCGAAGTGATGTTTTTCTGTTCCTATTATCTGATAAGTCTCGTGTCCTTTACCCGCCAGCAGTATGCTTGCTCCTGGCTTAGAGAAGAGCAGAGCCGCCCTGATGGCTTCTTTTCTGTCTGCTATGGCTATGCTCCTGGCCTTGCCTTCTGCTGAAAAACCGCTGCATATCTCCTTGATTATCATATCTGTATCCTCACTTCTACTATTGTCTGAAGTGACTATGATGCGGTCTGCGTATTTCTGCGCCACTGTTGCCATCTCCGGCCTTTTGCTCTTGTCTCTGTCTCCTCCGCAGCCGAAAAGGCAGACCAGCTCCGCCTGCGGACACACGGCCTTGAGGGTCTTAAGGACATTTTCCAGTGCGTCCGGAGTGTGTGCGTAATCTATCACCACGGTCTTTCCCTCATTCGCCTTAATGGTCTCCAGCCTGCCTGCTGCCCCTTTCAGCGTGCTGAGCGCTATCAGAGCCTCTTCTTTTTCTATGCCAATCTCCACTGCACATGAGTACACTGCGAGCAGATTGTAGGCGTTGTGCTCTCCAATGAGCCTTACCCATACTTCGGTGTTGTCTATGCTCATAAGGCTGCCGTCCATGCTTTGCTCCAGGATTCGGCAGCTGTGCTCAGCCGGTCTTTTGCAGGAATAGCTGACCACCCGCGCCTTGCAGTTCTGTGTCATCACCAGCCCGTTCTTGTCGTCTATGTTCGTCAAGGCCAATGCTTTTTTCGGCAGTGCGTCGAAGAAAGCCTTCTTGCACCTGAGGTATTCGGCGAAAGTGCCGTGGTAGTCCAGATGATCGTGGGTGAGGTTGGAGAAGATACCGACGGCGAACTCCAGTCCGGCCACCCTTTTCTGTTCCACTCCTATGGAACTCACCTCCATGAAACAGTACCCGCAATTCTGCTTTACCATCCTGTCCAGCAGGGAGTTGATGGTGATAGGGTCTGCTGTGGTGTTCAGGGTCTCAAGCCTTTCGTCTCCCACGTAATTGGCTATGGTAGAGAGCATTCCGCATTCGTGCCCGAGTCTTCTGAATAATTGGTAGAGCAGGGTCACAGTGGTGGTCTTGCCGTTCGTGCCGGTGATTCCCACCAGCTTGAGCTTGCCCGAAGGGTGTCCGTAGAACCTGTCCGCTATTAATGCCAATCCTTCTCTGTCGGTCTGTACTGCTGTCGAGGCCCCTTTTTGCAGGGCTTGGTCCAGATAGTCTTTTCCGTCCGCCGCACTGCCCTTCAGGGCGATGAAAAGATCGCCCTCCCGTACTTTGCGGGAGTCGCTGCATATAGACAGCACTTCCGTCTCGGGATCGCCGTATATAAGAAGGGCATTCAGTCCCTTAATCAATTCAAAGGCTTTCATAGAAATTCGGATCTATCTTGAACAATTCTTTAATTACTTCCAGGGACACCTGTACGGGGATGACTCCTCCGAAGTAGTCCTTTTTAGTCAATTCCGTATATATGGAGCAGACCAGGGTGTATTTCGGGTTCTCGGCGGGGAAGAATCCCACGAAGGTGCCTTGCTGTTTGTGATACCCGTCAGAAGTTTCGTATTTGCCATTTTCTGCTATGTAAGAGGTGCCGGTTTTGCCAGCTACCGTGCAAGGGGCCTGCTTCAATCTCCAGGCAGTTCCGCTTTTTTCCGTGACCGAGGACAAGGCTTCGGTGATCATCTCGGCCGTGGAGGACCTGCAGATGGATTGGTTGAGGACAGTTGGCCCAGAATCCTGAACCAGGTATGGTTTCATCATCTTGCCCTTGTTCGCGATGGCGTTATAGTACATCAGCAGGTGCATGGGGGTGACGGAGACCGAATATCCCATGGCTATCTGGGTGAGGTCTTTCGGGGACCAGCTTTTCTTCGAAGGATTGCTGATGTCGGGGCTGGTGATCTTTTCGGCCACGTCGAAGTCGAAGGAGGTTCCGAGCTGGTACTGGTAGAGTTTGTCGATGAACTCTTCAGCTTTGTCGGAGTAGTAGGCCTTGGCCAGATAGCGGAAGGCGTAGTTGCTGGAGACCTGTACGCAGTATCTCAGGGGGATATCCGTGGTGCTGTGCTCTCTCTCGTAATCTACTATGTGCTTGTCTTTCTGCTTTTCGTAGCCTGGAAGGATGCCGTGATTGCCTGGGATGGTCTGGTCTATGTCTGTGACATAACCGTCCTCGATGGCTGTCATCAGGGTAGTGATCTTGAATACTGAACCAGGCTCGCCCCGCCAGGTGACGGCTATGTTTTCGTTCTCTCCGAGTCTGCCGTCCGTGCCTTTGCTGAGGTTGACCATCGCCTTCACAGCTCCGGTCTCTACTTCCATCAGTACGAAACAGCCTGCGGAGAGCTCAGGGTTGTCAGCTATGTATCTTCTCAGGGCTTTATCTGCAATTTCTTGATAATCTACATTAAGGGTGGTGTAGATGTCTTGTCCGTTCACTGCGCTGACATAGAGGCTGTCGTAGTCCAGGGAGCGGCCTTCATCTGTCTGCTTGACATAATAGTAGCCAGGCTCGCCGTGAAGGATATGATTGTATTTGCCTTCGATGCCGCTGTAATATGAATCTTTGTCATTCTCGGTAACACTGCCTATGGTTCTTCTGGCGAGGGCTCCGTAAGGGTATCGTCTTATCTGAACCTCCTCGGTCCAGACACCGCCTTTGTTCCTGCCATCTTTGATGAGAGGGTATTTCTTCAGAACATCCAGTTTTTCTTTTTCTATGGGTTTGCCCAACTTCAGATAGCGGGTCTTGGCCTCGTAGTTCTTCAGGAGAAGTTTTTTGTAGTATTCTGCATCTTTGCCATTGGGAGCGAAGGCTTCGGCCAGGCCTTCAGCGAAGATGGAAGCATCAGCTTTCCATTTTTCGCGGGCTTTTTTCTGGTCTTCCGGCTTCATTTTCCGGATTTCCGGCTCGTTCGGACGGCAGTCTATAAAGACCTGGTAACGGGGATAAGACATGGCCAGAGGCCTTCCGTCGTCGGAGAGTATGCTGCCTCTCCTTTGGACCAAGACCTCCTTTTCCACCTTAGGGGTGAGTCTTCGTTCTATCTCGCTGTCAGGAGTCCAAAAATATTGGATATATATGACGCGGATGAAAAAGACTACACTGGCCACCAACATCAGCAGGTAGATGATGTATAATGACTGCCCTATTCTGTCACCTGTCTCCTTCTTGCTCATTTTAATTTATACTTGCTTTCCGCCTTTCTTTTCAATCTTAATCTCAATTATTGTCTCAATCTCAATCAATCAATCTATCTATCAATCAATCTATCTATCTATCTTTTCTTCTAATTATCTCTCTATACTTATATGTTGCTAGCTTTTAAAACTAATTATTATTAAGTGATTACTAATGCCAGTCACTTGAGAGTGGTAGCCGGTTTTTCTGGTCTTTTAACAGGAGAACCCATATCCTGTAAATTTCTTTCGATTTCGGTCATGCAGTCAATCTGGCTTAACTTGAAACTCTTGATAGCTATCTCGTACTGCTGATTCTTCAAGATGTCATTATTCTTTTTAACCTTGGCCAAAGAACTGTCTATCGTCAGGCTGACCCAAATGGTGACAGCACACATGAAGATGCAGTACAGAATCTTCATAAAATGCCTGTTCAGGTGCATCCTCAATAACAGCTTACCTTCTACGATAGCCTGAAGTATATTTTTTAAGATGGCAAAGGCTTTCATTTTTTGACTGCAATTCTAAGTTTGGCACTGCGTGCTCTTGTGTTTTCTGAAATCTCCTCTTCTGTAGGCAAGATAGGTTTTCTGTTTACAGCCTCGAAAGGTTCCTTGCTCTGGCCGAAGACATCCTTCTCCAGAATCCCGTCTATTCTTCCTGACTTGATAAAGTTCTTTACCATTCTGTCTTCCAAGGAGTGGTATGTGATGATGACCAGTTTTCCTCCGCTTTTAAGGGATTTGGCACAGCCCTCCAGGAATTTCTCCAGGGATCGCATCTCCTGATTAACCTCTATCCGAAGGGCCTGATAGACCTTGGCCAGGTACTTGTGCTCTGCAAACTTCGGGGTGGCCTCCTCTATGGCCTTGTCCAGTTGAGAGGTGGTCTCTATTCGGGCGATGGCTCTATTCTTGACTATCAGTTGACTGAGCTTACGGGCATTCTCCACTTCTCCATAAAGCCGAAAGATTCTCTCCAAATCTTCTGACTCATAGTCGTTCACTACATCTGCGGCAGTCAGTTCGGCCTTGGTGTTCATCCTCATATCCAACGGAGCATCGTAGCGGAAAGAAAAGCCCCTTTCTGCTGTGTCGAACTGATGTGAGGACACTCCCAGATCCGCCAGAATCCCATCCAGCCCCTGAAATTCAACTGCTTCGTTTGCTTGTTTGTTCAGTTCTTCTGCACTTGTTTCTGTAGCAGTTGAACCTGTCTTTTGTCTGTCAGTATTAGTCTCCGGTTCTCTTATACTTGCCTCCTGTTCCTTTGTTAGTACCTGCTGACCAACTACTTCCACATTTTCGCAGTCGAAACTTTTTATATTCTGACAGTCTGAATCGTTAATGTATTGACGGTCTGAACTGTTAATGTTCTGGCAGCCGGTACCATAAAACTCTTGAGGATTGGCACTGTAACTATCTTGGGTATTAGCAGTATCAGTTGTTGGCTGACTACCTGATTCTGCACTCTGACTGTTGGCGCCGTAAACGTTTTGGGAGTTAGTAGTATCAGTTGTTCTCTGACTGTCTGATTCTGCACTCTGACTGTCCGTCCCAGCACTTGGGTAGTGGGAGCTATTCTTGTCTATAGAATTGGCAGTATTTTCTGTTAGTCGTTGACCAGATTCTATACTCTGACTGTCCGCTCCAGCACTTGGGTAGTGGGAGCTATTCTTGTCTATAGAATTGGCAGTATTTTCTGTTAGTCGTTGACCAGATTCTATACTCTGACTGTCCGCTCCAGCACTTGGGTAGTGGGAGCTGTTAACGGTTTGGCAGTTGGCACTGAAACTGTCTTGAGGATTAGCAGCTGTTTGTGGAGTTTGATGTAGCTGGTGGTTGTAAAGAAGGGTATAGTTATGGATGAAGCGGAAATTGTTATGGACCAAGCTAAACCTCGGGTCATTAAAGGCCCTCTCCACAGCATCCGCATCCCTGTCGAAAGCTATCAGTTTTCCCCTGTCACTCAGCCTTGAAAGTATCTCACGAGAATGCCCTCCTCCCCCGAAAGTCGCGTCAGCATAGACGCCGTCAGGGGAAGAGACAAGGGCGTCAACGCTCTCCTTCAACAGCACTGGTTTATGGTACTCGTACATCCCCACAAAAATAACAATTATTCTCCACAATTCATATCAAAAAATCCATCTCTCTTCGTCCCTCTTCACATACCAGAGCATATCAAGGCAAGGAAGCGTAGTAGAGCAGTCTCCGCCTTGAACTTTGCGAAAAATGTCTACTTTGCCCTGTTTTTTCGCTAAAACGAAAGGGGACAAAGTTTTCCACCAGTACCGCAGCCGGAATGAACGAGCTCCGGTGTGCTACGGCGCACAGCTGCGGGGAGCTATTTGGCGGGATCTCCTCGCTGTGGCCGTTGCTGAACCCCATATTCCGTAAGTAATTTGGGCTTTCGCTCACTGGAGGTACTTTGAAAGACTGTTCGGTAAGTAATTTCGGGATTTCACTCACCGGAGGCACTTTGAAAGTGAAGCTCGGTGAGAAATTCGACCTGTTTGCTTACCGAGAGGCTGCTCGTGCAATTCACCTGGCAAGGGATATAATTTTAACGAATTAATACTCAGGTATTTATCATTTTAGATTATGGCA
>JBJEBS010000145.1:0-4816 GCA_051870275.1 Candidatus Cryptobacteroides sp.
GGCAGATTGGATGGGGTGAACAATTTTTCAGATGGAGGATTAGCTGCAATGTGGGCTAAGGAAATCTCTCCATAACAAAAAGCCCCCGCATCCATTTTTGGATGCGAGGGAGATATAAGTCACGGAAGAGGGAAAGGGTAAAACAGTAAAGTACCTGGGCGGAACGTTAGAGATTATTCCCCGCGACTTTGGTAAAAGCGGCAGCTGACGAGGCGGCAGTAGAGGGTCTCTATGGCGCAAGAGAGACTGAGGGAGAGAGCTACAGCCCAGACTGAAGGATAGACCAGCATTCCTATGGCACAGAAGAGCAAGCAGGAAAGCAGGGCGAGCAGCTGGTTCAAGGCCACGTGACGATAAAGACCATTGGCCACGAAGACAAACTGCAGATAGGCACCGGTAATGAGCATAAAGTAGATAGTCAGAGAAAGAATCACTGCCACAGGATAGGCGGCGATCAGCTCTCTTCCGCCGAGAATCAAAGTGGCAGGATAACCGAACAGCACTATCAGCAGGATGGTGGCAAGAGCAATGAGTCTCTCGACCTTGAGTATCTTGTTCACTCTCTCGGGAGTGGCCTTGGTAACCACCTCGGGGAAGAGGGCGGCATTGATAGAGTTAAGAAGGAGCTTCGGAATCTGAATGAGTTTACAGGCAAGATCGTAAATAGCCACCTCCTTCATCCCGAAGAAAGCCCCGACCACAGCGGTAAGAGTCTTCTCCTTAACCCTTCCGGATATGGTAGTAACAAAGAAAGGCAAAGCCTCCTTATAGTAAGATTTTATCTGAGAGAAACTTACCCTTACAAGTCTAATTCCTTCAACCAGCACATTAAAACCACCAACCAGGCTACCCACGAACATAGTTCCGCTGATGATGGCAGCGTATATCAGAAGGTCTTCGGGACTCTTGACGAAAATCAGGATAAAAGGAATTTGGCTTACCCTGATTACGGCTTGAAGAATAGAGCTGAACTTCATGTTCTTAGTCCCGAGATAGTACCACTGCGGGTAAAAAGTTTTATAGAGATTCTGAACGAAAATGATGGCAAAGAGCCAGAAGTTCTGACGAAGTACTGGGATGCAGAGCACCAGGGGCAGAGCAATCAGCAGGGAGAGCAGGATCAAAAGAAACTTGGCATAAAGGACGGTGGAGACAATGCGGCTCATCTCGGCTTTATCCCCGACAGAGAGAGCCACCCTTTTGGTGCAAGGCGAATCGAAACCGAAGTCTATAAAGTCCTGAAAATAAAGAGCTATAGCCAGGAGAAAAGCGTAAAGTCCATAGTTTTCCGCTCCCAGGGTCCTGATGACATATGGATAAACGAGAAATCCTACAAGGGCGCTCACTATATTGAGCGCCGACATGTAGGAATAATTCTGAAGGACTTTAGTGCTTTTCAGCTTGTCCAGTATGGAAAGTTTAGATTTCAGAGTCTGAAGAACTAAAATCTTACGACCTTGGACTCCTCCGCCTTCTTATACCAGGCAGCGAACTTATTATTAAAATAGTCCTTAGCCCAGCCGGAGAATTCAGGATAAGCCTCTGTAATATTAGTAGCTTCCTTAGGCCAAGCCCAGAATCCTGGGACACAGATAGCAGCTGGAATCTCACCCTTCTCCTGTGGCAAAGTAACTACATTAGGACCTGCGTAGAGTTTAAAATTCTTAGCCTCATCCTCTATTCCGTGACCAGGATGCATCTCGAAGCTGTAAATCTTCTTCACTGCATACTTCTGGAAATAGGTGTTCGCGATAATGTTCTTACCATTTTCTACACTTCCGAGAAGTTCGTGAACCTCACCGATCTTCTCATCCTTATAATAGAGAACGGAGCTGATGGTACCTCCGGTAGCACAAAGATAAACATCTGCTATGCGAGTACTTCCCTTTCCTCCATTATCCTTGTCAGTATCGATTACGAGAACCACATCGTTAAAGTCAAAGTCTCCCTTGGAACTCATATCCTCGAAAGCCACTGTCCAAACCTGCTTTTTGCTGGCCAATTCTTCATAAAGAGGATCTTCCCCGTCTGTGGCAGTATCGTACTTAGGTTCTTCGGTAAATGTTCCGTCACCGTTATAATACTTGTCCTGATCCTCATCCTTAATATAAGGCAGAAGAAGTCCAGGAAGAGTACCGTCGTTACCAGGAACCATTACCAAGGCAATATCGTTACAGTCAGGCTCATTGCCGCCATCGGAATTGCCATCCTCGAGACCGATAAAACGGAAACCGTCGTACACCTTAATAGCAGCCCTGCGTCGTCCTCCATTCAAATCGGTAGTGGTATAATTCGTGTGACCGTCTCTCTTACAGTAGAAACCTACCATATTTCCCTTAGGAGCATTTACCTGAAAGGTCAAACCCTTAACCATACCGATGCGGCTGAGAGAAGGGTCGATATTACCATAAGTCTCCTGAACAGAAAGGGCATTATACTGATCGTCTCCCTGACGTGTCTTGAAAGAACCGCTGGCCATCCCGCTGATCTTGTCGTAATAGCAGAAATTGGCAGGATTCCACTTCCAAGTCTCCTTATCGAGCCAAAGCACCTTTGGCAGGGCATCAGCCTCTGTGCAAGTCTGATTATCATAGTAATAGTCGTATGCCAAAGCATTCACGAGAGGAATGAAAGTCTTATTCTCCGGATCTCCCTGAGGATAATAGTAATAACCGATTTCGGCAGAGTTTACACCGGTAGCCCCATAAATGGTGGACACATAGAACAAGCCATTAGACTGCAATTCGAAATTAGTAATCTGATTAGACGCCACAGCCGACTTGTTCTCCGGAATGGCGGCATTCATGTCGTACCATATCCAGGCAGGAAAAGTGGTGTAACCATATATCCTGGCATTCTCTCCTGTCAGAGGATTAATGCATGTAGCTCCGGTAAGAGCAGCCTTGTTCGCATCTGTAATAGGAGAGGCTTTGGTCTCCATCTTTGAGAAAACAGCCTGAGCGCCTCCTGCAAGCAGGCTGGCTCTGCTGACTGACAGATAATCTATTCCATCTTCACTCTGACGGCAGATGGCTACTCCGCTCTGAAGGCCTGTAGGAATATCAAATTCGAGAGTAGCATCTGAATTCATATATTCTCTTTTCAGAAGAACCCGCTCTGCTTCTCCAAGAGTATATATGCTAATCAGTGATGGACCTACATTCTTAATCTCCAAAGAGACGCGCTCTGCACCTATCCAGGTCTGCTCTGGATCTACATCCCCCATAACTTCCTGCCAGGCAGTCTCGTACTCGAGAACTTCCTTGGTCTTGAAAGAATCCGGCTTCTGCTCCTTTTTACAAGCCACAAGTGTGCAGGCAGCGAGCGCAGTTAAAAATAACAGTTTCTTCATGATAATAACTACTATTTATTATTCTCTATCTTACTCAAGTTTCACAAGTAACTATAATGTGCTGCTTACGAAACTAAACATCTAATGTGCAAGCGACAAAGATACGAAAAAGTATATATATGATGCAAATAATTATCAAGTATTTACAGCCCCCTATGGCTTTATGGCAAAAAAAAGCTATATTTGCCCCGCATCAAAGCAAAGAGCCTTATGAAAGAACCGTCAGCAATATCTTCATCTTTGTTCAATACTTCCACAGTAATGAACAATATGAACATCGGCCTATGGTCTATGGAGATAATCGAAGGTCAGAAGATAAAAATGTATGTCGATCCGACGGCAGCAGCACTGATGGGAATCCCTGAAAATCTTGACCCTTATGAAGTCTGTGAACGCTGGCGCGCAGGAGTGGATGAGAAAGCGAATATCCTTATCACAGATGCTTTAAACAAGATCGCTGAAGGAAAAACTTCAGAAGCCCAATACACCTGGTCCCATCCTGACGGCAGCAAACGACTCATCCGCTGCGGAGGACAAAGAGACTGGTCTTTTAAGGAAGGTATCAGGATTACAGGGACTCACCAGGACATTACTGGAATGAGACACGTGGACAACGAGTGGAATCTGCGCAGGATTATGCTCAAGAGTTATTTCAATTACTACAACTCCAGAGATGCCCTGGCCATTCTGCTGGTCAATATGCAGAACGATCATTACGCCACTGTAAAAAGCTCCCCTGAGATAGAAAACAGACTGCCACTAAACGATGAGGGCGTGTTTTCCGAATATATCAAGCAATTCGCTGAACTGATTCCGCATAGCTCACACAAAGACAAGATTCTTCATTTTCAAGATTACGAATATCTGGATGAATATTTCAAAACCGCACCGATATATGGAGAACCATTCTCGGGAGATAATGAAAAAGGCGGTCTCAAATGGTATAAGATCATAGCTAACCGACTGAACGATAACGACATAGTCGTATCCATAGAGGACAGGACCCATAGAGTATCTGAAAACATTATACTAAAAACACTATCTAACAGGCAGATAGGAGGTTTTATCTTCAATCTGAAAAGAAATGTCATCTCGGTAGTAAAACTAACCCCTTTCTTCGATTATCTGGACGGTTATACCGACAATCTCAGCATTGATCAGGGAGTAGAGATGCTCTGCCCCCACATAGACAAGGAATTCAGAAGAGGTTGGAGACAGTTCGCAAGCCTGGAAAACCTGCAATCAGTTTATAATACGCAGAGGCGGGCGGACTATCCCTTCAAGGCTAAATTTGCAGGTAATCACACTTGGCTCAGGGCTTCCCTGCACGCAGTGGATGTTTCGATGAGCGAAGAGCCTTCAGTAGTGTTGGTATTCAGAAGATACTCTAAGGAAGAACTGGAAGAAACGGTTAACCCACATTGCAGCTAATAGAGATCTAACCACCTGATTTTGAGGGAGGGT
>JBJEBS010000146.1:0-4719 GCA_051870275.1 Candidatus Cryptobacteroides sp.
GAAATGTGCGTGGGAAAGAAAAGTTTGCAAGCAGCACAAATCTCTTAATATTAAATAATTAGTTACTTGCGAAACTTGGGTCTTAGAGAAATGAAACGCGTAGCATTGTTCCCGGGGTCTTTTGACCCTTTCACCGCAGGGCATTTGAATATACTCAAACGCTCCCTGGAGATGTTCGACGAGGTGGTAGTGGCCGTAGGTGTGAACGGCGACAAGACAGGTTTCTATGATAATGCCACCCGTATGGACATCATAGCCCAGACCTGCAAGGGCTTGCAGGGAGTTCGGATCATAGAGTACACAGGCCTAACCATAGACATATGCAGGGAACTTGGCATAAAACATATAGTCAGAGGCGTGAGGAATATGCTGGATTTCGAGACCGAGAGGAGCATAGCGGATGCTAACCGCAGGCTCGCTCCGGAGATAGACACGGTGATTATTCCTACAGCCCAGGAATTTGCCCACATATCCTCTTCGGCCGTAAGGGACATACTCAGACACGGGGGAGATACCTCCCTGTTTATGGCCGAAGGAGTAAAATTGCCTCAGAGATGAAAAAAGTCCTGCTCATAGTGCTTCTGTGCATAAGTACGCTTATGCATGCCCAGATAGATTCGACTTCCAAGGCGAAGTTGAACTCTATGCTGGAGGAGTATTATGACGCCATGATCTTCGAGGACAATTCTGTGAAACAGCAGGAGTGCGATTTCCTGATAGAGAGCTGCAAGGATTCCCTGGTAAGGCAGTTTGTCGCCACTGCCATCCTGGAGCATTATATGAATGAGCCGGTGCTGATGGGGGAGGAGGGCGTAGCCATCTATCTCTACGAGAAGTGGTTCCTCTCTGGCAAGGTGAAGCCGGAGGATGAGTGGAAGGGGATGGAAGCCGACATCTTCTATCGCTTTAACCGAAAGAGCCTCCTGGGCCTTTTCGCGCCTTCTCTGCAAGTCTTTGACCCTCAGGGGAATGTTTCCGAGATTCCGGAAGGTAAAGCCTGCATTCTGCTCTTTTATGAACCTTCCTGTTCTAAATGCCAATTGCTTTTCGCCTCTCTGCCTTCGCTTTTGGAGTCTCTGCGCGCCCCTTTGACTGTCTATCTGTTCAATACGGGCTCTGATGCAGAAAAATGGAAGCAATTCAGGGAGAGTTTCGAGGTGGAGAATCCTCTGATTAGTTTATACCACTTCTGGGATCCGGAGGTGGAATCGGATTATCAGTTCAAATACGGAGTCACAAGTACTCCTAAACTGTTCTTTATCGATGACAGTTCTACTATTCAGGGCAGGCGTCTGGAGATAGACTCACTTGCCCAAGTGCTTCAAATATACGAGTTATACTATGGCCAAATCAAAAGCGAAAAGTAAAAAGAGAAAAAGTGGCTATGACCCCGCTTTCATCGAAAGGGAAAAGCAGGCGCTGAAGCGTCGGCACAGGAAGACCATTTTATTTAATGACAGGGAATTGGCCCTTATCGATGAATATTGTCAGAAGAATAAGATAACTTACAAGTCCGTCATGATGCGCCGTATCATTATGGAAAAGCTCCTGACGGATATGGGGCAGAATCCGCCTACCCTGTTTTAGATTCTCCAGTCGATCGGCTCTTTGCCTATGGAGAGCAGATATGAGTTGGCCTGAGAGAAAGGCTTGCTCCCGAAGAATGCGCCTCTGGCCAGAGGTGAAGGGTGGGCAGCCTCCAAAATCAGATGGCGACGGCTGTCTATCAAGTCCTTTTTGGATCTGGCATAGTTGCCCCAGAGCATAAATACTATTCCCTCGTACTTTTCGCTTAGCAGACTGATAATGGCGTCGGTGAATCGCTCCCAGCCAGCTTTGGCATGGCTTGCAGCCTTGCCTTCTTCTACGGTCAGGATGGAATTCAGCAGCAGCACTCCCTGTCTTGCCCAGGGGCTCAGGTCGGTATCTCCGCTCCAGCTGAGACCCGTATCCGATTCCACTTCCTTGAAGATGTTCTTTAGCGATGGCGGAGCCTTGATGCCTCGGTTCACGCTGAAGGAAAGTCCCATCGCCTGACCTTCTTCGTGGTAGGGGTCCTGACCCAGAATCACCACCTTGACATCCTGTGGAGGGCAGAGGTCCAGGGCCTTGAAGACCTGATTCTCGGGAGGAAAGATTACTTTCCCTGAGGCTCTCTGTCCGTCTATGAAAGAGCAAAGCTCTGCGAAGTAGGCCTTTTCGTACTCTACCCGCAGAGCTTCGTTCCAATTATTGTCAATACTAAGTGTCAAAGCTAGAAGATGAAGTCTATTACGTCCTGAATGGTCTTCACGTAGTGGAAGTCAAGTCCCTTGATATAGATCTCCTTGATGTCTTCCACATCCTTCCTGTTATCCTCGCTGATGACTATGGTCTTGACACCGGCTCTTTTGGCAGCCAAAATCTTTTCCTTGATGCCGCCTATAGGCAGAACCTTGCCCCTTAGGGTCATCTCTCCTGTCATGGCTATATGGGATTTGACTGCCTCGCCTCGGAGGGCGCTGACCATGGAACTTACCAGAGTGATACCGGCAGAAGGCCCGTCCTTAGGCGTAGCTCCTTCCGGAACGTGTACGTGGATGTCTTTCTTCGCAAAATCCTCTGCACTAAGTTTGGCCAGTTGAGGATGGGCTTTGATGAACTGGTAGGCTATGGTGGCGGACTCTTTCATTACGTCTCCCAGATTACCCGTCATGGTGAGGACTCCCTTGCCTTCAGAGATGGAACTCTCTACAAAGAGAATCTCTCCACCCATCTGTGTCCAGGCCAATCCGGTTACGACTCCTACTCCCTCGTTGCCTTCCTGCTTGTCGTGCATGGCGCTCGGCAGTCCCCGGTATTCTTTCAAGTGGGATGGCTCTATGGTCTTAGGAACATCCTCGTCCATGGCCAATTTCTTCGCCGTAACTCGGGCTATCTTAGCGATCTGCTTTTCCAGATTGCGCACTCCGCTCTCGTGGGTGTAGTTGTCTATGATCTCCCGCAGTGCCTTAGGACTGATCTTCAGAAGGTTCTTCGACAGTCCGTGTTCCTCCAACTGCTTAGGTACCAGATATTTCTTAGCGATCTCCATCTTCTCCTCAGCCAAGTATCCGCTTACATTTATAATCTCCATACGGTCCAGCAGGGCCGGCTGTATAGGATTGATGCTGTTAGCGGTGGTAAGGAAGAGGACATTTGAGAGGTCGTAGTCCAGATCCAGGTAGTTGTCGTGGAAGCTGCCGTTCTGCTCTGGGTCCAGAGCTTCCAGCAGAGCTGATGACGGATCTCCCTTGAAATCGGCAGACAATTTGTCGATCTCATCCAGCACTATGACCGGATTTGAAGTTCCAGCTTTCTTGATGCCGTTCAAAATGCGGCCTGGAAGGGCCCCGACATAAGTCTTGCGGTGACCTCTGATCTCTGCTTCGTCGTGCATGCCGCCCAGAGCTATCCTGACATATTTTCTGCCCAAGGCCTTCGCTATGGATTTGCCGAGGGAAGTCTTGCCGACTCCTGGAGGCCCGTAGAGGCAGAGGATAGGGGATTTCATGTTCCCCTTCAGTTTAAGCACTGCCAGATACTCGATGATTCTGTCTTTTACGCTGTCCAGGCCGTAGTGGTCCTGATTCAGTACCTTCTGGGCGTGTTTGAGGTCCAGATTGTCCTTGCTCATCTCGTTCCAAGGCAGGTCCAGCATGAATTCCAGATAGTTGTACTGAACCGAGTAATCCGGAGAGTTAGGATTGAATTTCTCCAGTTTGTTCAGTTCCTTTTCGAAAGTGGCTGCGACTTCCTTAGGCCATTTCTTCTTCAGGGATCTTTGGTGCAGCTCATTCACGTCGTCGCTTCCATCCATGCCAAGTTCCTCTTGTATGGTGCGGAGCTGACTGTTCAGGAAGAACTCCCTCTGCTGCTGATCCATCTCCTGCTTGACTTTCAGATTCAGCTCCTGCTTGATCTTCAGCAACTGTACCTGACTGTCCAGGATGCCCAGTAGTTTCATTCCTCTTTCTCTGACATCATCGATCTGAAGCAGGTCGATGCGGCCTTCGAAATTATCTGTATCTATGCTGGTGGCGATGAAGTTCACCAGGAATTGCAGGTCGTCTATGTTACGCAGAGCACCGACCACCTCTCTTCCTGCCATGTTCGTAGAAGTAAGAATCTGTGCGGCGGAATCTTTCAGTGCGGAAATCAGTCCCTTGGTGTCATTACCCTCTTTTGCCAAAATGTCACTAAGGTAGCTGACATTGGCCTTTATATAAGGATAGTAATCTATCACCGCATCCAGTCGGAAACGCTTGATTCCCTGAAGGATAGCAGTGAAATTGCCGTCAGGCATAGGAATGGTCTTGATGATTTTGGCCAGAGTTCCGTACCTGTAGAGGTCGTTCTCGTCAGGATCTTCCACATTCATGTCTATCTGTGGCACGGCTCCTATAAGCAGGTTGTGCTTCTCGGCATCCTGGATAAGTTTGATGGATTTCTCTCTTCCCACCGTAATCGGGAAGATGGCCTGAGGGAAGATTACAGCCCCTCTAAGTGCAAGTATAGGAATAACTTGCGGCTGATCTGCTTCGTCAAAATTAAGAGGGAATTCTCCTTGAAATACGGGAATGATGCTGATGTCTGAGGGAGAATTGCCTGAAAGTATATCTTTGTCTTTAATCATATGTCCAATAAAGTTTCGCAAGTAACTAATTATTTAATATTAAGAGATTTGTGCTGCTTGCGAAA
>JBJEBS010000147.1:0-17913 GCA_051870275.1 Candidatus Cryptobacteroides sp.
TATCCTCAGGCCAGAACAGTAGTATTAAGTGCACAAATCAGATTTTAAGGGCTTATGACACAGAAGAATATACTAATATTGCTCGCTTGCTTGAGCCTTTGTGCCTGCTCCCTCGAGGAGAAGCCCACTTCCTTCTCGACCCGCGAGAATTTCTACGATACCTACAGTCAGTGTCGCGCCGCCCTCGACGGCTGCTACATGCCTTTGAATAAGATATACTCGGCCAATTATATCCTCGTGACCGAGGCTTGTACGGATCTTTGGCACAGCGGCTCCACCACTACCGACGCCTGTCTGGATGTGACTCCGGCCAAGCCTCAGTTCGGGGCCAAGGTCTGGGAGAACGGCTATCTGGGCGTGATGTACTGTAACGAATGCATAGAATGCATAGCCCAGAGCCCTGTCAGCGAAGAGCTCAAGGCTCCTATGCTCGCTGAAGCCAGGGTGCTCAGAGCCCTCTACTATTATAATCTTACCTGCATGTTCGGAGGAGTTCCTTTCTATACCTGCATGGTGGCGGACAATTCTACCCTAGAGCAGATCAGAGTCCTTCCGAGAACTCCTGCCGAAGAGATCAGAACGACTCTGTATCAGGACCTTAAGGAGAATGCCCTGCCGTACTTTACTGAAGATAACTCCCTGAAATGTACTTTCAACCAGACTCCGGACTACAGGGCCGGCTACCCTCTCTGCCTGATGCTGATGGCCAAGATGGCTCTCTGGGAAGAAAAATGGGACGATGCCCTTTACGCCCTCGACCTTCTGGAGGAACTCTACGGGGAACTCAGCGAAGAGAGGTATCCTCTGGAGCAGCTCCGCTGGAGATATAAGAACAGCGACGAGAGTATATTCGAACTTCAGCACGCCTGGTCTTTCAACGGAGTCCAATATCCTGGTAATGTGGCCAATATCCTCACTCCGCCTAACGCTGCGAGCGAGGAAGACCCTCAGCAGAGACTTTATGACGGAGTGCTGATGCCGGAACTCGGGAACGAGACTTCCAGCTGGAATTCCCTCGTGGCTAACAATCACTTCTGCATCTTCCGCCCGAAAAAGGGCACAGCGAAGGAAGAGCAGGTGGTCTCCCACGCCATCTTCCAGGCCCTTCCACTGACTTTCGACGAGGAGTTCGACGAGCCGGACGGCAGATGGTACACCACTCTGGATCTGGAAGCCGTAAGGAAGGGGGTAATCCGAGGCAAGAAGATAGACAGGAGAGTCTATGAACTTTTCGGACTGGGCAATCTCCAGACCGGAGACACCTTCCAGACCACCCGCCGCTATGGAACAGGCTGGGGCGGTCCCCGCTTCTGGTGCCCAGGGATAGTGCTCTCGAATGATTCCAATAATTACAAACTCTTCCGCTATGCCGATGCTGTCCTGATGAAAGCTGAATGTCTGATAGGAAAGGGAGAGAATCAGGAGGCGATAACTTATCTTAATTACACCAGGGCCCGTGCTGGAGTGGATCCGCTTCCGGATTCTCTGGAAGGCGAAGCTCTGCACAAGGAACTTCGGGACGAAAGGGCCCGAGAACTGGGAGGGGAGTTCCATCGCAAGTTCGACCTGGTACGCTGGGGAATCTGGTACGAAGAGACTCTGCAGTATAACACAAATTCCAAGATTAAGGACAGGATCAAGCCTTACCACAGGTATTATCCTATACCGGAAAGGGAATGTGCCCTGTCTTCCTATGCTCTGACTAATGACGAATATCTCGAAAATTAAGACAAATGAAGAAATACACTATAATAGGATTAGCCCTGCTTACGGCTCTGGTCTCCTGTAATCCCGATTATAAGGAGAACTGGACTCTCTCTCTGGACTATGAGAGCCTAAAGGTGGCATATAATGATGTTTCAGTTCCGATAACTATCTATGCTTCAGGAAGCTGGGCTGTGACTTTGGAAGAAGGTATCGCCTGGGCAGAACTGGACAGGAGCGAAGGAGAAGGGGTGAGCACCATTCATCTGCTGCTGGAAGAGAACGATGGTTTCGAGCGCAGTCTCAGTCTCGAAGTGAATTCGGCTGGGCTGAGCAAGAGCCTTACTCTTATACAGAAGACTGCCATAGCTTCGCCTTACATAGAATTCGAGACTGCTACCCTGCAATGCTCTCCGCAGGCAGTGGATACCAGCATCACATACTCCACCAATATGCCTGAGCGTTATTTCGACAAGGCGGAATACGGCTTGGACTACGAAGGCGAAGGCGGCTGGATAGAGAATCTTAAACTTCAAGACAAATGTTTCTCTTTCCATATTCAGGAGAACTCTGGAGAGCAGATAAGGAAAGCCACTCTTTCCTACTTTCTGGAAGGCCCTGACTCTGAACTCATCAGCGGAAAAGTGGATATAGTACAGGAAGCCCTGGGAGGCCCGCTTCTGATTACTTCTTCCCAGATGTTCCAGGAATGGAACGCCACCTGGGAGCAGTGGAGTGAAGAAGACGAGGTCTGCCTGGGAGCCGATGTTGAGATAGACCAGAGCTGGGAAGCCCACGAGTTCAAGGGCAGCTTCGATGGCTGTGGCTTCAAGATAGTATCTTTAGATGCTGCGCCTGCAGGGGCTCTGTTCAGTAGGGTCAGCGGAGAAGTAAAGAACCTCAGTTTCGAAGGTCGATTCTGCGCCACTTCTCAGGAGGACAGTCTTCTGCTGGCCCCTATCCTAAGGCTCGCTGAAGGTGGAGTATTGGAAAACATTACTAACCTTTCTACACTGGAACTTACCGAAGGAGAAGCCGCTTATATCTATCAGGCAGGAATCTGTGCCATAGTAGAAGGCGGAAGCATAAAGGGCTGCCGTAATTCCGGACGAATAGTGAACAGCGTGGCAGTTACTGCCGCGAGCAATGTGGC
This sequence comes from Candidatus Cryptobacteroides sp., assembly GCA_051870275.1. GTDB lineage: Bacteria > Bacteroidota > Bacteroidia > Bacteroidales > UBA932 > Cryptobacteroides. The sequence goes on from JBJEBS010000147.1 coordinate 2,858, forward strand.
GGGCATAGCCGCGGCAGTCAAGGCTCCTGCCCAGATAGTATCCTGTGTCAATGAAACAGGTACCTCCGGAGTAATCGCCGATATCTCTTCTAACACATCCGGAAAGATATCCACCGCTGGAATCCTCGCATACGCTTCGGCTTCAGTGCAGATAACAGACTGCCTTTCTTCTACGGATATCAAGAAAGGCTCTAAGGCCAGCAAATACCACTATGCCTCAGGTATCCTGGGCTTCAGCGAGGCTCAGGCCACTATCTCGGGCTGCCGGAATGAAGGCAGGGTATATTCCTCAGTGAAAAGCGTTTACTGTTTCCTCGGAGGAATCCTGGGATATTCTACCAGCTATTGCGAGGTGGAAAACTGTACTAATACAGCAGAGATCTTTAACAATGGCGAAAATGCCCAGGCCGGAGGTCTGAGAATAGGCGGAATCGTGGGTGCACCTGCCCCTACAGACAAGTCCCTTCTGGTCAAAGGCTGCGAAAACAAGGGTAAAGTTTATAATAAATCTGCTTCTGTAAGTGCCATCCACTGCCTCGGAGGCATCTCAGGAGCAGGCAATGCCCAGGGAGTATGCATAGAGGAGTGTCTGGTGGACTGCAGCATCAGTACTTCTGCCAGCGATGCTTCGCTTGCTAAGATGGGAAGCCTCATAGGCAGGGTGAACATAGCCTATAACAGTGCCTACGGGAACGGCGTCCGCGGTTCAGTAGGAGAAAATACTCTGGACGAGGCCAATTTTGGCTCTTATCTTTGGGGCAGCCCTGAGGGCGGAAAGGCCGTGAATGTGGATGAAGCGAGGGCCAATTATTACTGGATCAAGCCATGACACTGATAGACTGGATAATAATAGCGCTTTTCCTCTGCGCTCTGGTCGGGATAGGCATACGCTTTTCTCGGAAAAACCGGAACATAGAGGATTATTTCGTGGCGGGGCGCTCCATGCCGGGCTGGGTAGTGGCGATAGCCGCTACCGGCACTGCCATCAGTGCCGGCACATTTGTGGGCAGCCCGGAATTGGGCTTCAACACTAACCTCACCTATGTGATGAACCTGATAGGGGCTATCATAGGGGGTTCTCTGGTAGCTGCCTTCATCTTGCCGAAACTCTACAATGCCAAGACCATTACCATCTACGGGGTGATAGGCAATCGCTTCGGGGAGAGGGCCAAGCGCTCCAATTCCCTGATGTTCCTGCTGGGCCAGCTCTTCAATTCTGGCTCCCGACTCTTCATAGCCGCCATCGCCATCTCTGTCATCATATTCGGAGGCATACAGCCCCAATTCCTTATCTGGAGCATAATAATTCTGGGAGTAATCTCTACGATATATACCATGCTCGGGGGCATCAAGGGCCTGCTTTACATAGACACTTTCCAGACCCTGCTTATCATTTTCACGGGGCTTACTGCCCTGGTACTCATAGCCTTGAGCATATCAGACCTGGGATGGGCCGATATATGGAAGACTCTCACTGTGGACGGAATGGTAAAAAAGGCTGGAGAATGGGCCCCAGGGAGCAAGCTGCAGGTCTTCGACTTCTCCTTTAGGCTGGATACCCCATATACTGTCTGGGCCGGTATTCTGGGCGTGGCTTTCTTCAGGATAGCACAGTTTACTACCGACCAGGAGTTCGTGCAGAGGCAACTCGCCTGCAAAAGCGTGAAGAAAGCCGGTTGGTCCCTGGTGGCCTCCCAACTGCTTTGCCTGCCTATGGTGCTGGTCTTCCTTCTGATAGGCTCTCTCCTCTATGTCAAGTATTCTCATAATCCGGATCTCGACGGGGCCCTGAGTCAGGCATTCTTTAGCGATGCCAGAGATATCTTCCCTCAGTATATTAAGAACCATATTCCTGTGGGAGTAAGGGGTCTTATGATAACGGGGCTTCTCGCTGCAGCCCTGTCGAGCTTCAATTCCGCCATCAACTCCATGGCTTCAAGTTTCGTGGCAGACATCTATCTGCCTTGGAGAAAGCAAAGGGGCCTGGAAGTGAAAGACGACAAGGCTCAGATCTCCCAGTCCAGGATAATGGTCTGTCTTATGGGCCTGTTGCTCACCGCTTTCGCTATCCTGACCTGTCTTATGCAGCAGGGCAGCGGATTGAACCTGGTGGATTTCGCCACGGGAATAATGTGTTTCGCCTACTCGGGAATGATAGGAGTGTTCATCACGGCTCTCTTTACCAAGAGGGGCAATACCCGAAGTGTCATCGCTGCCCTGCTGGTAGGGGCCATCATAATAGTGCCTCTGATGTTCCAGCAGCAGCTCTTCGGAAGGGTCTATATAGCATGGACCTGGTGGTGCCCTATAGGCGGAGTTGTCGCCACTTTAGTATGTATGTCAGGAAAAACAGATAAAAAATGAAAAGATTAATAATCAGTATTTTAGCCTTGTCTATCAGCATCACAGCCTTTTCCTGGGGAAAGGAGGGTCACGATGCCGTATGCGCCATAGCCCAGTGTAATTTAAAGGAGAGCACGGTGCAGGCCATGCAGCCATATCTGGACGGCAGAAGCATTCTCTACTATGCTTCCTGGCCCGATCAGATCCGTTTCATCGATGAATACGACGGGAAATGGATGAAATGGGGACACGTGGCCAATTATGATGCCAATTTCATTGCCATCTTGGACGAAAGTGCGACCGGACCGGACGCCTTGGTGCAGATTCAGGCCATCATAGACAAACTCAAGGGAGGAGCTTACAAGCAGCTTCCGAAGGAGGAAGTCTCCGAGTATATCAAGTATCTGGTTCACGCAGTGGGAGATATGCATTGCCCAGGGCATATGATAGTCGATGGGAACAAAAGAAGCATAAAGCTCACTTTCGGCGGAAAGAGCGAGAGCTACCACGCCGTATGGGATGCGAACCTGATAACGGCTTGGCATAAATGGTCCCCGGCGGATTATGCGGCGGAGTTCGGAAGGGTGGATGAGAATGCCAATTCTCTTATCACTGCTGGTACGGTGCGGCAGTGGGGCGAATCGGCGGCCAGAAAATGCGCCGTCATTTGGGATTGGGCCGAGGAAGGCTGCGATCTGAGCAAGCCTTTTGTCTATAAGGCAGGGCCTTTGGCAGATGAGATGATACAGCTGGCCGGCTTCAGGCTGGCCAAGGTCCTGAATGTAATATTTTCGGATGAGACTTATCCTTGCGGGGACTATCCTGAGGGAGAGAAATACCAGAGCCCATACGAGCTGGAAGTGATGTCTTTTAATATCAACAAGTCTGATCCTAAGGCTACGGAGAATAAATGGGAGGACAGGATGTATGCAGTTCAGGCTATGCTTAAGGAGCAGAATCCTGCCATCCTGGGTACTCAGGAGTGCAGATGGGAGCAGAAAGAGGACCTCGAGCACCTTCTGGGCAAGGAATGGGGCTCCATAGGCGTGGGGATGTATGACGGAAAGAAAGACGGCCCTACCAATTCCATCTTCTATCGCAAGGACAGGGTCGAAGTGCTTAGAAGCGGGGCTTTCTGGTACAGTGACACTCCGGATGTGCCTAAGAGCCGATATCCTGAGGCCAGTCAGAACTGTTATGCCACCTGGGCAGTGTTCAAGGATCTGACTTGCGGGAAGGAGTTTATATTGGTGAATACACATCTGGATTACAAGTCCGAGGACTGCCGCGCCCTACAGGCGAAACTGATTCTGGAGAAGCTCGATGAACTTGGGCGCGGCCTGCCGGCCATAGTAATGGGAGATTTCAATGCCAAGCCTTGCGGCACCTTTGCCTCCAATCCTAAGAACCCGGGTTCCGTGCTCTGCTCCAGACTTAAGGACGGAAGACGGCTGAGCATCTCTTCAGACCTGGTGAAAAGCTATAACTCCTACGGCAAGAAAGATCCGGTGATCCTGGATTACATCTTCTATTCCGAGGAATTCGAGGGGATACATTTCAAGACCATTAAAAAGAAGTACGAGAAAGTTAAATACATCTCTGATCACTATCCGATCAGACAGACTTTGATATTCAAATAATTATGCCAGCATTTTATACTGAACCATCAAGGAGGCTTCCGCTTAGGGCCGAAGTCGATACCTTGGTAGTAGGAGGAGGTCCTGCCGGACTGATGGCGGCGCAGGCTGCCGCCCGCGGAGGAAAACAAAAGGTTATGCTCATAGAAAACAGGGCTTATCTGGGAGGAAATCTCACTATCGGTCTGCCGATATTGGCCTTCCTGGGACCGAAGGGAAACCAGATAATCTATGGAGCAGCGCAGGATTTTATAGACAGGCTCAGGGCCCAGGGGGCCGCCAGTGAGCATAAGCCCTGCAGGCTTCATATGAGTCTGACCATAGTGGATGGGGAAGCCGTGAAGAACACTGCCTTCCAGATAATGGAAGAAAGCGGGGTGGAAGTCCAGCTATATACCTTCGTATCAGACAGCATAGTGGAGGACGGGGTCCTCAAGGGAGTAATCATAGAGTCCAAGGCTGGACGGGAGGTGGTCTTAGCTAAACGTATCATAGACTGCAGCGGGGATGCCGATGTGGCTTACAGGGCCGGAGTGGAGTGCAAGAAGGGAGATGCACAGGGGAATATGCAGCCGCCTACCCTTATGTTCAGTATGAGAGGAGTGGAAGTGGCAGCCCTCAGAAAGGCCATAGTGGAACATCCTGAAATCTATGACATGGACCGTATGCCTAAGGAACAATTTGCTGAAGGAAAGTTCATTACAGTAGGTCTAAGGACACAGATAGAGAAGGCCCGTCAGAGTGGGCTGGATATTCCTGTGAGCCGGACTATCTTGATATCAGGGCTGGACGAGGACGAGATCTGGGTAAATATGACCAGGGTCTGCGGGACTGATTCCACTATGCCGGAGAACTATACCCGCTGCGAGATGATAGCCCACAGGCAGATTCCGCTTCTGGTAGAGTTTCTCAGGAATTTCGTGCCAGGCTTTGAAAAGGCCTGGGTGGACAAGGTGGCGCCTTTTACCGGAATCAGGGAGAGCAGGGTGATAGTGGGAAAGTATGTGCTTACTGCTGAGGATATCCTCTCAGGCAAGTCATTCTCTGACCCTATATGTATGGCCGGATATCCTGTGGATATTCATCACGCCAGCGGGGGAGACTGTACCATGATATTCTGTGAGGATGCCTATCCTATACCCTACAGGGTTTTGCTGCCGGAAAAGCTGGAAGGCCTGCTGGTGGCGGGGCGCTGCTCTTCGATGAACCACGAGGCCATGGCCGCCACCAGGGTGATGAGCACCTGTATGGCCCTGGGGGAAGCCGCCGGCACGGCTGCCCGCTTAAGCATAGAGCAGGGAGTGATGCCATCGGAATTGGCATATAATGATCTGAGAGAAGAGTTGTTGAAACAAAAAGTATATCTGGGATGAAAAGAATAGTGATTTGTGCCCTCACCCTCTGTCTTTCGGTAAGCCTCTGGGCTGACGGGGGAGTATCTCCTGCTGGAATGTCGTACGAGCAGGCCTATAAGGAGGCAGAAGCATATCTTCAGAAAATGAGCACTGAGCAGAAATGCTCTATGGTCAGGGGCCATCAGCGCTTCTTTATCCAGGGTTTCGAGGAGATAGGCATTCCGGCCCTGTATATGACCGACGCCTCTGTGGGAATCCGTATCCCCAAGACCGGAAGGGACCCCAAGCTCATTACTCTTCCTGAGAAATCCACTTCTTTTCCTGCCACTATAGTTCTGGCCTCCACTTTCGACAGGGGCCTGGCAGCAGAGTACGGCCGCGCAGTAGGGGAAGAATGCAGGGCTAACGGCACTGAGTTCCTGCTTGGCCCTGGGGTGAATATCGCGAGGCAACCTCAGTGCGGCCGGAATTTCGAATACATGGGCGAGGACCCATATCTGGCAGGAGAATTGGCTGCGGAATATGTGAAGGGTCTGCAGAGCACGGGGACTGCCGCCTGTGTGAAACATTTCTACGGGAACAATTCGGAGTTCTACCGCAAGAGTTCGAATTCCATTATCAGCGAAAGGGCTGCGATGGAGATATATCTGCCTGCTTTCCAGAAGTGTATAGATGCGGGAGTGATGTCCATCATGACTTCCTATAATCAGGTGAACGGCATACATATGGGGCAGAACAGATATGCCCTCAAGGGTCTTCTGCGTCAGCAGATGGGATTCAAGTGGCTGATAATGAGTGACTGGAATTCCATCTGGGATCTGGAAGAGATGATTCACAGCGGGCAGAACATAGAGATGCCCGGGAATTTCGATTTCGGTTACAGCGTGAAAGACCTGCTGGACGCTGGGAAGATAAGCGAAGAGGAATTGGACAATATGATACGTCCTATTCTGGCCACATCCATAGCTATGGGTTTTTACGACAGGCAGAAATATATGCCTGAGCTTCTGGACAGGATGCCAGAGCATCTGGAGACGGCCCTTAAGACCGCCAGAGAGGGAACTACCCTTCTGAAAAACGACGGGCTGCTCCCCTTGAGGCCAGGTCAAGTGGGAAAAGTACTGCTCTGCGGCAAGTTCGTGGATGAGCTGGCCGCCGGAAAGGGTTCTTCCCTGGTGGAAGGCTACGACAGGGTGAGTCTTAAGGATGCCTTGGAGGCAGAGTATGGGGACGCACTGCTCTGTGTCAAGCAGCCGAGCGCGGAAGAGGTAAGGGCTGCGGACGTGGTGATACTCTCGGTGGGCACTACAGATTCGGAGAACTACGAAAGGCCTTTTGAATTGGCCTCCAAAGAAGAGGAATTCATAAATATGGTGCTGGACAACGCGAAACGCAGTGTGGTGGTGCTTAACATAGGCTCAGCCATAGATATGAGCCGCTGGGTGGACAAGTGCTCGGCCATACTGCTGGGCTGGTACCCAGGGCAAATAGGCTCGCAGGCGGAGGCGGAGATTATCAGCGGCAAGCTGAATCCTTCGGGCAAGCTCCCTATGACTTTTGGCTACCGTTTCAAGGATTATCCTGGCTGGGATACCGTGCCGGAGCATATGAGTCTGCAGCCTATAGCCGCTCCGTATAATGAGAGGATGGTGAAATTCTTCGACGTGAATTACAGCGAAGGGGTGCTGGTGGGTTACAGATGGTTCGATACCAAGGGTATAGAGCCTCTCTTTCCTTTCGGTCACGGCCTATCCTACACTACTTTCGAGATAAGCGATGTGAAACTTAGCCGCAAGGATAAGGATACCTGGCAGTTGCGCCTGAACGTGAAAAATACAGGCTCTGTGGACGGGGACGAAGTGGTCCAGATATATCTGGGAGAAGACAGTCCTACAGTCCTGCGGCCTGAAAAGGAACTGAAGGATTTCCAAAGGGTATCCCTTAAGGCGGGAGAGAAGAAGAGCCTTAGTTTCAGCCTGAAAAGGGAGGATTTCGCATACTGGGACGAGGTGCTAGGAAGATGGCACACTAACGAAGGCAGTCACACGATATTTGTGGGCAATTCCTCGAGAAACATTTCTGCAAAAGTCAAAATAGAGCTATGAGAAAACTATTGGCAGGTCTGGATTTCGGCTCCGATTCGGGGAGGGCCATCCTCGTGGACGGTCTCAGCGGAGAGATTCTCGTGCAGGCCGCGATGAATTATCCCCGCTGGTCGAAAAGACTATATTCTGACGAAAGCGAGTCCAGATACAGACAGAGTCCTTTGGATTATCTGGAAGTGACTGAATATCTTTTAAAAGAGATGGTCTCAGCCTGCCCTTCGGGTGGAAAACTGCTGGCTATAGGGGTGGATGCCACCGCTTCCACCCCCATCCTGTTAAAGGAAGATTTCAGCTTCATCTCCGAAGAAGACCCTGATGCCATGTTCATGCTTTGGAAGGACCACACGGCCCTTCGAGAGGCTGAAGAGATTAGCCTCAGGGCTGGAAAATACAGCGTTCACAGCGGAGGCATCTATTCTGCCGAGAATTATTGGTCCAAGGTCCTGCATGTCCTGAGAACCAATTCTCTCGTAGCTCGGCAGGCAGCCTTCGCGGTGGAGCTGTGCGACTTTATTCCTCTGATACTCACGGGAGTATTCCGGAAGAGCCGTTGCGCTGCTGCCTCCAAACAGATGTGGAGCGAGCAGTGGGAAGGCTATCCTCCCGAAGAGTTTTTCGAAGGCTTACATCCCGGGATGGCCCGTATCCGAAGGAACTTGGGAGAGGACAGCCATTATTCCACCAGCCCTTGCGGCAAGCTCTCTGCTTATTGGGCTCAAAGACTTGGCTTGCAAGAAGATGTGATAGTGTCCGTAGGGAATGTCGATGCGCATAGCGGGGCCATAGCCGGTGCCTGCAGCCCCGACACTATGGTTTTCAATCTCGGCACCTCCGCCTGCATTATGGCGGTGGCTTCTCATCCTGAAGCCGTCCCAGGAGTATTCGGCCAGGCTGAAGGCACTATCATTCCAGGTCTCGAAGGTTTCGAGATGGGCCTGTCTTCCTTCGGAGACAGTTTCGCCTGGTTCTCGCGTCTTAGCGGCCGCCCTCTTTCAGAACTCAATGATTCGGCCAATTCCCTTAGCCTCAGCCCCGAGCTACCTCTCTGCACTGACTGGCTGAATGGCCGGCGCAGCCCTGCACCTGAGCCTGGAGCCAGTGCGAGTTTCAGCGGCATACGCCTGTCCACCAGCCCCGAAGCTCTTTATTATGCCCTCGTCGAGGCCAATGCCTTCGGCATTAAAGCCATCGTGGATCATCTGGGAGCCTACGGCATCTGTGCCTCCCGCTATGTCGCCATAGGCGGTATCTCTGCCAAGTCTTATTTCATAATGCAGCTCCTCTCGGATGTGCTGGGCCATAGAGTTGAGGTCTCATCCCATCCCCAGTCCTGTGCTTTGGGTGCCGTCATCTGCGCTTCCGTAGCTGCCGGACTCTATCCTGACCTGCTTTCTGCCCAGAAGGCCCTCTGTCCCAAGACTTCCCTTATCTTCGAGCCTTCGGGAGAAGACCACTCTGAAAGATATCTTAAATACCTGTCTTACAGATAAGTGTCGATTTATTTCTTGTAAAACTTAAAAGATATAAGTTTGCAAGCAGCACAAATCTCTTAATATTAGATAATTATATACTTGCGAAACTTGAGTTAAAAGACAGATGAAAGCACTTTATATACTGCTGCTGGCCATAGGGGGCATCTTCAATGAGATGACTCCTTATCATTATGAATATGAGCATCTGCCTTCTCCACCCGAAGGCTATGAGGAAGTCTATCTGAGTCATTATGGAAGGCACGGCTCCAGAACAGATAACAAGCCCTATAGGCTCGAATCCCTGCTGCAGGTCTTCGAGACTGCTTCGAAAGAAGCCCTTCTGACAGAAAGGGGAGATTCCCTATATGCTGAATTGCTTAAGATATATCCTTATGTCTCGCAGCATTACGGAGAATTGTGCCCTCTGGGAGAAGAGCAGCACTCAGGCATAGCCTCCCGGATGACGCTCAGGCATCCTGCGTTTTTCTCTTCGTCGGCTGCGTCGTCCGGCAGTCGTGAACTTGCAGTCAGTGCCCGCAGCACTTCTTATCAGAGATGCCGTCAGAGTATGAACTCCTTTACGGGGCAGCTCCACTGTCTGTATCCATCGCTGCAAATAGATACTCTGTGCGGACAGGAGAATAATACTGTTCTGAACTTTTATAATTCGAAGCAGATGGACTCCTACCTTCTGGAGAGGAAGGAAGAAAGTCTTAGGAAAGCCTTAAAGGACAGTACTTTGTATCTGTCTGATTACTTTCGTGAACCTTCCGAGGCCCTGTCATATACCTGCAGTGCCACGGATTTTTTCGATGCTCTTTATTTTGTCGCAGGAATGTGTCCTAACCTGCCATTCGAAGCTGATATTCAGAGATTTATTCCTTCAGGACTGCTTCGAATCTGCTCTGAAGTGAACAGGGACTATCTCTATGGCTTCTGCGCTCGGAGCAGTGAATGGGGCCTGGAGAGGATGGCCTCTTGCCAGAGACTCTGCGATGACATCTGCCTAAGGGCCGACGCCTCCCTGCTCGGAGATGGACCGCAGATAGACCTGCGTTTCGGACACGATGCTCCTCTTCTGAGCCTGATGTGCCGTCTGGGCGTGGAGGGCCTGGAAGAGCGCAGCCTGCAGGACCTGGAGGATTTCAGCATCTCGGACTATATCCCTATGGCGGCCAATCTTCAGCTAATCTTCTATAGCTGTGGGGAAGATGTCCTGCTGCTTTGTCTGGTAAATGAAAGGGCTTGCAAGTTGAATGGATTGAAGGCTCGGAATGGCTATTATTATTCTTGGAAGGAAGTAAGGGAGAGGCTTAGTCTGAATCCTCAGATTCTGATAGAGGATCAGAGCCGGCACGTCCAGGGTATAGCCTGGGACGAGGAGAAGCAGAGAATGTATCTGAGTTTTACTACCAGGCTTCTTATATGTGACAAATATGGGGAGATTCTCTGTAGTGTGGACCGCATCCACGGCCATCTGGGGGCCCTGTGTTTCGATCCATTTTCGAGAAAAATCTATGCCTCTCTCGAATGCAAGGGAGATGAGATCGGAAGCAGCATATCCAAGGATTTGAAGCAGGAAGGCTATTCCGATTCCAGATTTTATATAGCTGAGTTCGATCCGGATGCCATACTGGAGGGGGCGTCCCAGAATATGCAATTATATGAAGTAATCGAGGCTAAAAAGGATTATGATTCCAAGGCTTTCGGCTGCTCGGGTATAGACGGAATCTGTATAGCGGAAAATAAACTGCTGCTGGCTTACGGTATATATTCCGATATCAGCCGCACTGATAATGACAATCAGGTGATTCTGCGGTACAGCCTTTCGGATTTGAATACTATCGAAGACAAACTTTTCATTCCTACGGGCAATACCCGTTATGGGGTTCAGAATATGGCCTGGGATGCTTCCTCGAATAAGTTGCTGCTGGCGGTATATCCTGGGGAAAAGCCTGGATATCCTAACTGGTCTTTCTTTCAGGTGGATTACAAGACTTTGAAGGTGGAGAAGGGCTGGCATTATCCTGCGGCGGCTACGGGCTTTTGTAAAGTTGGGGATAAGCAATGGTATGTGGCTTATAGGCTGAAGGATAAGTCGAAGGATAAAGCTCACAGGGAAGGAGCCTCGGTGAGGCTCTGCAGCCCTCTTCCTGAGGAAGAGGATTTAGGAGAAGGGTCAGATAAACATAAAGAAATGTGCGAATAAGAATTTGAGCATATGAATAAGATAGACAGAGCATTACAGAGAACTACAGATACCAGGTACTGTATTCTCGGAGCGGGCGTAGTAGATAAGAGCGCCGAACTTTTCGCCCAGGCCTTCCCTGGAAAGAAGGCCCTTATAGTGGCAGACAAGAACACCTGGAAGGCAGCCGGAGAGGCCGTGAGCCGTAGTTTTGTGAGGGGCGGAATTCTTCAGGAGCCTGCCTATATCTTTGAAGATGAACATTTTTATGCGGAGTGGACTTTCGTGGAAAGACTGCAGGAGCAGCTTTCCCAGAGCGAGGCGATAGCCGTCGCCGTAGGCTCCGGAGTTATCAATGACCTCTGCAAATACGTCTGCGGCCAGCTTGGCTGCCTATACATGTGCGTAGGCACGGCAGCTTCCATGGATGGATTTACAGCTTACGGGGCCTCCATTACTAAGGATGGGAACAAGCAGACCTTCTCTTGTCCTGCCCCTTACGCCTTCTTGATGGACAGCCGTATCGCCGCCGCGGCTCCGAAGGACCTGTGTGCCAGCGGCTATGCAGACCTCATCGCGAAGATTCCCGCGGCGGCGGACTGGCTGCTCGCAGACTGCGTGGGGGCTGAGAAAGTGGATACTTTCTCCTGGGAGCTGGTTCAGGAGGGTCTGAAGGAGGCCCTTAGCAGGCCTGCGGCAGTGAGGGATGGGGAGCCGGAAGCGACAGAAGCCCTTTGTGAAGGGCTTCTGATGAGTGGCTTCGCCATGCAGGCGCTGCAAAGCAGCCGCCCCGCTTCCGGCTCCGAACACCAGTTTTCGCACTTCTGGGATATGGAAACTCTGAGTTATCCCGATGGAACGCACGTAAGCCACGGATTCAAGGTGGGTATAGGCACTCTGGTAAGCACTGCCGCCCTGGAGTTCCTGCTGGAAAAGGGCGTAGAGGTGAACGAGGAGGAATTGGCCCGAAAATGGCCGAGCTGGGAGGAGATGGAAGCCCATATCAGACAGCTTTGCTCGGGGAAAGCCGGACACCTGAAAAGATGCCTCGAGGAGACGAGGGCCAAATGGGTGGATGCAGAAGGGTTAAAGGCTCAGATAAGGGCTTTGAAAGAGAATTGGCCTACATTAAAGAATCAGATAAGGGCGCAGATAATTCCTTTCGGGGAAGTGTATGATGACCTGAAGGCTGTGGGAGCGCCTTACGAGCCGGAGATGATATGTGTGAGCAGGCCGAAACTGCGGGACACCTTGAATTTTATACCTTTTATGCGCAGCCGTTTTACCGGGATGGATGTACTTTTCAGGCTGGGCTATCTGGAAGAGTTCTCGGAGAGGCTTTTCGGGAAAGGTGGTATTTGGGAGATCTGAATGCTCTTGAAATTCTGACTAAATGATTATCTTTGAGCTATGAAAAGGATATTGCTTTCTATTACCGCTCTGCTGCTGGGGGCTTTTTCCCTTTGCGGCCAGAATCTGAAGTTTACTGAGGCCAGCGATCTTACTCTGATAGGTAAGATTATAGACACTCCTAATCCTTATCATAGGGTAGATACTGTTGTCTATAAGGGATTTACCAAGCAGGAGAACATTCAAGTCAGATGCCCTTCGGGACTGGCGGTGGTCTTTAGAACCAATTCTTCGACCATTACTGTGAAGACGGAGTACGGCTATCAGTATAACGGAGTGAATACCATGCCTTTATCTTACAGAGGCTACGATCTGTATATCCGGAAAGGTGAGGATTGGCTATGGGCTGCATCGGGTGCTACCAAGCCTTCCAATGCTTCGGATAACAGGGTGCTTATCAAGAAGATGGATGGGAGTATGAAGGAGTGCCTGCTGTATCTTCCGATTTATTCCGAATTATACAGCGTACAGATAGGAGTGGATGAAGGAGCCGTGATAGAGGCCATAGAGTCTCCGTTCAGATACAGGGTAGGGATCTTCGGCTCCAGTTACACCCACGGTATCAGTACCAGCAGAGCTGGTATGACTTATCCGGCTCAGTTCACCAGAAGAACTGGAATTCAGATGCTTAGCCTGGGCTGCAGCGGGAACTGTAAGCTCCAGTCTTACTTCGCCGATGTGCTCTGCGATGCCGAGGTAGATGCCCTGGTCTTCGATGCCTTCTCTAACCCTCGTCCTGAAGTGATGGAAGAAAGGCTGTTTCCTTTCATAGAGAAAGTGCAGAGTGCCCATCCGGATATTCCTCTGATCTTTCTGGCCAGCATCTATCGCGAGCAGAGGAACTTCAATACCGAGGCGGATTCTCTGGAGAGGGCCAAGGCCCAGACTGCTGAGAGGCTGATGAAAGAGGCTTGCAAGAAGTATAAGAATGTCTATTATATAGACAGTACGAATGCCACTTCCCCTGATCACGAGAGCAGCGTGGACGGGATTCACCCGGGGGATTATGGTTATACGCTCTGGGAGAGGAGCATAGAAAAACCTCTGCTGAAGATACTTCGCAGATACGGTATAAAATAAAAAAGGGGGATAAGCACGAACTTATCCCCACTTTGTCTCTGGTGATGGATTATTCGCCTGGAACGATGGCTCCTGTAGGGCAAGCATCTGCGCAAGAACCGCAGTCGATGCAAACCTCAGGATCGATAGAATAAACGTCACCTTCCTTGATGGCACCTGATGGGCACTCGCCCTGGCAAGTTCCACAAGCTACACAGGTGTCTGCTAAAATTTTGTAAGCCATAGTAAAAATTTTTTAATCGTTTCAAGACTACAAAAGTAATAATTTGTAGTAAATTTGCCAAGATGAAAACGCTATTATTAGGTATAATATTATCCCTACTATCGGGGATAGGCTTCGAAAACATAGTCGTCGTGGACAAAATGGTGCACGACTGGGGCGATGTTACGGTAAAGGACGGGGCGCTCGAATGCGACTTCAGCATAGAGAATGTCAGCGGAAAGCCGCAGCGTATCCTCAATGTGGTCAAGACATGCGGATGCACAAGTGTGGATTGGCCAAGAGATTCTTTCGAGAGCGGGGAATTGGCGAAGATTCATGTGGTCTATTCTAATGACGAGGGCCCGCAGGTCTTCGACAAGAGCATCTCGGTCTATTTCGAAGGGGTGAAAAAGCCTTTGATTTTAAGAATCAGGGGCGAGGTCTTCAGGAGCAAGCCGGCATTGGCCGAAAGTTATCCTGTTCATTTTGAGGGAATTGGCCTGAAGAAAGGGGAGGTGAAGATAGGGAATCTATCGCAGGGAGAGCAGAAGAGTACGGATTTCACTGTGGCTAATGTCTCGGAGGAGGAGCTGGAATTGGCCTGGACGGATGTGGATCCGCTGCTGAGCATCTATCCGCAGAGGCTGAGCATTAAGGCGGGGGAGACGGCGAGGGTGTCGGTGAGCGTGAAGGCGAGCAGAAAGCTGTGGGGCAAGAACATATATCTCGCGACGCCGGTGGTGAATTCGAAGAAGGCGGGAGAGGCTCTAAAGTTCCTGGCGACCACGAAGGAAAACTTCGATTCCTGGAGCGAGGAGAGGAAGGCTAATGCGGGAAGGGCAGTTCTGGAGACTCTCACTGAGAGCGCGCCGACGCAGAAGGGGGAGCAGATGGTGGTGAGCTATCTGCTTAGAAATGAGGGGAAGAGCAGTCTGGAGATATATAAGGTGGAGTACGACGGAAGGAAAGTGGAGAGCAGTGTGGCGGCGGGAAGCATCGGTCCTGGGGAGGCTTGGGAATTGGCCTTTAATGTGAAGACGGAGAATTTCGAGAAGGATAGTGACAATACCATTTTGGTGACTTTTTATACCGATGATCCGCTTCATCCGCTTTTGCATCTTTATATTGACGCAATTATTTTGTAAATTCGCAGGTTTTTAGGTTTACTTAAGTTTCGCTTTTGCGAAACTACCTATGTACGGAGATGCCATAGCATCGACAAAGTCCTCGTCCTGAGGAAGAGGATTTAGGAGAAGGGTCAGAT
>JBJEBS010000148.1:0-4693 GCA_051870275.1 Candidatus Cryptobacteroides sp.
ACCTTTCAGGAAGAAAGAGATGGTCATAGGCACCATAGGGAAGACGCAAGGAGTCAACAGCATGGCGAAGCCCCAGAGAATGGCCTCCAGAATCAGTCCCCACAGGCTCTTCCCCGAAGACTCCTTCGCTGGAGCACTGGCTTTCAGTTCCGTCTTGAACTCTTTGTCTTCTAGAGCGAAACAGTCGTCTCCCTGGCAGACCTGCCAGCTAACGGAGCACTTGATGTCCGCCTTCTTCTTCAATATTTTAATATCCTGGCACAGTTTGTATTTGCCAGTAGCGACCACCTCTCCCTTATACTCGCTTGGGGTATAGGAATCATAGGCAGGGCCTACGAGTTCGTAGGAGTCATCAGGAGTAAAATCCAGATGAACTGCGTTATAGTGTTCCCCTAAAGGATGCAGGTAGGCTCCATTAGGGATCGAAGCTTCGAGAACGATAGTGTGTTCACTTGTCTCAGGACTGAGTTTCCAGCTAACTGAAGGCGTAGCCCCCAAAGCTATGGATAGGATAAGGCTTAACAGTAAATTCATAATTTAATCGATTCTTTGAATATGGGCACCTAAGGAGTTCATGCGCTGGTCGATGGATTCATATCCGCGGTCTATCTGGTCTATATTGTCTATGACTGAACGCCCCTTGCAGGAAAGGGCTGCCAGCAGCAGGGCTATACCCGCACGTATATCCGGAGAAGACATCTTCCCAGGCTTGAGCTCATGCTGATGGTTATGGCCTATCACTACAGCCCTGTGAGGGTCGCAGAGAATAATCTGAGCCCCCATATCTATCAGTTTGTCAGTGAAAAATAGCCTGCTCTCGAACATCTTTTGGTGAATGAGTACGGAGCCTTTGCACTGGGTCGCCACCACCAGCATCACAGAGAGTAGGTCAGGAGTCAGTCCAGGCCAAGGCGCATCCGAGATGCTCATAATGGAGCCGTCGATGAACGACTCTATCTCATAGGATTCCTGCTCAGGGATAAAGATATCGTCCCCTCTCTGCTCCAATTTCACCCCCAGCCTTCTGAAACTGTCCGGTATTATGCCAAGTTCCTCATAATGTACATCCTTTATCGTTATCGAACTGCGCGTAATGGCTGCCAATCCTATAAAGGACCCCACCTCTATCATGTCCGGAAGGCAGCGGTGCTCGCAAGTCCCCAGACTCTTAACGCCTGTGATCCTCAAAAGATTCGAGCCAATTCCCTCTATCTTCGCCCCCATCCTGCAGAGCATTTTGCAGAGCTGTTGCACGTAAGGCTCACAGGCGGCATTGTAGATGGTGGTCACTCCTTCAGAGAGACAAGCCGCCATAAGAATATTGGCCGTGCCGGTGACAGAGGCCTCGTCCAGAAGCATGTAAGCCCCTTTAAGTCCTTGAGGAGCAGTGAGATGATAGGCGTGAATCTGGCTATCGTAGTCGAAGGAAGCACCCAGGCGGGTGAAGCCTTCTATATGGGTATCCACCCTGCGGCGCCCTATCTTGTCGCCCCCAGGTTTCGGGAAATAAGCCCGTCCGAAACGGGCGAGCAGAGGGCCGGCTATCATCACCGAGCCTCGAAGCTTGGCACAACTCTTTACAAAATCGGCGCTGAATACATAGTCGAGATCGATCTTGGCGGCGCGGAAAGAGTAATCTCCGCGATCGTGTTTAGTCACTTCCACCCCCATATTCTCAAGCAGCTTGATTAGGTTAAGGGTGTCCAAAATCTCTGGTATGTTACTGATTCTGACGCTTTCACTGGTCAGAAGGACGGCGCTCAGCACCTCCAGGGCCTCGTTTTTCGCGCCCTGGACGCTAATGCTTCCGCTAAGTTTGTAACCTCCGTCTATAATGAATGAGCTCATATATTATATTCAAATATGTTCCACTTCCGGCTGCAGGACGATTCCGAACTTCTCCTGTACCCCATCTGTTATCATTTTTTCCAAGGCCAATATTTCCTCGGCCTTTGCCTCCCCGCTGCGGTTCACCAGCACCAGCGGCTGTTTGTCATAGACTGCTGCTCCGCCTACGCTGGCCCCTTTCAGGTCGCATTGCTCTATGAGCCAGGCCGCCGGAATTTTCACGAAGCCTCCAGGAAGCAGATAGTGAGGCACAGTCTCATAGCCTTCGCAGATCTGGGCGAATTTCAAAGGGCTTACTATAGGATTCTTGAAAAAGGATCCTGCCGAGCCGATCTCCTCAACAGCAGGCAGTTTGGAATTACGAATCCGGATAATCGCCTCTCTTACCTGCATAGGCTCGCTCGGGCTCTGGCTGAAAGCTGATTTCAAGGCTCCGTATTCTATCTTCGGACAAGCCACTCGGGAGAGTCTGAACAGAACTCCCGTAATTATGTATCTTCCTTTGAATTCTTCTTGCTTGAAGATGGAGTCCCTGTAGCCGTAATTGCATTCCTGCACTTTGAATGCGGTCTTTTCCCTGCTCTTAAGGTCGAAGCAAGTCACTCCGGCTATGATATCCTTGGCCTCCACGCCGTAGGCGCCTATGTTCTGCACGGCCGCAGCTCCTACTGTCCCGGGGATAAGCGAGAGGTTCTCCATACCCCAGAGCTTGTCTTCGCAGCACTTCTTCACCAGATCGTCCCACTTCACGCCGGCGCCCACGGCCAGCGGCACAGTGTCAGCCCCTACGTCGAAGTATTTGATATACTCTATCCGCGAACGAAGGACTGTCCCCTTGAAATCCCCCGTAAAGAGAATGTTCGAGGCTTCGCCTATACTGATGAGGGGTTGAGGCAGACTGTCAAAATCTAGCTTTTTAAGCTCCTCTATGCTGTCATATTCGATATAACAGGCGCAGGACACCTTCATTCTGAAGGTATTCTGCGCACTGAGAGAGTAATTGAATTCTTTTTTTAACATTACTTGTTTTCGGCTGTGCTCTGCAGGCAGAGTTCATCCATCTGAGACTGGTCGATAAGGCTTGGAGAATCGATCATCACGTCGCGACCCTGGTTGTTCTTAGGGAAGGCGATATAGTCCCTGATGCTTTCCTGTCCGCCGAAGAGGGCACATACTCGGTCAAATCCGAAAGCCAGACCTCCGTGAGGAGGGGCTCCGAACTTGAACGCATTGATAATAAAGCCAAATTTATATTCTGCATCCTCCTTGCTGATACCCAGGACATCGAACATCCTGCGCTGCATGTCGGCATTGTGGATACGGATGGATCCGCCTCCCAGTTCGGTGCCGTTCAACACGAAGTCATAGGCATTAGCGCAGACTCTCTCCAGGTCTTCTTTCTTGTCGGAATAGAACCAGGCCTCGTGTTCAGGCTTCGGAGCTGTGAAAGGATGGTGCATGGCGTAGAACCTCTGGTCCTCTTCGCTCCACTCCAAAAGAGGGAAATCCACTACCCAGAGCGGTGCGAATTCGTGAGGATTTCTCAAGCCAAGCCTGTTCCCAAGTTCAATTCGAAGTACTCCGAGCTGGGTCTGGGTCTTGCGCTTGGCACCACAGAGAATCAAGATAAGGTCGCCTTTCTGGGCCTCCAGGCTTTCGGCCACCTGTGCGAGCTGCTCAGGGCTGTAGAATTTGTCTATGCTGGACTTGAAGCTGCCGTCCTCGTTATATTTGATGTAAACCAGTCCTTTGGCTCCCACCTGAGGACGTTTAACCCATTCGGTCAACTCGTCAATCTGCTTTCTGGTATAGTCGGCGCAGCCTTTCACTGCTATGGCGCCCACATATTCACAGGAATCGAATACTGAGAATCCATGTCCCTGAACCAGAGAAGTAATCTCGTGGAGTTTCATGTCGAAGCGGATGTCCGGTTTGTCAGAACCGTAGAAATCCATGGCGTCGTACCAGCTCATGCGAGGAATCCTCTCGGCTATCTCCACTCCTATAGCGTTCTTGAACATCTGCCTCATCATTCCCTCGAAGGTGTTCAGTACATCCTCCTGCTCCACGAAACTCATCTCGCAGTCTATCTGAGTGAATTCAGGCTGACGGTCAGCTCTGAGGTCCTCGTCGCGGAAGCAGCGCACTATCTGGAAATACCTGTCGTAGCCGGCCACCATAAGCAGCTGCTTGAAGGTCTGAGGGCTCTGAGGGAGGGCATAGAATTGGCCTGGATTCATACGTGAAGGAACCACGAAGTCGCGGGCACCCTCTGGTGTGGATTTGATAAGGTATGGAGTCTCGATCTCCATGAAACCCTGGGCGTCCAGATAGCTTCTGATCTCCTGGGCGAGCCTGTGGCGAAGGGCGAGGGCGCGCTGCAGAGGCGGACGACGCAGGTCCAGATAGCGGTACTTGGCCCTGAGGTCCTCGCCTCCGTCGCTGTTCTCTTCGATGGTGAAAGGAGGGGTGACACTCTTGTTCAGGATGTTGATGCTTTCCACCCTGATTTCTATCTCGCCGGTGGGTAGTTTAGGGTTCTTGCTTTCCCTTTCCAGCACCTCGCCTTTGACCTGGATAACGAATTCTCTTCCAAGTGACTCGGCCAATTCTAACAGTTCCTTTTCTGCGTCTGCCTTTACCACCAGCTGGGTTATTCCATACCTGTCGCGCAGGTCTATGAAGGTCATAGCTCCCAGTTTGCGGGATTTTTGAACCCAACCCGCCAAGGTTACCTTTTTGCCTTTGTCGGAAAGCCTCAGCTCTCCACAAGTATTAGTCCGATACATTTCCTCTCAAGTTTCGCAAGAATAATTTACCTATAATTTAAAGATTTGTGCGTTCT